>JAHJLI010000103.1 GCA_018821785.1 Pseudomonadota bacterium
ACATCCAGTAACGATCATAAGAAAAGCGGCGGTCAGCGCACATGTCATAATATCGGCCAACCCCAGTGTGGCAGTGCCGATCATGCAGATAAAGTTGATAATCGACCACCAGGCTTTGCGTTTGTGAACCAGCTCCTCATAAACGTCTTCAATAACGATGTATTCAGTCCCGGAACGGATAGCCGCCAATTTGCTTTCATGACACCAGATGAGCAAGACATCACCTGTCTGCAACCGCACATCGTGGATATTGCGCTCAGCCATATGCAGGTTGCTGCGCTTGACTGCGATGATATTGACATCAGGGTCCCCGGCCAGTTCGGTTCGCCGCAGTTGCTCTCCACGCAACGAGGAATGCGGGGAGATGATTAATTCCACAACTATGGGCGGGTCTTTCTGCGCGCCCAGGAGGAGATCCTTTTCCGACAAGGGTAATTCTATTTCCTCGTTGTGCAGAATGCCGACAAGGTCGTTCAGTGCCCCCTTCACCAATAGAATGTCGTCGGCAGAGGTGGTGAGTTGCACTCTGTTCGGGTGATAGATGTGTGATTTACTGATCAGTTCAATGACTGTGATGCTAGGGTATTTTTCCTTGAAAATTTCCCCGGGACTTCTGCCGATCAAGGTACTTTTTTGCGGAATCTTGAACTCCGCCAGATACTTGCGGTGGTCGCTGTCCTGGAGTTGGCAGATCGGATTGGCGAGGTCCGGCAGCACTCGCGGAGCGGCAAAATAGAGAAAGATAATCCCGGCGATGGCGAGCGGTACCCCCAGAATTGACAACTCGAACATGGTCAAACCCTGGTATCCTAAACTGAAACTGAGATCACTGATGATAATGTTGGTGGAAGTCCCGATAAGTGTGCAGGTTCCGGCCAGTATGGAAGTATAGGACACGGGGATCAGGAACTTCGAAGGACTGAGACCAAATTCACAACACATGGTCATGATCACCGGGATAAACAAAATAACCACCGGGGTATTATTGATGAAGGCTGAAGCAAAGGCTACGGAAAGAAGAATTATGATCAGGGCGAGTTTATAGTTGCCCCGGGCCATCTTGATGATTTTCCGACCCAGAAACTCTACTCCACCGGTACGCATCATGCCTTTGGAGACTACAAACATCGCTCCGACGGTGACGACCGCCGGATTGGCGAAACCGCCTATAGCCTCCTTTGGACTCAGGATATTACTGACCACAAGGAGCACCATGATGCCGATAGCAGTCAGGTCGACGGAGATCTTTTCAGTAATCAGTAGATAGAAGGTAATGAGAAGAATCGCAGAAATTATCGAAATATCCATAACACTGTCGAGGGCAGAGAGGAGGAAGGTTCCTTTCCACTGCTCCCATGGCGACAGATGGAAAAGATCTTCCTCTCACCTTAGTGGTCATTGATGAATTTGTCCAGCAGCAGCTAGGGGACCAGACTGGAAATCAGCTTCGACAGGTGAAGCGTCGGCAGATATCGGGACGTTTATCGTAAATACGGCAGCGCCCCTGCGATAAAAATTCGCAACCACAGTCAATTACTAGACGGTGCTGACAAAACATGCCTGGACCAGACCGTTACCTATATCCAGAACTCAGGATATTTGCGCGTTTTTGGGATATTGTTGATGACAAGAGCGACGAGGAGCATGACTGTCGCCCCCAGGGCAGCGGGCATAAGAACGTAAAGATAGCCAAGGTTGTGAATGCCGTCGCCACCGATAACTGCAATCAAGGCCGTGGCACCGCCGGGTGGATGAAGAGTCTTGGTGAGATGCATGGCGGCAATCGAAGTGGCAACGGCCAAAGCTGCTGCCAGCCAGGGTTGTCCGCCAAACCAGAGGAAGGCTGTAACCCCGATAAAGGCTGAAAGGATATGTCCACCGAGCAGGTTACGGGGCTGAGCCAGAGGGCTGCGAACGGCTCCATAAATAAGCACGGCGGACGCACCGAACGAACCGATGAGCATGACTAAACCTTTTTCGTCAAGGAAACTGTAATGAATCAGGGCAACTGCAGCAATGCCGATGAAACTCCCAACCCATGACCAGAACACCTCCACCAGGCTCACTCGGGGTGGGCTTTGACCGCCACCTTTCATTTTTTGCAAAAATACCATAGTGCGGGCCTCTTACCGGGACAAACAATAGGAGTTGACCAGATCGGTGCGGGTTACAATCCCTACCGGCCTGTCATCTCGATTGACAATTGGCAGACGATTGATTCTTTTGTCGGCAAAAAGAGCAGATATCGCCCCAATAGTCATGTCAGGCCCAGCGGTTACGGCCGGCGCAGACATGATTTCGCCGATGTTATGGTTATGTAACAGGGTCGCTACACAGCCCTTATTATTCAGGCAATGGGCGATGATTTCCATAAACGATGCCGACTTTCCGACACCCATTTTAAGTAAAAAGTCCTTCTCCGAAACGACCCCGACAACCTTGCCTTCGGCATCGACCACCGGAGCCCCGGAAATCTTTTTTTCAGCGAGAAAGGTCGCGACCTGCCGCAGGTCCATGGCCAATTCGACACAATGAACCTGCTTGGTCATTATTTCGGCCGCCTTCCTTGAATGCATTATCCGGGTTACGGCATGACGATAGGCAAACTGGAAGATCTCTTTAAAATCGCCTGGGCTAATGTCGAGATAACCCTGAATTTCGCTCATCGCCTCGAGAATATCTTCTTCGGCAATGTTTATTGGGCTGCACAAATCATCTTTCGCCGGTCGCATCGTCCCCCCCCTGATTTGTTGGAATTGCATGGATAACATATTCAAATCGAAACCATCAGCGCAGTCTTTGACCTAGGTCAATCATATAGTCAAATAAATGATTACTCTATACTTGCTACAGGAAACATTTCGGTTGGTTGCTCTCAGCGGAGATAATCTTGGTGACTTCCAACTGTAAACTCTCTTAAAGGAGAACCCACATGCCGATCCCCGGAAATCTCTTGACCACGGCGATGGCCGTCATGCCCCATAAAAATATCAAAGAGGCCCTTGAATTAGCCCTGACTCTCGATGTGCCGTTTTGGCCGCAACTGCCGAATTTCAATTATTACGAAGACATGTATGTCCAGGCGGCGGAACATTTTCCAGGCATCGTCCTTGATCTGGAGAAAAGGACCCTGCGATTTTCCCTCGATACATTTATTGGCGAATTCGAAGAGACCATGAGCCATTTTGACGATCCCTCATATTTCGATATCAGCCCCCAATATTCGCAGGTGTATCATGATTTTCTCTTTCGAGATCTTGTGGACAGGCCAGCGATCCGCGGCCAGCTGGAAGGCCCCATCAGCTTTGGCTTCAATGTTCTTGACCAGGATGATCGCCCTATCCTCTTTGACGATACGATCAGGCCCTTTATGTTTGAGTTCATGGCCAAGAGAATCAATGTCCAGCTGGCCCGGCTGAAAGAGCGCAATGGCAATGCCTTCATGTTTATCGACGAACCGGGACTGCAGTTTATTTTCTCGGCCATGTCCGGCTATGGCGAGCAGAAGGCGAAAACCGATCTTGATACTTTCTTTTCGATGGTCGACGGACCACGGGGCATCCATCTCTGCGGCAACCCAGACTGGGATTTCCTTCTCAATCTTGATATGGATATCCTCTCCATGGACATCTATACCAATGCTGAGATCTTTTCTTCCTGCGCCGGATCGATTAAAAAATTCCTGGATCGTGGCGGAGTTATTGTCTGGGGTATTATCCCCACCGGTTTTGAGGCATTCTCCAAAGAAAGCCTGGGCTTTCTCAGCATGAAACTGGAAGGAATCTGGCAACACTTAAGCAAAAAAGGGCTGGATATCGAATACATTATCGCCAAAAGCATGCTCTCACCGGCCACCTGCTGCCTCGTCAATCAAGACCAGGGGCAAACCGTCGCCAGGGCCTTTGCCATGGTCAACCACCTTTCACGAACACTCAGGGAAAAATATCGAATCGTTTGACTTCTATGGTCAGAGAAGACGGAATGCAATAGATGGCGACCCTTGAGCAGACGTCAACTTACCGCTGTGCCTCAATCCTTCACCTACAAGCAGTTTACGAACCCCTTCCATTATTGTATATAACTAACTTGCACTTTCCTCACCCCGCACTGGGGCCACAAAATAATAACCCAACAAGGAGAACAGACAATGGATGACTGTATCTTTTGCAAGATTGTGGCGGGCCAGATTCCCGCGAAAAAACTCTATGAAGATGATGACGTACTGGCCTTCTGGGATATCGCCCCACAGGCTCCGGTCCACTTTCTGGTCATTCCCAAAAAACATATCGCC
>JAHJLI010000104.1 GCA_018821785.1 Pseudomonadota bacterium
GATGCGGCTATAAGAATGCGCCTATACCGCCGGAAAACGTAGTTCCTGCAGCAATTAGCGATCTGAAGTATACCTTGGGCCTTAAAGGTGTGCAGCTCGACTGGTTGTACCCTGTTGAAACCATTGGCGGTAAGTCGCTTGATGATATCTCATCATTTGAACTGTATTGGGCAGAGATACCGATTGAGGACTATTGTGCTGCTTGCCCTATCCCGTTCGGTGAACCGATGGAGATTGGGGGAGGACCACCTTTTGACGGGAAAATTAGAAGAAAGGCAAGCTATGAATTTTCTCTTCTTCGAGCCGGTTATAAGTATTTTTTCAAGGTTCGATCCCGCACAAGCTGGTGGGCGGACAGTGCAGATTCTAATATCATTACCTTCGTCTGGTTTCAGCCGGCAGCAGCTCCGGAGGGCGTAACAGCAACAGCAGGGGATAGACAGGTTGTCCTCAAGTGGCAGCCGGTTACCTTACTTGTGGACGGGAGCCCTGTCGAAGGGGTTATGAAATATCAGGTGTTGCGCAGTATTGGGGGTAAGGATTTCGAGCGGCTGGGAGAGCCGGTAGCAGCGACAGATTATGTTGACCGCCAAGTGAGTAATGGCCTGGAGTATTTTTACATCATTCGGAGTATGATGGTCTTAAAAGACGATCTGGTAAGCGGCAGGGTCAGTAAGGCTGTTGCGGCAACTCCGCTCGATCTTAATCCGCCTCCGACACCGATGGGAGTAACTGTGGTAAGGACGTCAGTCGGTATCAAAATATTCTGGGATAAGAGTGCAGCAACCGATCTTGGCGGTTATCGGGTCTATCGCCGCGCAGCTGGCAAAGATAGCTATGAACTGCTTGGTGATGTTGAGTCCATCTATACTCTCTTTGTTGATTCCAAAGCCGGTGACAGTGTACAATACTATTATGCAGTTACTGCCTTTGATCAGGCTACACCACCAAATGAGAGCAAGAAATCAACAGAAGCAACAGCCAGGTATTAACCGCAGCAAGCCCATTATATCGCGGCGTTAAAAGATGCCCTCTAGCCGTAATGGAAGCGGTTGGAGGGCTCTGTCGTTCGGGTAAAGTTTTCCCGAATATGTTAAAATAATGCACATCCCATCTGTGCAGAGAAAAATATAAGGAGTTTTAGTGATGGCAATTACCTTTCCCATCGCCTTTGAAAAAATGAGTGGTACCGGTAACGATTTTGTGATCATCGACAACCGGGCCCTGGGTATCCCGCTGGCTGAACAGGCGGACCTTGCCCGTAAGATATGTCGCCGGATGTTTTCCATCGGTGCAGATGGTCTTATTTTCATAGAAAAATCAACAAAGGCTGATTTTGGCTGGAATTTTTATAATGCTGATGGTTCGGTTGCCGAAATGTGCGGCAACGGCTCAAGATGCGCTGCTCGTTTTGCGTATCGGCACAAAATTGCCGGCAAAAAAATGAAGCTTGAAACTCTGGCTGGCATTGTGGAGGCGGAAATTTGTGAGGAGGATGATGTCGTCCGGGTAAAGATGACTCAACCCTATGATTTCCGATTAGATATTTCTTTAAAGCTTGGGGATGAAGAATGTGCGGCGGCCTATGTCAATACCGGCGTGCCCCATGTGGTCATTTTTGTCAATGATGACGATGTCCCGGTAAAAACGTGGGGAAGAAAAGTACGATTTCATGAAATGTTCGAACCAAAGGGGACAAACGTTAACTTTGTGAAATTATTACCCGATGGAAAAATCAAGGTACGTACCTACGAACGCGGTGTTGAGGACGAGACCATGGCCTGCGGCACTGGTGCTGTGGCTTCCGCTCTTTTTGCATCTATGCTGAAGGGCATGGATTCTCCAGTGGAGGTTATTACGACCGGTGGAGATATGTTGACAATATTATTCGATTTACACGATGGGCCTGTGGCGGAAAATGTCTACCTGCAGGGGCCCACCAGGCTGATTTGTATAGGAAACTTGACCGCTGAAGCGCTGCTCTGATAGACCGTGCAGATGGACAATGGTGAATAAATAGGAGGAGTCATGGATAAATTTCACGGAGCGCTTGTTGCACTTGTAACCCCGTTTATCGACGGCCAGTTGGACGAACAGGGACTGGTAGATCTCATTGAGTTTCAGATTGACAACGGTACCCACGGAATCGTGCCCTGTGGAACGACCGGTGAATCAGCGACCATCAGTTTTGCTGAACACAAGCGGGTAATAGATCTCACCGTTAAAACGGTTGCTGGTCGTGTTCCGGTCGTTGCCGGGACTGGCGGAAATAATACCATTGAAGCGATCGAGCTGACCGAA
>JAHJLI010000105.1 GCA_018821785.1 Pseudomonadota bacterium
ACGCGCAATCGAATGACGAAACTATGCGACACCTTGCCATCAATCCGCGACGCTTGGCCGAAAGACGATCCATATCCACCGGTCAATCTGGCAAATAGACAATGGCCTGGAAAAACTCTTACAGGAGCCCCCACCTGGTGCAGTGTTGATTTGCGTGATGGCAATCAGGCGTTGGTTCAACCGATGAGCCTTGAGAGAAAACTGGAGATGTTTCATCTCCTGACCGATCTCGGATTTCCCGAAATAGAAGTTGGTTTTCCTTCGGCTTCCCAAGTAGAGTTTGATTTTACCAGGGTTCTCATTGAACAGAATTTGATCCCTGAAAACGTCTGGATCCAGGTCTTGACCCAAGCCAGAGATCATTTGATCACCAAGACCTACGCCTCAGTAGAGGGAGCAAAAAGAGCAATAATTCATTTGTATAATTCTACTTCGACCTTGCAACGTAAGACGGTTTTTAAAATGAGCCGCAAAGAAATTGTCACGCTTGCAGTTCAGGGTGCAAGACTACTAAAGCAAGAAGAGCAAAAATATCCTGAAACCGTATTTCGTTATGAATATTCCCCAGAGAGTTTTACCGGTACTGAGTTGGAGTTTGCATTGGAGATATGTGAAGCAGTCATGGAAATACTGCAACCTACTCCCCAGAATAAAATAATACTAAATTTGCCGGCAACAGTGGAAATGGCCTCTCCAAACATCTATGCCGATCAGATTGAGTGGTTTTGCACTCATATGACGGGAAGGCAATCGGCAATTATCAGTCTTCATGCCCACAATGATAGAGGTTGTGCGGTTGCTGCAACTGAGTTGGCATTGCTCGCCGGTGGCGAACGCGTTGAAGGCACCTTGTTTGGCAATGGGGAGAGGACGGGGAATGTTGATATTGTGACACTTGCCCTCAACATGTTTTCGCAAGGTATCGATCCTGGCCTCGATCTCCATAATATCAACCATCTGGTAGGTGTGTATGAGCGGGTATGCGACATGTCTGTGCATCCCCGCCACCCTTACGCAGGAGAGCTGGTTTACACCGCCTTTTCCGGCTCCCATCAGGATGCAATTAATAAAGGGATGCACGAATATGAGTCGGCTGGATCGGGTTTATGGGAAGTCCCCTATCTGCCGATCGATCCGTCTGATGTGGGCCGCACCTATGAATCCATCATCCGGATCAACAGTCAGTCTGGAAAGGGTGGAGTGGCTTATGTGATGGAAAAAGAATTTGGTTTTCGTATGCCAAAAGCTATGCATCCAGAATTCGGGAAAATCATCCAAGGTGTTACCGATAAAGAAGGGCGAGCGCTGCTCCATAATGAGATCTATAAAACTTTTGAAAAAGAATATCTTACCATTAGAAGGCCATATGAACTCAAGACATTCAACGTGGTTAAGCGCCATGTCAGTGCCAACGATGAAGCCTCACATGCGGCTGTTGAAGCAACTCTTCTGGTAAATGGACAAGAAGTGACCGTATCGGCCTCCGGTAACGGACCTCTCGATGCATTTTGTTCGGCGCTGAAAAAGGGTGTAGCCGGTGAATTCAAGTTGAGCAGCTACGACGAACATGCTTTGAACGGAGGATCCAGCGCCAAGGCGGCGGCGTACATTGAGCTCGAAAGCCCGGATGGTAAAATAAGCTGGGGGGCAGGCGTGGATACTGACATCATCATTGCTTCCATTAAGGCTGTATTAAGCAGTTTGAATCGACTGTAGAGGCTATTTTAATGCCGATATTTGAGTTTCAGGCTCTCGATGGAAAGGGAAAGAAAATTGAAGGCATCATCGATGCGGACAATAGCGCTCAAGCCCGGACGCGACTTCGTTCTCAAGGTAACTATCCTGTTTCAATACAAGAAAGTAGTAACAGCTCGGCCGCTGGAAAAAAAATCGAACAGTTGTCAAGCTTGTTTAATCGGGTCAGGTCACAAGAGATCAGTACCATGACCAGGCAGCTTGCCACACTGATAGGAGCGGGGATCCCCCTGGTTCAAGCCCTTGGATCGTTGGTCGAGCAAACTCGTAACGCCGTCTTGAAAAAAACTATTGCCGAGATACGGGGCGCAGTCAATGAGGGCAATACCTTGACAAGTGCTCTTGCTGCACATCCTTCATACTTCCCTCCGATTTTTGTCAATATGGTCCGAGCAGGGGAGGCTTCCGGATCTCTCGACATTGTCCTTGATCGGCTTGCCGACTTCCGTGAAAAACAGGAGGCATTGAAGGGAAAGCTGCGGGCAGCCCTTGTATATCCACTGTTTATGGCCGTCATCGGGACCGCAATCTTGGGTATTCTTCTCACCTATATTGTGCCGAATATTATCCAGGTATTTAATGAGATGGAGAGGGTGTTGCCGCTGCCGACTCTCGCCCTGATTCATCTGAGTAGTTTCTTACAAAGGTTCTGGTGGGTCTTGATACTCATCATCATTGTCGCTGTTGTCTGTGTTAGCCGATACGTGCGAAGCCCCCGAGGCCGGCGAGTGTGGAACCTTGTGCAACTTCGATGCCCGATACTAGGATCGGTGGTCCATAATATAATCCTTGCCAGGGTTTCTTCCACCCTTGGGAGTCTTCTCGAGAGCGGGGTAGGGCTTCTGGCCGCAATGCAAATCGTTCGGGCTCTGGTAAATAATGTGCAGGTATCAGAGGTCATTGATTCGGCAATGGAGCGGATTGAGAAAGGACAGAGCATGACAGGGGCATTGACAGATTCTCAGTGGTTTCCACCAACCTTCGTACAGATGGTGGCCGTAGGAGAACAAAGTGGCAGCCTAGAAAAAATGTTGAAAAAAGTGTCTACCTCCTACGAGCGAGAGGTTGAAACTGCCATTGTGGCTATGACGTCACTCCTTGAGCCGATAATGATCGTCGTAATGGGATTGGCTGTTGGCTTTATTGTTGTATCCGTACTCTTACCGATTTTCGAAATGAATCAGCTGATTAAATAATATTAGCCAACGAATCATAAAGACCAAAAGACGCGGCAATGAGATTGCATTGGCAATTTTGCTACAAGTTGAAGTCGCAAACAACAGGAATGTCGGCTATGGTGCAAGAGGTTGTTGGTTGAAATTTCATGGTTTAGTTTATCTTTATTTCAGTTAAGGCATTCTTGTATGTATTGTAAAACTGCATCATATTCACCACCACTAATGATAGGCAAGGAGAGAGGCTTTACCTTGATCGAACTCCTTGTTGTGCTGGTGATAATAGGTATTCTCGCTGGCTATATAGGCCCAAAGATCATGGGGCATCCGGAGGAAGCAAAGAGGACGAAGGCAGTCATGCAGATCCAGGGCCTTGAAACTGCCCTGAAGATGTATAGACTGGATAACGGCATGTATCCTTCGACGGAGCAGGGACTGCAGGCACTTGTCGAACCTCCGGCTTCCGGAAAACTCCCGGCCAAATGGCGAACAGGAGGATATCTGGAGAAAAACAAGGTTCCGGTCGATCCATGGGGGCACGGGTTTGTCTATCTTTCGCCTGGAGCAAAAGGTGATTTCGATCTCAGCTCCCATGGCGCCGATGGAGAACCGGGAGGTGAAAAATCGGCAAGGGATATCAACAACTGGGAAATTGAATAACATTGGGCGATAAACAAGCGATTCGTTTCGGCCACAAGTCTTTGGCTGGAAAAGGCTTTAGTCTCGTTGAACTGCTGGTAGTGTGTGCTTTGATCAGTATAATGGTTTCCCTTAGTATCCCGGCTTTGCGCGACTCCCTTTTTAGCGATCCTTTAAAGTCGACGGCAAGAAAGACCATCGGCTTGGTCAATGGAGTAAGGGAGTTGGCACTTCGCACTCAACAACCCTATTTTCTTTATATCAATCGACTGGAAAACCGGCTCTGGTACGATCGGGATCTTAAGACCGAGGACGGTGAACATGAAGTGACCGGACACCTTCGGATTCCCAAGAGTGTCCGCATCGAGGAAATAATCCTTGCCGGCAAGGACGTAACTGCTATGGAGCAGGTTGCGGTGTGGATCACTCGACAAGGGTATATGCATGAGACAAGTATTGGCTTTGCAGATGATGCCGGCCACACCCTCACTTTGAAATTTTTGCCCTTTGTTGACTCAGTACAGATAACCGACCCGCAAACCAGGGTTGTTCAGTAAATTTATGAGAATGAAAGCAAGACATTTTTTTAATTTATGCCATTATTTACTTGGTAAACCAGGTTTTACCCTCTTGGAGGTCATGATCGCCGTAGCTCTCATCGCCATCGGCTTTGTCACCCTTTTAGGTTCGCAATCGAAAAGTCTCGCCCGGGTGACTGAGTCAAAGTTTAATAACATTGCACCAATATTAGCCTCTACCAAAATTGCTGAGGTAGAGAGCGGGATATTGCCCATGGCCGATAATACAGGGGGGTTCGGCGTTGATTTTCCTGACTACACCTGGCATCTTGATGTGGAAGATGTGAATGTGGCGAACAGACAAATTCCTGCCGGTATTTCAGCAAAACTGCAGCGTGTCAGCCTGATGATTTCATGGGGTGAAACAAAATTTCAATATACCCTCACCTCGTATGTGCCGCGGAAGGAATAGAAAAGATGGGCAGCCTGCCGCCGGAAACTTCTGCCAGGGCTACACTCTGGTAGAAGTCCTGTTGGCCATATTCATTTTTGCAGTGGTTGTGTCTTCAGTTTATGGCGCCTATAGAACGATCTTTACCATCATCCACAGTTCGGAGAAACACGCTGTTCTGGCTGACAGAGGTGGTTTCGTCCTTTCCCGCATGACCGAGGACTTGCAATCGCTCATTCTCGGCAAGAGCGGTTATTTTCTTGGTGAGGAACAATCCTTTGCGGGAGCGCGGAAGGACAACCTCTCTTTTCTCTCCAGTGCACAAATTATTTTGGGTAAAACCGATATGCCGCGTGGTCGTGTTTTGATCAGATACTTTGCTGAAGTGGATGACCGAAGCGGATTATTTTCCCTGTATCGCTCCGAAGTGGCAATTATGCCAGGGGTCAAACTTGATGAGGAGGTAACGCAAAAGTATCTGCTGTGTAGTGGCCTGAAGGAAATCCGCTTCACCTACCATGATATGGCAGGAAGTGTGGTCACGACATGGAAAAGTGACAGCGACGACACTGGCAAAGATCAGGCGACACCGAAGATTCCGTTCATGGTTGAATTGGAGCTGGTATTCTCCGAAAACACGTCCGCAAAGAAAACACAAGTATTCAGAACGATCGTTGCTTTACCGCAACAGGGTGACAGGTAAGGTGCCGCGCATGACCGGAGCAAGGTGTAAGGCCCGGACACTACCAACCCAGCTTCGGCAGGTAGTGTTGGCACCGTGGCGGAATCAACGAGGGATGGCCCTCCTGATTACGGTCATGATCCTCAGTTTGCTTGTTGTCGTTACACTTGGGTATTATAAAACAACATGGCAAAAATATGTGGCCTCGCACAACCACAAAGTGAATACACAGCTGAAGGCGATTGCCGGTTCGGCAGTGCAGCTCGGATACGCATTTTTGCAGTATGACGGTGGCGCCAACAGTACCGACTCCTTTTTCGATCTCTGGGCTGCTATAAAAGACGAAGATCTTCGCGATCTTTTTCCAACGGGTACAGCGCATCTTGAAATCATAGATCTGTCGGGTCGTTTACAGATTAATAGTTTGGTGCGACAAAAGGGAGGAGGAGGGAAAAAAGGACTTTCTGGACGAAACAGGAGTCTGGAAAACGAAACCCGAGCGATACTTCTCAGGTTGTTGCTGTCTGATTCTTTTGCCATTTCGAATGAATTGCAGGCACAACAGCTTGTTGACGCCTTGGTCGACTGGCTTGACGCAGATGACCTGGAATCTGATTATGGTGCGGAAAACAGTTACTATCGTTCGCTAGATCCCCCATATGGCTGCAAGAATGGTCCGGTAGAGTATATTGAGGAACTCCTGCTGGTCAAGGGTATAACCCCGGAGTTGTTGTTTGGCACGGCTACAACCAAAGGGCTCGCTGATTATCTGACGGTCTTCGGCGACAACGGAAAAATCAATATCAACACTGCTTCGCGGCTGATCCTGAAAAGTCTTGATCCTCTTATGAACGATGATTTGACGGACCGGCTGGAAGCCTTCAGAAGGGATGTGCGTAATGCTGCGCAGCTGGCAGATCCTGAGTGGTATAAAAATATCGGCGGCTGGCCGGGTGATATTGTGATATATGAGAACTTGCTGACAACCGAAAGCTCTTATTTTCAGATTAACGGCGCTGGAAGATATGATAATCTGGTGAAGAGGGTGACTGCCGTGGTAGAACGGGTCGACAGGGCGCAGGTTACAATGCTTTGGCGAAAGGTCGAATAACAGGGTATGGGGAACGTATTGCTTTGTCTTGATATTCATGAGGAGATGGTCGTGGCTGTGGCTCTTGAGCGCAGTGCCAAGATCACCCGGATTATCGGTTGTGTGCAGGTGGATACCCTGCAGTATTCCTTCGCTGAGGCTATTGACCAGGTAAGGCAGGAACTAGGTGTTAGACCTGGAAGATGCCGGATAACCCTTGGCGCCGAACTGTTTTCTTTCCGAAACATTGATCTGCCATTCACTGGAAAAAAGAAGATTGAACAAGTCCTTTCCATGGAACTGGCTGAGCAGATACCTGTAGAGATCGACACCTTGCTGTTTGACTACGTGGTGACAAAGAACGGCTTACAGGGAACAGAAATTCTTGCCGCAATGATCGAACGCACTTTTCTCGCCGAACGCCTGGCGGTTTTGCAGGCAGCCGGTATGGAATCGGAGTTTATCGGCGTCAGTGGCATGTATCTGCCTCAAATTCTTATAGACAAAGGACAAAGGAATTTTATCCTGCTGGATAATGACAGATGTTGGGCAACGCTGTTTATTGTGCGCGAAGGCAGGGTGGTTACCATTCGCTCGCTTGCTGGGCGCGTTGAAAATGATGTGCAGTGTACCATTGATGAGCGCCTTGATCTATTCGTCAGGCAGACCTTGCTAGGCTGCCATTTTCCACAGTTGCAGGATACCGGAAACATTCTTTATCACACCGGCCCCACGCCTCGCCTTTCCGCCATGTCTGGTTTGGTGGTGAAAAAGTACGGAGCAAACTTTACATTGGGTCTGAGTATTGACCCGCATTCTGAAAGCAAATGCCGTTCGGAATGTCTGGATCGAGTCATGGCATGTGGCCTCGGGCCGGACAAACATCCAGGGGTATTGAATTTTTGTAAGGAAGAGTTTCGCAGGAAAAAAACCTTTCATTATTATCGTCGCCGATTTGTATTGCTTGGCGCTCCCATCCTTCTTAGCTGTGTTCTTATCGGATTATATTTTAATCAAGAATACCGGATGATGAAAGCGCAGCAAGAGAGTCTACGGCTGCAGATTGCTGAGGTGTTTACGGCGACGATTCCGACTACCAGCCGGATTGTCCATCCCGTACAGCAATTGCAGGTCCTTGTTAATGAGGTAAAATCGACCTATCGGCCGGGTGGCATTAGCTCTCTGCGATACTCGGTTATCGATCTTCTCACCGAGATTTCTGCTCGCATCCCGGTTGTATATTCGGTCAAGGTGGTCCGACTGGTCGCAGACGCTGAAACCCTGTTGCTGAAAGCCGTTACCGGGGATTTCAACACAGTTGATAATGTGCAGAAAGAACTAAAAAAATCACCATACTTTAAAGAAGTGGTTATTAGCTCTGCAAATCAGGGTCCCCATGGGGACGCAGTGAGTTTTGAACTAAAACTGGTGCTGGCTGGAAAATAGGTTATGGTGGATTTCTTTAATAAGAGCTTCCTCAAAAGGCTACGGGACAGATTGGGTATAGGAAGTCTTACGACACGTGAGGGGTGGGTGCTCTCCTGCGGTCTGGTTTTCACCATCTGCTTTCTCATTTTTCAGTTTGTGGCAGTTCCGTTTATTGAAGCTCGCAATAATCTTTCGCTTTCAATTGAGCAAAAAAAGAAAGAATTGGTGAAGGTCCGGGAGCTTCAGCAGGAATATCGCAATTTGAAAAAGGCTGAGGGCGATGTTCAGGCCAAAATTGCTGCCCGTGAGCCAGGTTTTGCCTTGTTCACATTTATTGATCGGCAGGCGGAAAAAGCCAAGGTCAAAAAACAGATCAGCTATATCAAACCATCAACTGGCGCCGCCGAGCAATCATTTCATGAAACCAGTATTGAAATGAAGCTCCAGCAGATCACTCTGGAATCACTTGTTAACTTTCTTCTTCTCGTGGAGTCGGAAAAGGATGTAGTTTTTATCCGACGCATTTCCATCCAGGAAAACGGCAATGGCCAAGGGTATCTGGATTCGATTCTGCAAATAGTCACTTTTGAGAAAAAGGTATGAAAGTGATCCGGACCATTTTTTCATGGCGCACCATTCTCTATCTGGCCTATGCTCTGATACTGACCGGCTTGTTGCTCTACGTGCGCTTTCCAACAAAAAAATTCACCCAGTTTTGTGAAAACCGTCTTGAACTCATTTTTCCTGAGAGTGATTGCAATATCGACCGGATCATTTACCAGTTTCCCTCGACCTTGACCTTTAACGGTGTCAGTCTCCGCAGGAGTGGCGTTTCAGGAGATCCAGGGTTTTTTGTCGATCGCCTGTCGGTAACAGCTGATCTGCCAAAGCTCATGAGCAATATCACTCTCGCCGTGACCTTTTACGGTGGGGCGTTGTCTGCTCGTCTTGAAGTGGATGCCGCTGCCAAAAGGATTGAGATGCACGATATCCGACTAGCCGGTCTTGATGTCGCTGGCCTGCAAAAAGACCTGGTCATTCTTGACCGAAAGGTCTCAGGGAAACTTGGTTTCACCGGCAGCTATCAAGCCGCTTTCGAAAATTTAGCGGGAGGGACAGGCAAGGGGCAGGTAGTGGTAGATGCCGGCAGTGTGGAGCTGATGCAGCCGGTGTTGTCGCTTCAGCAAATTGATTTTTACCAGGTGGTTTGCAATTTGCGATATGAAAACAGAAAACTCTTGTTTTCCGAGGGAACGTTAAATGGCAAGGACCTCACCGCCGACTTTACTGGAGAACTTCAGGCTGTATCGTCTTTTTTAGCCAGCGAAATGCAGTTCGGCGGTCGTCTCATCCCCCAGGCCATTTTTTTAGAGATCCACCCACAGGAAAAGAGGATGGTACAGGGACTCATGAAACGTTACAACATGACTGCCTTGCCTTTCAAGATCGGCGGGACTCTCAGTAGTCCGACTTTTCGCTTCAGTACGTAAACTTGTAATGGCGACTCGTATCTCAGTTATAATTCAGCTTCTTGTCATCACCCTGTGCTGTATCGGCATCGTTGAGGGCGGATATGTGGCTTTCGAATACCTGGTGCTGCTACCGAAGGTACGGATTGAGACAATACAACCGGAGGCATTCCCGGCACCTTTAGTTGGCCCCGAACAAATGGGCAAGAAATTTGGGTATCAAATCATTCTCTCAAGAAATCTTTTCGCGGCAGTGCCGGGAAATACTGCCAACAGGTTTACTGTCTTGGCAGATAACCTTGACGCCCTTGAGGCGACCAGTCTTGGCATTGTCTTGATTGGAACAATTGGCGACAATGAGGGCGGCAATCGGGCAATTATTGTCGATAAAAAGACTCTTGAACAAAAAATATATCGGCAGGGAGAAGGAGTTCAGGGAGCCATTATAAAAGAAATACGGCGCGGTAAGGTTATACTCACCTTGGCTGGTCGTGATGAAATCCTTGATATGAGCGAGGCGGCGAAGTTCCGACCGGTGCAGAAAATCGAGGCGGGCAGCGAGACAGCGCAGTCTCTTCAGGACATGGTTCGGGCGGTGCTGAAAAAAAATACCTTGGCAGAACTGCCGGCAGAGGAGCTGCATCAGCAATACATTCCTAGGATATCGACAGAGGCTGAAAAATCGGCGAAAAGGATCATTCGCCCCTTGATCATTCGACCTCTTCGTCATCCTGTAACCAATAGATAAAATACATATTATTAAAAATATTGAAGGCAACGACAATGAGCAGGTTTCAAATAGTCCTCATCGGCATGATGGCCGTCTGCCTCTGTGCAGTCCAGGGCAAAAATGCCCTTGCCGAAGAACTTCCCCGACCGCTGAACGTAAGCGCACTGAAAAAAGACCATGATGTTGGCAACCGTCGGTCGATAAGCATCGATTTCGACAACGTTGATATTCATTTGTTTATCAAATATATCAGTGAAGTGACAGGCCAGAACTTCGTCGTCGACAAAGCCGTTCAGGGCAATGTCACCATCGTCTCACCAACTAAGATTTCGGCCCAGGAGGCCTACAGGGTTTTCGAATCGGTTCTTGAGGTGCATGGTTTTACTGCCGTGGAAACCGGTTCCATCGTCAAAATATTGCCGTCGGCCCGGGCACGTTCACAGAACGTCCAGATGTTGCAGGAGGGGATGTCGGCGAGCCCCGGCGACAAGGTAGTGACGCAACTGGTGCCGCTCAAATACACCTCTCCCGAGGAATTGAAGAAAATCCTTACACCTCTTGTTTCACAGAGTTCAGTCATTATAGCCCATGGGCCTTCCGGGATGTTGATAATCACTGAGACCCTGTCGAATATACAGAAACTGTTAGGTATAATTAAGGCTCTTGATGTCCAGTCAAGAGAAGAGGATGTTGCTGTAATTCCATTAAAAAATGGCTCTGCAGAGGCCCTTGGCAGGGTTTTTACAACCATCTACCAGCGGGATGGCAGCCAGAAAAAAGCCGGTGAAGAGGGCTTTGCGAGCGGGACTATCAAGGTTGTGCCCTATGATCGGGTGAATGGTCTCATTGTTATGGCTAAAGCCAGGGATATGGCGCGGATTCGCAGCCTTATTGCGACTCTTGATAGCGAAATCAAGCGACCGGAAGGAAACATTCATGTGTATTATCTCCAGAACGCCACAGCTGTTGAGTTGGCAAAGGTGATGAGCACCCTGCCGGAAAAACAGCCGAGTGAAGAGCCTAGCAAGGGGAAACCCGCAGCTATTTCCAAAGACGTGCGGATTTTAGCCGACGAGGAAACCAATTCCCTGATTATCACAGCAGAAAAAGATGAATATGCGGTGCTTGAGGATGTAATAAAAAAACTCGATATTCCCAGGCGAATGGTCTATCTCGAGGCACTCATTTTGGAAGTAGATGCCGATAAAACCTTTGATGTCGGGGTCCAATGGGCTGCGGGGGGTGCCTTTTCGGGAGAGACGGGTGCCTTGGTCAGTGGGTTTGCAGGAGCTGCAGGGTTTGATATGCTGCCGGGTATTAACAGTAAGGAACCGAAATTGCCGTCAGGATTTTCTCTCGGCGTGCTGAAACAGGGAATCAGAATCGGCAATGTCACCTTCCCCAATATTGCCGCTATACTTCGCGCCTATAAAACCGATTCGGATATCAATATTATTTCCACCCCGCAGATTCTCACAACCGACAATAAGAAAGCCGAGATCTCAGTCGGCGAAAATGTGCCGTATATTACTAGCCGCAATACCACCGCCAGCAATCAAGATTACACCCAGTATGAATATAAAGATGTAGCCACCAAATTATCGATTGTTCCGCATATCAATCAGGCGGGTACCCTGCGGCTGGAAATTGCCACAGAAGTCGTACGAATCAAGGACAATAGTGCCGATACCCCGACCACTTTTAAAAGGACGGCATCTACCACAGTTGTCCTCAATGACAAAGACACGGTGGTCATAGGCGGAATAATCGGTCATGATTCTTCAGAAAATGAATGGAAAATCCCTCTACTTGGTGACATTCCTGTGCTTGGCTGGCTTTTTAAAACCCACACCACAAGCAGCACCAAAACCAATATGTTCATTTTCATAACTCCCAGGATCGTTCGCAATCCCAGCGAGTTGGCCATCGTGACCCAGGACAAGGATGAAATAATGGGTGGGACCTTAGCCCGCAAAGAAGAATTGCAGCAGGTAAACCAGTTTGTTGTAGAAGGGTATGAAAAGCTTCAGGCAGGGGAACTTGTGGCAGCAAAGGGACTGTTGCAGAAAGTCCTGGAAATTGATCCACAAAATCCCTTTGCCCTGATGAACATGGGAGTCATTTTTGAAAAAGAGGGAAAAACAGACCCTGCCTTGCACATGTATCGGGCTGTAATTGCCGGCGGTTCAGCAGCGATTGCCGATAAATCGAGTGATTCCAGCAAAAAAGGGGCTAGCCTTCTTGAGATAGCCCGGGAAAACATTGAGCGAATCGAAAAAAATGGGGCTGCGCATTGAAGTTATGAGGGTCTTTTAAAGGGATGTGTCTGTGGCCAGGCAATGAAAAAAATAGGTGAAATACTGATAGAAGAAGGATTAGCTCCGGCTGCTGTTGAAAGGGCCCTGGCCAGTCAACAGGTGAGTGCCCTGCTGATAGGCGAGATCCTGATAAAAAGTGGCGAGGCCAAGGATCTCGAAATCCTTAGTGCACTCGGGCAACAGTTTGGCATGGAGGTCAGAAACCGCTTGCCCGGTGAGATAGGCACCGATTTCACCAGCCATATTCCCATCGGTTTTTTGAAATCTTATCGGATGGTACCGGTGACTGTTGTCGATGAAAGTTTCATTGCTGTCAGTAATCCTCTTTCCTTTCAGGCTGTTGATGATGTTCGTAAACTTCTAGGCAATACATCTTTGCCGATAGTTCTTGCACCTGTTGAAAGCATTATTAAGGCGATCAATTATGCCTATGACATGACCCAGACCTCGGCCGATACAGTCATGCAGGATATCGACGATGAAGATCCTGAGAGGTTGTTCTCAGAGATCGAGGAGATTGGTGATCTACTTGACGATACTAGTGACTCTCCGGTCATTCGCCTGGTAAACCTGATGTTTTCCCAGGCTATCAGGGACAACGCCTCTGATATTCACATCGAACCCTATCAGAGCAGCCTCAATATCCGCCAAAGGCTGGACGGTATTCTCTACGATATGTTGAGCCCTCCGAAACATGTCCAGCAGGCACTGGTTTCCAGGATAAAGATCATGGCCAAGTTGAATATTGCAGAAAAACGCTTGCCGCAAGATGGTAGGATAGAGTTAAAAGTTGCCAACAGGGAGATAGATGTGCGGGTTTCGACACTGCCAACCGCTTTTGGCGAGCGAGTAGTGTTGCGTCTTTTAAAAAAATCATCGGTCATGTTATCCCTTACTGATCTCGGCATGCCGGAGGATCGTCTCCTGCCGTTTGCCAAGGCAATTCGGGCACCAAACGGAATTGTCCTGGTCACCGGACCGACCGGATCGGGCAAAACCACGACACTTTATGCGGCCCTTTCCGCTATCAATAAAACCGACATTAATATCATTACCATTGAGGATCCGATTGAATACCGGATAAATGGGATAGGTCAGGTACAGGTAAATCCGAAAATCGATCTCACCTTTGCCTCCGGTTTGAGATCTATCGTTCGGCAGGATCCGGATGTTATCTTGGTCGGTGAGATTCGTGATACTGAAACCGCCGAAATCGCTATCCAGTCTGCCTTGACCGGCCACCTGGTATTTTCGACACTGCATACCAACGATTCAGCCGGGGCAATCACTAGGCTTCGGGACATGGGGGTTGAACCGTTCCTTATTGCCTCAACCGTTAATGCCATCCTTGCTCAACGTCTAATACGGATCATCTGCCCGCACTGCAAGGAAGAATATCTGCCGACGCCTGAGATGCTGGGACGAATTGGCCTTGACGAGGCTGCCTGTAGAGGGCGGAAAATCTACCGTGGGAGAGGCTGCAACAAATGCCTGCATACCGGATATAAAGGCCGCTGCGGTATTTTTGAGCTCTTGCTGATGACTCAGGAAATGAAGGCTCTGATTTTACATACTTCAGATGCCAACCAGATAAAAAAGAAGGCGGTTGAAAACGGCATGATCACTTTGTCCGGCGACGGCGCTATGAAAGTTCTGCAAGGAATTACGACGATAGAAGAGGTGTATCGGGTGTCGCAGGTTTAGTAATGGTTTTATGAGGTTACGTCCTCTCCAATAAAACAAACAGCTCTACAAAAGATTGTTAAAATCCTTGTGGGTGTATTTTCCTATGGTTACGATGCAAAAAAGCTACGATTTCAAAGGGCAAGTGCAGGAATCGAAAAGCCTCTTGCGAAATTCCTGGTAATGGTTGGGCAGCGTCCGTTTTGGCGAGGTGACAACATAAATTTTTCTTTTCATCATTAGATCGGTAACTACAATTTCTTTGATTGTGCCGCTGAGCAATTCATCTTGTACCGCGTGTCTGGAGAGAACCGAAACTCCGAGATCTGCTTTAACTGCCTCCTTTACCGCGGCACTGGAGCCAAGAGTGGCGCAGATGTTCAGCTGGTCGAGGTTTGTGTGCTGCCGGGTCAGGAGGGACTCGAGAGATTTTCTCGTTCCGGACCCCCTTTCGCGTACGATAAAGGGCAGCTGGCAGAGTTCCGTCATGGTAATTTCGCTGGGAACAGGATTGGTGCCGGCAACGGTGAGAAGCAGTTCATCCTCGGCCAACGGTTGGTAAGACAATTTGGCGGTGCTAATTTTTGCACCTACCACACCAAGAAATAACTCGTTTTCGGCAACCGCTTCGGCAATTTTTGCTGAATCGTTGATCCTAATTTCAAAAGAGATGCCGGGAAAATCGTTCTTGAAGGAGGCGGCGACTGGCGGCAAAATATAGGTACCAGGAATGGTGCTGGCACCTATAATCAGTTTGCCGGAAATGACATTGCCCGCGCTGTTGATGTCTGCCTCAAGACGTCGAAGATCTTCGAGAATGGCTATAGCCCTTGGATAGAGCATCAGCGCTGCAGCCGTTGGTAAAATCAAGCGGCCCAGCCGGTCGAATAGGCGGCAGTTGAGGCGAGCCTCTAGGTTTTGCATATGCTCGCTGATTGTTGGCTGGCTGGTGTACAGTAGTTCGGCGGCCTTGGTAAAGCTTTTAGTCTTATAGACCGCAACAAAGACTTGTAGATGACGTGTTTCGATGGCTTCGGCTCTTTCTTGTAAGGTTTCAGGTCAAGTGCTGTTTAAGCTGCCGATTATAGTAAGAATGGTTGCGGTTTGCCAGTGGAAAATATGACAGATCTTTGTCTCTTATTTCATGGGGATACGTGTGATCTTCTCCGTTTGGGGCAGGAGGACGGGGTAGTTAATTATCCTCTTGATCGTCGTGCGGCCATCAAGGGTGACATCGAAACTGCGGGCATCCCGCATGCAGAAATTGGTTGAAATGGCCGCAAAGGCCATGAGAGAATTGATAAGCGAATAACAGGCTGTGCCGTCCAGCTTTGTATTATAACAACAAATCGCAAAAAGAAAGGAATGGCCATGCCGTCGTAAACGACATGGCCATTACGCTATTCAAGCAGCAAGGGTGTGCTCAGATATCTCTCGCCACTGTCGGGCAGTATCACTACAACGGTTTTACCTTTGTTCTCAGGCCGACCAGCAACCTGCAGAGCAGCGTGGACCGCCGCACCACTGGAGATACCGCAAAGGATTCCTTCTTCTAATGCAAGTTTTCTTGCGGTCGCAAAGGCGTCATCGTTACTGACGGTAACCACCTCGTCAATCATTGCCCGATTGAGGATTGCAGGCACAAATCCGGCACCGATTCCTTGAATCTTATGGGGCCCTGGTTTTCCACCCGAGAGAACCGGCGAATCTTGAGGTTCGACGGCCACGATCTGTATTGCCGGATTGCGCTCTTTTAGAACCTCTGACACCCCGGTTATAGTTCCGCCGGTGCCGACTCCAGCAACGAAGATATCGACCTTGCCATCGGTATCCCGCCAGATCTCCTGGGCGGTCGTATTGCGGTGGATAGCAGGATTTGCGGGGTTGGCAAATTGGTTGGGCATGAAGCTGTTGGCGGTATCGGCAAGAAGCTGTTCGGCCCTTGCGATGGCACCTTTCATACCCTCTGCCGCCGGGGTCAGTACTACTTCTGCGCCAAGGTGTTTCAGCAACTTCCGTCGTTCGATGCTCATACTCTCCGGCATGGTGAGTATGAGTTTCAGTTTTTTATTAGCACAGACAAAAGCCAGACCAATGCCGGTGTTGCCACTGGTCGGTTCTATGACTGTCGTTCCTTTCTTGATAAGGCCCTGTTGCTCGGCAGTTTCGATCATCGATACGGCAATCCGGCATTTGACGCTGCCCGCCGGATTACGTGATTCCTGCTTACAGAGGATCGTTGCTCCGCTAGCAGCTGACATGGTAGTAAGGCTGAGAAGAGGTGTGTCGCCGATACTCTCGAGAATGGTCTGGGCCATAATGGTCACCTTTGTAATTTGTATGTTAATGAAAATTTATTGTGAGTTTGAGTAGATCAACTCAGGTCTCTTTAACAATACTTTGGTGCCGGGAGGGACGCTTTCCGTCAGCCAGATATTGCCGCCGATGGTCGATTCCTTGCCAATGATTGTTTCGCCGCCGAGGATGGTGGTGTTGGCATAGACGATGACATTGTCCTCGATGGTAGGATGGCGTTTTTTGTTACGCATCTTTTCTCCGGCATCGCGCGGCAGGGATAAAGCCCCTAGGGTCACGCCCTGGTAGAGTCGAACATCCTTGCCGATAATGGTGGTTTCGCCGATAACCACTCCGGTGCCGTGGTCGATGAAGAAGCCTGAGCCGATGGTGGCCCCCGGATGGATATCGATACCGGTTTTGCTGTGAGCATATTCGGTCATTATACGTGGAACGATAGGCACCCCAAGAAGATACAACTCATGCGCCAACCGAAAAACGAAAGTGGCCAGGAGCCCAGGATAACAGAAAATAACCTCATCCGGGCTCTTGGTCGCTGGATCGCCTTCCAGGGCGGCGCGAATGTCGGTTGCTAGGATTGCCGCAACTCGTGGCAATGCCTCGATAAAGGCCAGGGCTTTCATATGACTCTGCGCCTCACAGTTGGTGCAGGGGAGGTCGTTGCGCCGGCAATCATGGCGAATTGCCATGTTAACCTGTTCGGATACCTTGTCGTAGAGATCGGTAGTCTGTTTGCCGATATAATATTCGAGGTTTGAGGCATGGAGTCTGGTTCTGGTAAAATAGCCGGGGAACAGGATGCAGCGCGCCTGTTCGACAATTTCGATAATTCCCTCCTGAGAGGGGATGGCCACAGGGCTGATATGTTCAAAACATTCCTTTGTGGCCCAGGAATTCAGAAGCTCGTTGACAATCTTAGGAACCTTCACATGCTGACTACAGCAGGAAGTTTCTATATGGTCACAGATGGCGCCAATCGCCTGGATGTCGATAGCAGTAGATTTTATCTCTGACATAAGCAAATACCCGTGCAATAGAGATTGAATGGAAGGGGAGCTGAAAAATGGCTTCAGCTGGTGCGTATCTTTTCAATTATATAAATACCATACGCTGCCCGAATGTTGGTGAATTTACGAATTATCCTGCCCTCATTGCTGGCCGGATCGGAACTGATGGCAATTTCTTTCAGGATATTATATCCAACGTCACGTGCGAATTTTCTGAAATCTTTCAAGGTGATAACCCTAATATTCGGCGAGTCGTACCAGGAGTATGGGAGCTGATCATTCTTTGGAGCGATGCCTTTCAAAAGCAGTTGCAGGCGGATCGAATAGTGGCTGAAATTGGGAAAACTGACGATAACCTTTCTGCCGATTCTCGCCAGGGAATACAACAGTCGTGCCGGTTCGAATACCTGCTGCAGGGTTTGGCTGAGAATGACATAGTCGAAGCTGCAGTCGGGATAGTCGTCCACTTCCTGGTTGAGATCGCCTTGCAGGACGCTTAGCCCTCTGGCTATGCAGGCCGCGGCCTTTTTTTTATCCTGTTCGATGCCGGTGCCTATGACTTTTTTGTTGACGGCCAGCCAGGCCAGAAGATCCCCGTTGCCGCAACCGAGGTCGAGGACACGGCTGCCCGGTTTGATGGTTGAGGCTATAATCCGCAGGTCAAAGCGGATGTTGTCGGTTTCAGGAGAGACCATCGAAAAAACCTCTGATCAACGTTGTGAGACGCTCATCCGGGATGAGAAAGGCGTCATGGCCGCAATCCGCCTCAATCTCGCAGAAACTGACGTCCTGGCCGGAGCGTTTCAAAGTCTGGACCAGTTCTTTTGCCTGGTAGGTTGGATAGAGCCAGTCTGAAGTATATGAAATAACAAGATGTTTAGTTTTTTCGCGGGTGTTGTTACCGGGGCCTTCAATCCTTCCCATACGATCAACCACATCAAAATAATCGGAAGCCTTGGTGATGTAGAGCACCGAGTTGGCGTCGAAGCGGTTGACGAATTTCGAGCCTTGATGGCGCAGGTAGCTCTCAATTTGGAAGTCGCCGTCAAAACCAAAGGAGAAGGTCTCTTTATCCTGTAGCTTTCTTCCGAATTTCCGGCGCATGGCCTGGTCCGAGAGGTAGGTGACGTGGCCGACCATTCGAGCCACGGCGAGACCCAAATCAGGCTTGTTGCTTCCGTAATAATTACCTTTGTTCCAGTTGGGGTCGGCCATAATCGCTTGCCGGGCAATTTCGTTGAAGGCGATGGCCAGGGCCGAATGGCGCATGGTGGTGGCGATAGCAACTGCTGCGCGGACGAACTCCGGGTAGCGAACACACCATTCCAGCACCTGCATGCCTCCCACAGAACCGCCGATGACACCGTGCAGCCGTTTAATTCCGAGATGATCGACAAGCGTCTTCTGGGTGGTGACAATGTCGCCTATGGTCATCATCGGGAAATTGAGACCATAGGGTTTACCCGTCGCTGGATTAATTGAACTTGGACCGGTTGATCCCATGCAGCTTCCGAGAATGTTGGGGCATACGACAAAATACTTGTCGGTATCAATTCCTTTGCCGGGGCCGATCATGAAATTCCACCAGCCTGGCTTTTCGCCCTCGGAATCGGTGGTATAGTGACCTGCGGCGTGGGAATCTCCGGAAAAGGCGTGGGCCACCAGGATGGCGTTATCCCTTGCCGCGTTCAAATTGCCGAAGGTCTCGTAGGCAAGCGTCACTGGACCAAGCCGCGCACCGCTTTCGAGAGTTATTTCTGCCGGCGGTTCGGCAAAGGTATAGTACTCTTTTACTATAGGCTGAAGGGTTGGCTGGTGGCTGACGGGTGTGCTCATTGTTTTATCTTTGCAAGGGACTCTGGTGCAGTTACATGGCAGAATTTATGAGGCCTTGGCCAGAGCCTGGTCAATATCGGCGACGATGTCATCAACGTGTTCAATACCGATGGACAGTCGAATCATGCCTTCATCGATACCACCTTCTGCAAGTTGTTGCAGCGACAGCTGCGAATGGGTGGTTGATGCCGGATGGATGGCCAGGGATTTGGCGTCGCCGACATTGGCAAGATGGGAAACCAGCTGGAGGTTGTCGATAAATTTTTTGCCGGCTGCAAGGCCGCCTTTGATGCCAAAAGCAATCATCCCGCCGAAACCGTTTTTCAGATACTTGGCTGCCAATTCGTGGCCGGGTGAGTCGGGCCGTCCGGGATAATGCACCCAGGAAACTCCCCGGTGTCTGCTGAGGTGTTCGGCGACTGCTGCACCGTTGGTACAATGCCTTTCCATTCTCAGGCTGAGGGTTTCAATGCCCTGCAAGGTTGTCCAGCAGTTGTCGGGGCTTATGCAGGCTCCAAGGTTGCGGAGGGGAACGAGCCGCATACGCAGGATGAAGGCCATGGGGCTCAGGTCGCCAAGGTCATGGGCATAACGCAGGCCGTGGTAAGACGTGTCCGGTTCGTTGTAAAGCTTGAATTTCGGATCCTTCCAGTCGAACTTGGCTGCATCGACTACAATGCCGCCGATCCCCGTGCCGTGGCCGCCGATCCATTTGGTAAGCGAATGGATGACGATGTCGGCACCGTGTTCAATTGGCCTGAGAAGACAGGGCGGAGTAAAGGTGCTATCGACAACGAGTGGCAAATTGTGCTCCCGTGCAATCTTTGCCAAGGCGTCAAGATCTGTCATGTTGAGAGATGGATTCCCCAGGGTTTCGCAGTAGATTACCCTGGTTTTCTCGCTAATGGCGGCCTTGATATTGTCAGGGTTGGTCGCATCGACCATGCGCACCTTGATGCCCAGCTGGGGCAAAATGGAATCGAACTGGATGAAGGTGCCGCCGTAGAGGTTGTTGGCGGAGACCACCTCGTCGCCCTGGCCGCAGATATTAATAATGGTGTAGAAAATAGCCGAAGTCCCGGATGCAAGGGCCAGAGCGGCGGCGCCACCCTCCAGCTGCGCCATGCGTAGCTCCAGCACGTCTTGGGTCGGGTTGCCGATGCGGGTATAGATATTGCCCAATTCTTTCAGGGCAAAGAGGTTGGCGGCATGCTCGGTATTCTTGAACATGTAGGCGGCAGTCCGGTAGATGGGCACGGCTCTGGAGAGGGTGGCCTGGTCGACGGTTTGACCGGCATGCAGGGCGAGTGTCTCAAATTTCATTATTTTCTCCTTGTGTATTGGGCTTGCATCGATTTATTTGGTTGCTGTCTGATCCGCTTTTACCTTGTCGATAAGATCACGAATGGTCAGGCCGCTGGCGGTCTTGGCCTGGGGATCTATCTTCAGCATATCTTCCCAGCTGGCGATTGCTCCTTGGAGATCGCCAAGATCATAGAGCATGACAATACCCTTGTTGTATCTGGACGGCAGATGGCTGGGATTTTCCAGGATAGCTTGTTTAAAGAGTTCAATAGCCTTTTCTGGTTGGTTGTCTTTCCTGTACATGACCCCAAGATCGGTCAGCAGGTTGGCGTCGCCCTTGTGCAATAGAAGGGATTTGTTATAAGCGGCAATAGCTTTGGTTGCTTGATCGCTGTCGTAATAGATGTTGCCGAGGCTTACCCAGGCTTTAAAATTGTCGGGATTGGCGGTTACTTCGGCCTCAAGACTGAGGATTGCCTGATGGGTTTCCTCGTTATGCGGAGGAGCCTGTTGTCCGTCTATGGCAGTGACGCCTGACGGGGCCTGGACACCGCCTTTATAAACGGTAAAGGCAATGCCTGCCAAAAAGCCGATCACAAAAATTATACAGTAGGTGATGAGTTGCCCTTGTCTTCCGGGATGTGAGGGATTTGCCACCTTCTTTGTTGTGTTGTTATTTACCATTGAAAGTTGAAATGTTAGATGTTGATAAGTTGGGTGAAAAACTTATATTGTCACCCACTGTTAAAGCCTGAGTGCAGTTATATACCACGAAGTGGTACTTGGTTCAAGAAAAATGGAGAACCTTCGCATATTTCCTGCCAAAGAATATTTTTTAAACAACAGCTCCGATTTCCAATAACAGCATATTGCTGTTTGCAGCTTTTTAAGTAGAATAGATATATCTGTTCCTTTTGTTTGTCCAGTAGGTGAAAAATGCTACCGGGTAGGCAAAGATTTACGGCAACATTATTCTGGAGGCATGATTCATGAAGGTACTTGAAAACGTTAAGAGTCAGAACGAAGAGTTGGTAAAAACTGTAGTGACACCTCCAACCCCCTCAAACGTAAAGAACATAAAAGAAAACATTATCAACCATCTGATGAGCTTTCAGGGCCGCGATCCGGAGCGTTCCGGGGCACCGGATGTATACAAGGCTCTGGCATACACTATGCGCGATCTGATGGTGCAGAAATGGATTTCGACCCAGAAGACCTTTTATGCTAAGGAAAAAAAGCGGGTCTATTATCTTTCATTAGAGTTTCTCATAGGCAGATCGCTTGGCAACAGCATGATCAACCTTGGTATTCTCGATGAGGCAACCGAGGCAGTGGAAGGGCTCGGTTTTGAGATGTCGGAGATCAGGAACCAGGAGGAGGATGCCGCCCTCGGCAATGGCGGCCTTGGTCGTCTGGCCGCCTGTTTCATGGATTCAATTGCTACCCTGAAAATTCCCGCCTACGGTTATGGAATTCGCTATGAATATGGCCTGTTTTTTCAACAGCTGGTTGACGGCTACCAGGTCGAAGGTCCGGATAATTGGCTGCAGAACGGAACCCCTTGGGAATTTGAGCGACAGATGCCGGTCTTTGCAGTGAAATTCTTCGGCCATGTCAATGGCTATGTTGACGGAAAAGGCCGGTATCGGGCGAAATGGGTGAATACCAAAGATGTCCTGGCCAAAGCCAGCGACATCATGGTGCCGGGTTATAAAAACGACCATGTCATCAACATGCGCTTGTGGTCGGCTCATGCCTCAAGGGAGCTTGATCTTGCTGACTTCAGCAGAGGCGATTATATCAAAGCGGTTGAGTCGCAGGTAAGTTCGGAAACAATCTCCAAGGTGCTGTATCCGCCGGACCACAACTATGCCGGCCAGGAACTCCGCCTCAAACAGCAGTATTTCTTCGTTGCTGCAACGTTCCAGGATATCATGCGGCGCTTTAAGAAAAAAGACGGTTCCTTCAACAACTTCGCAGATCTGGTGGCGGTGCAATTGAACGATACCCACCCAGCCATTGCTATTCCAGAACTCATGCGACTGTTCCTCGATATTGAGGGTATGGGCTGGGAGGAGTCATGGGACATCTGTGTCAAAACCTTTGCCTACACCAACCATACCCTTATGCCCGAAGCACTGGAGCGATGGCCGGTGGACATGATGAGCAGGGTGTTGCCACGACATATGCAGATCATCTTTGAGATAAATAAACGTTTTCTCGATGAAGTCGCCCAGAGGTATCCCGGCAACGAGAGAAGGCTGGCTGAACTCTCGATTATCCAGGAAGGACCGATACAAATGGTGCGAATGGCCCATCTCGCAGTCATCGGCAGCCACTCGGTCAACGGCGTGGCGGAACTCCATTCAACTTTACTGAAAGAGCGGATCTTCCCCGGGTTTAACGAATTCTTCCCAGGCAGGTTCAACTCCAAGACCAATGGTATTACCCCGCGCCGCTGGCTCCTTGACGTCAACCCAGAGTTGGCAAAGCTTATTTCCGGTCGCATCGGTTCGGGCTGGATCACCAATCTCGACCTGTTGCGCGGCCTTGAATCCTTTGTTGACGACCCGGAATTCCGGGCTGAATGGCAGAGGATAAAACTTAGCAACAAGGCGCACCTGGCGGAGTATATCAAAAAACACTGCCGGGTGACGGTCGACCCCCAGTCGATGTTTGATATCCAGGTGAAAAGGATTCATGAATATAAGCGGCAACTCCTCAACGCCTTGCATCTCATCCATCTGTATCACCTGATCATTCACGGTGATGCAGGCAATATGGCGCCGCGAACCGCGATTTTTGCCGGCAAGGCGGCACCTTCATACTCCCGGGCTAAACAGATAATCAAGCTGATTACCTCCATAGGCGATGTCATCAACAAGGACCCGCGTGTCAAAAATCTCCTGAAGGTGGTCTTTCTTCCAAACTACAACGTCAGCCAGGCGGAGATCATCATGCCGGCGGCCGACCTGTCAGAGCAAATCTCAACAGCCGGCACCGAGGCTTCTGGCACTGGCAACATGAAGTTCTCCCTCAATGGCGCGTTGACCATCGGAACCCTTGATGGAGCCAATATCGAGATCCGTGAGGAGGTTGGAGAAGAAAATATCTTCATTTTCGGGATGACCGCCGAAGAGGCTGAGTTCGAGAGGAAAAACAGTAGCCGCACCCCGGAGCAGATATGTCAAAAAAATGAGGGCATTCGGAATATCATCGAAAGTATCGGCAACGGATCGTTCAGTAATGGCGACAGAGATTTATTCCGGCCGGTAGTTGACAGCCTGATGAGCAGGCATGACCCGTATCTGCTGATTCTCGATCTAGAGGCCTACATTGCCTGTCAAAATCAGGTAAATGACGCCTTTCTCGATTCTACCACCTGGACCAGAAAGGCCATTCTCAATGTGGCGAGGATGGGTAAGTTTTCGACAGATAGGACCATAAAACAGTATTCTGAAGAAATTTGGGGAATCCCTGTTCAATAAAGCTGAGTTGAGCAGCTGTTCTGCTCAAACGAAACTTATGCCCTTGCGGTATAAAAAAGGGTTGAGTGGCAACCGGCTTGACCGGACGGACAAATTAAGGTATCTACAGGCCTGATTTATCCGGCGGCTGGACTTTTCCCCTAACACCAACTACAAATAAAAAAAGGGATTACAGATTGTGACAATCTGTAATCCCTTTAAAATTACTGGAGGCGGCGATCGGAGTCGAACCGATGAATAATGGTTTTGCAGACCACTGCCTTGACCTCTTGGCTACGCCGCCTGTTTGAAGGACACTTTTATACCATAGCAGAAAAAATTCACAAGGAAAATATTAAAAAATGGGTACGGATATTGATTCGCTGGTGCGAATCAACAAGGAAGAATTGAGCAAACTGGAAAAATTGCTCGGCTATCGCTTTACCGACTTACGCCTCCTGCAGACTGCAGTTATCCACTCCTCCTACTCCTTTGAGCGAGGCCTCTGCGTCAATAACGAGAGGCTTGAATTTTTAGGAGATGCGGTCCTTGATCTGGCTGTAGGGCACATCCTTTTCAATCGGTATGGCAAGTTACACGAGGGCGAGTTGAGTAAGCTGCGGGCCTCTCTGGTCAACGAGCAGCACCTGGCAAAAATGGCCAGGACTATCGATTTAGGCAAATTCCTCGCCCTCGGGAAAGGCGAAGATTCGTCCCAGGGGCGAAGCAAATCTTCGATTCTCTCCTGCGCCTATGAGGCTGTAATCGGGGCGATTTTTGAGGATGGGGGCTACTCGTCCATCGCAGAATTAGTGGCCTGCTTTTTTTTGCCGGACATTGAAGGGAAGAAGGAAGAGCTGTTGATTGCCGATGCTAAGAGTCGTTTGCAGGAGGTGCTGCAGGAAAAGCACAACGAGGCACCGACATACAGAATAGAGGCTGAGGAAGGACCATCGCATCAAAAGCTCTTTACCGTTGCTGTCTGCTTTCAGGAACACATCCTAGGCACCGGCCAGGCCGGATCGAAAAAAGAGGCGGAGCAGAAAGCAGCCGCGGCTGCCTTGGCAAAAATTATAGCGGAAAACGGTTGATCCGTATGTCTCTGGTAATTCCTCTCTTTATTCCGCACGCAGGCTGCCCGCATCACTGTCTTTTTTGTAATCAGGAAAAAATTTCCGGTTGTGGAGGCGATGAAGGCCAGCCGGTGGACGTGGCCGCGACCATAAATCTGTGGCTGGCGCGTAGTCCCTTGAAGAAAAAGGTGCAGGTTGCCTTCTACGGCGGCTCCTTTACCTGTCTGCCGGTGAGCGAGCAGATGGCGATGCTGGCAGAGGTGCAACCGTATCTGGTCGCGGGCAAGGTTGACTGTATCCGCCTGTCGACCCGACCGGATTGCATCAGTCCGGAGATCTGTCAGTTGCTGCGAGACTTTCGGGTAGGCGTGGTGGAACTGGGTGTGCAATCCTTCAATAATGATGTGCTTGCCGAGAACAGTCGCGGCCATACTGCGGAGCATTGCCGCATCGCATTTGCAGAGCTTAAAGCAGTGGGGATGGAGGTGGGGTTGCAGCTGATGCCGGGCTTGCCGGGAGAGACCACTTGCTCTTTTCTTCGTGGCATCGACGAGGTCGTAAGGATGAAACCTGATTTTGTCCGACTGTATCCGGTTCTGGTAGTCAAAGAATCTGCACCGGAAGAGCGTTATAGGAAAAACCTTTATCAGCCGCAGAGTCTGAACCAGGCCATTGCCCTGACCGCCAGGGCCTATATAAAACTGCAGGCGGCGGGTATAAAGGTGGTAAGAATGGGACTACAGCCGTCCGAATCTCTTACTCAAAATTTCGTCGCCGGACCATATCATCCCGCTTTTGGTGAACTGGTGCAGTCGAGGCTGTGGCTGAAGCGTATCCGTGCGAGGCTGGTGCAGCTTGCCCCTGAGGAGAACCTCTGCCTGTATATCTCCCATCGCGATCACGGAGCGGTGGTGGGCGTGAAAAGGTCAAATATACGGCGACTGGAACAACTCGGTTATTCCGGTCGTTTCACAATCTTGCCAGACAAAAGTATGGCTCGGGGAAGTATAGAATATGTTGTCTGTTAATCACTTAGATATCCGCTACGGCGAAAAACATCTTTTCAAAGACATTTCCGTTCAGGTGTATGGCGGCAATCGCATCAGCCTGGTTGGTGTGAACGGGGCCGGCAAAACCACTCTTTTGAAAATTATGGCCGGGGTGGCGGCAACCGACGATGGCGTCGTCACCTGTGCCAAACACTTCAGCGTAGGCTACCTCGCCCAGGAGTCGGCCGAGCTTTTTTCAGAGTTATCACTTTTCCAGGAGGCCGAGACGGCCTTTGCACCGCTTCTCGCTCTGCAGGAGGAAGTGGCCGAACTGCATGAAGAGATCCGCAGCCTGAAGCCCGATTCCGATCAATTTCAACTCCTTCTTCAGCGTCAGGGCGAGCTGCAGCATCGGCTTGATGGCAGCGATATCTACACTATCGGCGGCAAGATTGAAAAGGTGCTGCTCGGACTTGGTTTTCGCCGGGAGGACATGGACAAACCGGTTTCGACCTTTTCAGGTGGCTGGCAGATGCGGCTGAAACTCGCCAAGATGCTACTGGAAGCGCCATCACTCTTGCTTCTTGATGAACCGACCAACCACCTCGATCTTGACTCACTGACCTGGGTCGAACAATTCCTGCGTAATTACCAGGGGGCAATGGTCATTATCTCCCATGATCGCACCTTCCTCGATAAGACAACAGATACCACCTGGGAACTCAGTTACGGCCGCATTGATGTCTATAAAGGCAATTACAGTTATTATGTGAAGGAGAAAGAGGAACGGAGGGCGATCGAAAAGGGAGCCTATGATAATCAACAGGCGCGCATTAAACAGACCATGCGCTTTGTCGAGAGGTTCAGGGCCAAGGCTACAAAGGCCAAACAGGTGCAGAGCCGGGTGAAGCAGCTGGATAAAATGGACCTCATAGAGCTGGCCGATGATGAGCAGCAGATCAGATTCACCTTCCCCCCGGCACCAGATTCGGGTCGCGATGTGCTGCGCGTCGACGGGGTGAGCAAGAGCTTTGGTGAAACCCCGGTTTTCAGCGAGGTTGAACTGCTCCTCAGTCGCGGCGACAAGGTTGCGGTGGTTGGGGTAAACGGCGCTGGAAAGTCGACCTTTGTGAAGATCCTCGCCGGGCAGATACCCTATGACTCCGGCT
>JAHJLI010000106.1 GCA_018821785.1 Pseudomonadota bacterium
ATGGGAAAGGATTACGAACTCTATTACCTCCGGGCGAAAAAAGAGTTCGGGGTGCGCTTTGTCCGCAGTCGCCCCCATGATATCCTGAGGAACCCCGGCGCGGAAACTCTCACTCTTACCTACAGTTCTGAAGAGAGCAGCAGCAACCTGAGCGAAGAATTTGACATGGTAGTGCTCTCCACCGGTTTTCGGGTAGCGGATGACGTTCGGGAACTGGCGGAAAAACTCGGACTTGAACTGAATGCAGGCAGTTTTCCAATAACCGATGCATTCAATCCGGTGGCCACCTCGGTACCGGGGATCTACGTCGCCGGTGTCATCCAGTCACCAAAGGATATTCCTGAGACCATGATCCAGGCCAGTGCCGCTGCCTGTATGGCCGGCAATGATCTGGGGGCGGTTGACAAGGTCGAGCGGGAGAAAGAAATCCTGCCGCTTGAGTTGGGGGTAGTCGGAGAAGACCCCAAAGTTGGTGTCTTTATCTGTGATTGCGGTGAGAACATCGGCGGAGTCGTTGATGCCGGGGCCCTGGCAGATTTCGCCAAGACCCTTCCCCATGTTGCAGTTGCCGAGTTGAAAGGGCATGGCTGCAGCCGGGAATCGATGCAGCAGATTCAACAGGCCATCAAGGATGAAAAGCTCAACAGGGTCGTAATCGGTGGCTGTTCACCGCGGACCCATGAAGCCAAATTCCAGGAGGTCATTCGTAAGGCTGGTCTGAATAAATATCTTCTTGAGATCGCCAATATTCGTGACCAGGCCACCTGGGTACATGCCAACAGCCCGCAAAGGGCGACAGAGAAGGCCAAGGACCTCATCAGGATGGCGGTCGGCAGTGTTGTGTGTTCACAGCCGCTGGTTGATCACAGTCTGCCGATGAACAAAGACGTCCTGGTCGTCGGCGGCGGCATCACCGGAATGACCACGGCATTGCAGCTTGCCGACCAGGGTCTGAAGGTTTATCTCGCCGAGAAATCTATGAAACTTGGTGGGACGGCGGCAAAAATCAGGAAAACCCTCGAGAAAGGCGACGTCCAGGCTTTTGTCAAGGATCTGGTTTCCCGGACCGAAGCGCACGACAATATCCAGGTCATCACCCGTGCCCTGATCGTCGATCACAGCGGTATGCCAGGGATGTTCAAGACCGGCATGCAGACTGGCAAGCAGATGTTCTACCGGCAGATTGAACACGGCGTCACCATTCTTGCAACCGGTGCCCTGTCGAACAGGCCGGCCCAGTATCTACTGGGTGAGTGTGCCGCTGTTTCAACCCAGCTTGACCTGCAGAATACCATTGAAGAGCAACCCGAGGCAGTCAAGGCCTGGGACAATGTGGTGATGATCCAGTGTGTTGGTTCACGAACCGCTGAAAATCCTAACTGTTCAAGGATCTGCTGTCAAAGTGCCATCAAAAATGCCCTGCGGATACGCGAGCTGAACCCTGATGCCCGCATCTTTGTTCTGTATCGTGATATGCGGACGTATGGCTTCCAGGAAGAGTATTATCAAAAGGCCCGCGAGCTCGGGGTAATTTTCACCCGCTACAGCCTTGACAATCCTCCGCAGGTTGAAACGGCTGGGAGCATGGTCGACGTCACCTTTACTGATCTGATTCTCGGTCGAACGCTCACGGTCAGTGCCGATCACCTTTGTCTCAGCACCGGCCTTGTGGCCGACGAGGACTCCAACAACGAGCTGGCTATGATCTTCAAGCTGCCGCGAACGACTGACGGCTATTTCCTCGAAGATCATGTCAAGCTGCGCCCTGTCGACCTGCAGGTGCCTGGATTTTTTGTTGCCGGCACAGCCCATTCCCCGAAACTCATCGGTGAGAGTGTGGCCCAGGCCCTGGCTGTTGCCTCCCGGGCCAGGACAATGCTTGCCAAAGATTCGATTAATCTCGGCGCAAGAGCTGCAAGAGTTGACCGTAACAGCTGTGCAGCCTGTCTCATTTGTGTGCGATCCTGCCCCTTCGGTATCCCCTTTATTAACGCCGACGGCTACTCGGAAATTGATCCGGCCAAGTGCCATGGTTGCGGGATGTGTGCCTCGGCCTGCCCGGCCAAGGCGATTCAGCTCATGCAGTTTGAAGACGATAAAATACTTGCCAAGCTGGAAGAACTTTTTGAAAGGAATATTGCATAATGGAAAATTTTGAACCGGTGATAGTGGCTTTTTGCTGTCATTACTGTGCATATACGGCTGCCGATATGGCGGGAAGTCAGAGGCTTGCCTATCCCGCAAACGTCAAGATTATTCGAGTCCCCTGTTCCAGCAAGGTCGATGCCCTGCACCTTGTAAAGGCCTTTGAAAAGGGGGCAGATGGTGTCTATGTGGCGGGCTGTCTGGAAGGTGACTGCCATTTCAAGAACGGCAATGCTCGAGCCGCTCGCCTGGTAGAAAATGTGCAGAAGTACTTGGACGAGATCGGCATAGAACGAGAACGACTCGAGATGGTCATGATGTCTGCCGGAATGGGCTATCGCTTTGCCCAGGCTGCTACAGAAATGACTGAAAAGATTCGGAAGCTAGGCCCCAGTCCGATTCATGTTGCCTTGGTCGGTAAGGAAAACACTTCGCAGCTTACCGGTATAATTTGAGAGGAGAGTGAAAGATAATGATCACTGCAGAACGAAAACCTTTAGAAGAGCTCATTGAGTATCTCAAACCCTTTAAACGAGTACTCCTGGTCGGTTGCAACGAATGTGTGACGGTGTGCGCTGCCGGAGGCCGGAAAGAAGTCGGTCTTCTCGCCTCGGGTTTGCACATGGCAATGTTGAAGAGCGGCACAAATGTCGAAATCCGTGAACATACTCTGGAGCGCCAGTGTGATCCGGAATACGTAAATGAACTTGTGTCGATGATCGATGGTGTCGATGCGGTCATGTCCATGGCCTGCGGTTGTGGCGTCCAGGAAATTGCCCGTCGCTTCAAGGACAAGCCAGTCTTCCCTGCGGTCAACACCAAATTCATGGGGGCTTCAGAGAGGCAGGGGGTTTGGAGCGAGAGATGTCAGGGCTGCGGCGACTGTCTCCTCGGACAGACCGGGGGCGTTTGTCCCATTGCCCGATGTGCCAAACAGCTGATGAATGGTCCCTGCGGCGGTTCAACTGGCGGGCATTGTGAGATCGGTGACGACGTAGACTGTGCCTGGGCACTGATCTGGGAAAGGTTAAAAGCACTTGGCCAGGAAGAGCGGTTTGTTGAAATCACCCCGGCAAAAGACTGGAGACCGGGCGGAGGCGCTGGCCCAAGAAAGATCATCAGAGAGGATTTGGCAGAATGAGAACTGAAAGCAGATTAGAAAAGATATTGGCAGCAGGTCACTTGGCGGTCACCTCGGAATGTGGTCCGCCGCGGGGAGCTCTGCCCGATAAGGTGCGGGAGAAGGGCAAGCATCTTGAAGGTATTGTCGACGCAGTCAATGTCACCGACAACCAGACGGCGATGGTGCGCATGTCGAGTCTTGCAGCCTCGGTCCTCTTAAAGCAGGAGGGGTTGAATCCGCTCTTCCAGATGGTCACCCGTGACCGTAACCGTCTTGCTATGCAGGCCGATATCATCGGCGCCTACTCGCTGGGCATCGATACGATGCTCTGCCTTTCAGGTGATCATACCAAGTTCGGCGACCATCCGATGGCGATGAATGTCCACGACATTGATTCCATCCAGCTTATACAGATGGTCAAGGGGATGCGCGACGAAGGAAAATTCCAAGGGGGAGCCGAGCTAAAAAATCCACCGCGGATGTTTATCGGCGCAGCCGCCAATCCCTTCGCCGACCCTTTTGAACTGAGGGTTTTGCGCCTGGCTAAAAAAATTGCCGCCGGGGCTGATTTTATCCAGACTCAATGCATTTTTAATGTAGATAAATTCGAGAAATGGATGGAGCAGGTTTGTGCCCGAGGTCTGCATAAGAAGTGTTATATTCTGGCAGGTGTGACCCCGATCAAATCGCTTGGGGCTGCCCGCTATATGAAGACCAAGGTGCCGGGCATGGATGTGCCGCAGGAGATTGTGGATCGGATGGCCTCAGTTCCCAAGGAAAAACAAGCGGAAGAGGGAGTCACCATCTGTGTCGAAACTATTGAACGACTGAAAAAGGTTGAGGGTGTTGCCGGTTTCCATATCATGGCCATCGATTGGGAAGAAAAGGTCAAGGAAATCGTCGAACGGGCAGGGCTCTTGCCCAGACCTCAGGTATAAAAAAACTGGAAGAACAAAATAATTAATAATATCCGAGGAGGATTATGACATGAGTGACAAAAAACTCATCCTGGTAGTAGATGACGATACGGATCTGGTGGAAATGGTCGCCATGAAACTTGAGAGTAAAAATTTCCGGGTTGCCAAGGCCTATGATGGGGTTGAGGCCATGGCGAAAATCAAGGAAGAGCGGCCTGCTCTGATTATCCTTGATGTGATGATGCCGAGGAAAGATGGCTACACTTTGTGTGATGAACTGAAAAATTCAGACGAATACAAAGGTATTGTTGTTATCCTGCTGACTGCTGTCACCGAGGCGATCTCCTCGACTAACTACACCCATATCGGCGGCAAGACTACTCTGGCCGATGATTTTATCCCAAAACCCATCGATATGGACAAACTGATGGAGATTGTCGAAGATAGTTTGTAAAGACAATCCTGCCTAAGATCCTCCGGATCTTTCCGGAGGATCTCACCTTTTGTATGCCGGCCACGAGTGGACGATTATTTTTCAGGAACTGCCGCAATGAAGATCAGTATAGGTGGAATAAAGTTCAGTGAGGAACTTGTCCATGTTACCCATAGGGCCCTTTCCACCAATGACAGATCCTATGTTGATCTTATAAAGCGTATTGCCGAGAAACGCATCAATATGCCATTTGTCTGCAGCGGTGGTCTTGGCGCTGCCATGCACAACACATTTTGCGTTGCCGCCGATGACTTCCTGATAGTTGCTAGGCTTTTCGACACTCCTCCAATTCTCTGTGAGCGGGCAGGTCAGCAGCTATCCTCCCGCCTGTCTCTTGTCGATCAACTGCAGATTATTCATGGGGTCGGCACCTTGACCCTTTTTCCGCACCGCCGGAGCCTGACCATGTTGGGTCAAATTATTGATATATTAGGGCAATATGGAATAATCATCCATAGTCTTTGTACCTCAATATCGGCCATTGCCATTAATGTCGATTACCAACTTCTCGATCAGGCGGTCGAAGCACTTGAGAAAATTGTCGAACTGCCGGAAAATCATGCCCCGTTCCGTCCGGAGTTCTCCGTCAGACAGATCTCCCCCTGATCTACCGAGATTTACTGGGATAACCAATGGAAACAATAGCAGTCTACTGGGAACCGAAAATCCGTATCTATGGTCTGACCTCAGAGACCGGCCTGTCTTTGTATACCGTATGCTTCCCCATTGAAAGACTTTCATATTGGGGTGGTGTGGTTAGAAGTCTTGGGGAAAACGGCAGCGAGTTTCAATTAGTTAACCTGCAGCGGACATCGGTTGAAACATTGCAGCTCTGCCTTTTGCCGGCGTGCGGTGACGGGTCTACCGATGTTCACCGGTTGCTGGATAAAGGTTTGGAAAACGAAGATACCTCTTTTTTGCAGGTGGTCACGCCGGTTGAATTGATATACCTGCATGGGCCGCATTTCCAGGATCGTTACGGTATTGCTGAGGCGGCTTTTTCGCCCCTGTATAAAGCCGATATTCCCATTCTTTCGGCTGGCTGCGCGGGAACCAGTGTCTATATCGTCGTCCATAAAAACAGGGTTCTTGAGGCGGTGCACTGTCTTTCCGAGACATTTGTTCTCTGATCGTGTACCCTGCCGAACGCGGCCGCAGAACGATGAAGGTCAGGTCGACGACAATTACGCAATATTAATGCGTTAATCCGTATTTATCTGTTCATGGTGGGTCGATGTGCATTATGCAACTCTCGGGAAACGAAAATGACAGACATTGAAAAGGGGAGCGATTGGCGCCTGCGGGTGTTCGATTCGATGTCTTTTCCGACAGTGATCTTTAAACCGGATAAGACGATTGTCGCCGTCAATAAAAGGTATCTGGAAAAGCTCGGGGTAGAAGAGTCTCTGATTCTTGGAAGATCATGTCAGGTGGTTAACCTTGAATATTATCCGGAGCAAAAGTTCCCCTGTAACAGTAACGGTGAATGTCCACTTACCAAAACGGTGAAATGTCGCACCGGTCAGACTGTGCTCCTCAAACACACTGATCAGCATGGCCACCTCGGGTGGGAAGAGCGGGTCTTTTCCCCTATTCTCGGAGTCACAGGCGAAGTTGATTATGTTATTGAAAGTATTCGAGATGTCAGCCGGGTTAAAAATCTTGAAAAGATGTACAGCGGCATCAGGGAACTCATTGATCGGGTGGTTCAGAGTTCGGTGAGCGGCATTATCGCCGCCGACCGGCGGGGCCGCATAATTATGATGAATAAGGCCGCCGAAGTGCTTTTCGGGCACTCCGCCTATTATACCGACAATGTAAATATCGAAAACTTTTATCCGCCGGGTGTTGCCAGGGATATCATGGTGAAGTTGCGGGATGAACAGATAGGAGGACGGGGCAAGCTGCCAATCACCAGGGTCAATATCCGACACAAAGACGGAACGGATATTCCCGTGGAAATGACTGGGGTTATTATCTACGAGGACGGCATGGAGACGGCGACGGCCGGTATCTTTAATGATCTGAGGGACAGGCTGGATGTTGAGCGCCAGCTGAAGGATGCCCATGCTCAGCTCATCCAATCGGAAAAACTCGCCTCCCTTGGCCGACTTGCCGCCGGTGTCGCCCACGAAATCAACAATCCGCTGACGAGTATCCTGTTGTACGCCAGTCTGATGCGGGAGAAACTGGAAAAAGATCACCCGCTGGAAAAAAATCTCACGTATATCCTTGAAGATACCGAGCGCTGCAAGGAAATCGTCAAAAACCTCCTGGCCTACAGCCGGCAGACCAACCCAACGCGTAATTATTTTAAACTCAACGACGTCATCGATGACAGTTTGCGGCTTATCCGCGACCAAAAGCTGTTTCTGCATATCAAGGTGATTGAAGATAAGTGGCCGCAACCTCTCCTCGTGAATGCCGACAAGAACCAGCTCTGCCAGGTGCTAATCAATCTGATTATCAATGCCATTGATGCCATGGAGGGAAGGGGAGTGCTCACTTTGCATACATATGAGGACACGGTGAGAGGGAAGGCCTTTCTTGAAGTGACTGACACAGGTGGCGGCATTTCCGAGGATGATAAATCGAAGATTTTTGATCCGTTTTTTTCAACGAAGGAACTGGGCAAAGGCACGGGTCTTGGTCTCAGCATGGCATACGGGATGATGGAGGAAAATCACGGTCGTATTTTTGTGAAAGAAACCTGCACACAGGGAACAACATTTGCTTTGGAGTTGCCTGCAGTACCGTTATCCGAGTTAATTTTGTTTGATTCTATTGGTTAGTTGGAGAGAGTGATGAGCAGCAGTGTTGTTGAGGATGGAACGGAAAAACCACGGATTCTTGTCATTGACGATGAGCCACGGATACGCGAGGCGTGCCAGATGGTCCTTGAGGAAATGGGTTTCGTGGTAGCACTTGCTTTGGGGGGTGAACAGGGATTGGCTATGATAAAGGAAAGGCATTTCGACATCATTCTTGTTGATTTGATGATGCCGATCCTTTCCGGCTTTGACGTTCTTTCCCAGGTGAGGGAAAATCATCCGGATACGGTTGTCATCGTCATTACCGGGTACGCAACTGTCGAACACTCAATTGAGGCCATGAGAAAGGGTGCATTTGACTTCATTCCAAAACCCTTTACCCCGGATCAATTGCGAGCCGTGGTCAGCAAATCAATCAAATATACCCGTGCCCTGCAGGATATCACCGATACGAAATCCCGGTTACGAGTGATGGTCAACCGTTTGATGGACGGGGTCATGACCACAGACAGTGAAAAGAGGATTGTTCTGACCAATCCAGCCTTTTTACACATGCTCGGCTATCATGGGGAAAACGTGGTCGGCCGTTTGGTGGATGAAGTTTTGCCGAATGAAACACTTGTTCGAATGATCGACGCGGCCCTTCTCATGCCAAGGGATACCTTCACGGAAATCGTCCAGGAACTCTGTTTCGAAGCTCGTGACGGGCAGAGTGAGAGAATTTTAAGTGCCCGTTGCGCGCCGTTTCGTGGTAGAACCGGCGTAAATCTCGGGGCCATCACAGTTCTTCATGATATTACCGCGATCAAAAAGATTGAACGTATGAAATCAGATTTTGTCTCGATGGTCTCACACGAGATCCGCAGCCCGATGAACTCTCTGCTGATGCAGATGAAAGTGATCCTTGACGGACTGGCCGGTGAAGTAACTGACAAGCAAAGGGAAATCCTCGAACGTGCCTCTGGGAAGATTCAAAGTCTGACCGCTATGGTGAGCGAGTTGCTCGATCTGGCTCGTATTGAAGCTGGGTTGATCACCGACGAAAAAGAGACAATAGACATGCAGGCCCTTTTAGTTGATCAGGTAGCCTTTCATCTAGCTGCTGCCCAGGCAAAAAATATCAGCCTTCAATTGGAACAGCTGCCAAACTTGCCGACTATCCAAGCGAGCCGTCAAGGCATGGAAGAGGTTTTTACCAACCTTATCACTAATGCTATCAAATATTCTCCTCGAGATGGTCGAATAACTTTATCTGCGACCAAAGATAATGAGTATCTCACCGTAACGGTTCAAGATACTGGATTTGGTATCCCGGAGGAAGATATGGAGGAAATTTTTGCCCGCTTTTTCAGGGTGAAGGACAGCAATACTCGGACTATTCACGGGACTGGGCTTGGGCTCGCCATCGTTAAAAGTATCGTCAATGCCCACCACGGTAGTATTAAGGTGGAGAGTAAGCTGGGACAGGGAGCCGCTTTCAGCGTTTTGCTGCCGATTTCAGGCGAGTAACCGATCTTGTTCGTTAAAAGAAACGGCCTCTTGCGTTTTCAGTTGAAAACTCGAGATAAACTCCGCCCAACCCAATGGAGGGTGTTGAATTTCCACTCCGAAGGTGTTCTGAAAAACTGTTCGAGAAGTCCATTTAGGTGTGACACTCATCTTGAAATTCTTGCCTTGACCAAAGACAATGAGGCTGATTCTCTTTATGTCGGGGCTAATGTTTGGTGGCAGATTGTCCAAGCATAGGCCGAATCTGGAGGCGTCGGAAATCTCGCCCCGAAAATATCCGACACCATCAGAGGCGTAGTAATCGAGATTGTTCATCACCATGCGGGGATGTCTTCTTTTTTCCATTTTCGATCCTCCTTTGGTTGGGTGGTCCGTTCGTTGGGCCATTTTTTGTTCTGTTGGTAAATTGGTCTAGGAACGGGGCAGAGAGTAGTCTTTGGCAAGCCCGTATCAGGCCAAGCCCACCTTTTTTCCAATAGCCTTCGATTGCAAGGTTATCTTTTAGGGATTTACGTCTTCTCATGAGTATCACTTTTGGAAGAGTATAGAACTATAGATCTTACAAATTTCTTACAATAGAACTATCAAGCAGGTGTTGCGCTAAAGATCCAAAGTATTTCCCCGTTTTATCTCTCAGTTTCCTCCCAACCGAGAATACCCCCTTCAAGAAAACGTACCTTGGGATTGCTTTCCTTAAGGGCGAGGGCAACCGATTGGCTTACCGAGCCACCTTTGACGCAGTAGACTACCAAATCTTCATCCTTTGGCAGTGTCTTGCTCCATGTTGCTACGTTCTCAGGGTCCTGCCAAACGGCACCGGCGATTGTTTTCGGTGATTGCTCAAAATCGGCCTTCCTTCGTACATCAATGATACGGATATTAGAATTTTTAGCAAATTCAGCTTTTGGCTCTGCTCAAGTTATTGCTGCAGCCATATTCTATTGTCCTTTTTATCATATGTTAACATAATGTTATAGGCAAACAAGGTACCAAAAAAGACCAGCACTGCCAGCCCCGCCTATTATAGAAATGATGCCGACTTTGTAAAACTGCATCAAAGAAAATGAAATGGTGGCGACAATTGCCGAAAACCAGGAAAAACCCTCTGCCGGGAGGAGAACATGGGTGCCGAACCAGACGCCCAGATTAAAAACAACGCCTACCACGGCCGGGGTAATAGTGGCCAGCGCGGCAGACATTTTGCTGTTGCCGGCCAGTCGTTCGATATACGGGGCCCCGAGAAAAATAAAGAGAAAGCTCGGGAGAAAAGTGAAATAGGTGGCAACAAGAGAACCGGTGACGGATCCGAGAAAGGGTCCAAAGTTTGTTGGATGATTAAAGCCAGCTAGAAATCCGACAAACTGCACAACCATGATAAGCGGGCCGGGTGTCGTTTCGGCAAGCCCCAAACCATCCATCATCTGCAGACTGGTAAGCCAACCATATTGCTCAACGCCTGCCTGGGCGATATAGCCAAGCAGGGAATAAGCGCCGCCAAAGGTCAGAAAAGCAGCCTTGGTGAAGAAGAGGGCCTCGGTGGCAAAGATTGATTCCGGAAGGAGATAATGAAGTCCAAGAAAAGGTATGCCCCATAAAGCAATGAAGACCGCCAAAAGCATCGCGGTTCTGGAAAGAGAAGGGTAAGCACTGTCGTGAGCGGTGGTCCTCTCAACCGAGAAGGACGTTCCGTCTGGTTTTTTACCAGGTAAAAAGAGATTTGGGAAAAATTGGCTGCCAACAATTCCGATTATTCCAACCGAGAGAATGAGGGCCGGGAAAGGGAATTTAAGGAAATAGGTAACGAGAAAGGATATTGCGGCAATTGCGATCAACAGATTGTTTTTTAGTGATTTTTTGCCGATTTTGATCACTGCCGCAAGGACTATCGCAAGTACTGCGGCTTTCAGTCCGGAAAATATTGCCGCCACCCATGGCAGGGAGCCGAAAGTGATATAGATAAAGCTGAGAGCAAAAAGAATAAATACCGAAGGCAGGACAAAGAGCACGCCAGCAGTAATTCCGCCGCGGGTTTTATGAAGAAGCCAGCCGATATAGGTGGCGAGCTGCTGGGCCTCTGGTCCGGGCAGGAGCATGCAGTAATTGAGAGCATGCAGGAAGCGGTCATTGCTTATCCATTTTCTTCGATCAACCAGTTCCTGGTGCATGATAGCGATTTGGCCAGCAGGGCCGCCAAAACTAATCCAGCCGAGTTTCAGCCAGAAGAGAAAGGCTTCTTTGAAAGAGGGTGTGACCTGTTCAGGTTCTATGATTTTTGTGTTGGGATCTGAAGGAGTCATATATTTACCATGAGTTTATTGAGAAGCTGGTATCGTCTTGCAGAAAAACAAGGCAGAAACGACCAGTTGAGTTGTAATTGTTGATTATCCTTGTTAGTTGATTTCTGTTAACGAAAGATATAGTGCTTCAAAAACCTCAATACCCTGTTCAAGTGTCTCGTTGTCTGACAGCGCTTTTTTGCGGATGCCTCTCAGCAACATTTCAATACCTTGGATTTCAGGTGCCGAAAATTTTTCATCTTTTATGTCTATGTTGTGGACAATTGCGGCAAGAGCGTTGAGTCCATTGGCGGTCAGACCAAAACTTTTCAGCAGTACTTCGAAGGTGCATAAATCTTCGAAGTGGGTGAAATCTCCATAACGAACGTCAAACGCGACCTCGTTTGCGCCTTTCAGATTCTTCAGATCACCCTCATCCCGGAAGACAAAAGTCGCTTGCGGGTCGATGAAGCGTCGAATCAGCCATGCGCAGGCCATTCTGTCGACAAAAGGTCTCTTGCGTGTTACCCATCGCAGGTTGGAATATTTTTCAATTTTTATTCCCTTGGATAATACATTCCCGGCAAATGTCCTTGTTCCTTTTTTGATTGCGGTGAGCGTCTCCAACTGGCCTTTTAGGGCCTGGAGCCGACCTACCAGACTCTGACCCGATTCCGACTTAAAAAAATCGCGGTTGTGCACTGTGTGGAAATCGGCCTGGATCTTTTCAAACTGTCTGAACAGGGAGATGGATTTTTTGTCTTTGCCGCCCTTGCGCAGGTTGTCAATTCTACCGGATAGTTCATCGATCTTTTTGCCAACTTCCTGGTACTGCAGGTGCCGCTGCTCATTGAACAATGCTATGATCTCCTGCTGCTGCAAAGGTTCTATGGTCTCAGTGGTGACAAGAAGTCCTTCTCCTTTAAGTCCGGGAAGTTCGGCAAGCATCCATTGAAGGGCTTCATGGTTGTCTTCAAGGTAGGGAAGGACGTAAACCCCGCCCTTCAATTGAACCGCCCCGGTTTTTTGTAGTTTGCGCCAAATCTTTACCCGGTTTTTCACCGGGGTTGCCGGGATGGAATAAAAAAACAGCAGCCATTTTAGGGTCTGAAAACCTTGCATGTCGAGGTGTCCCGTCCTTTTAAAGAAGGTGGTGTTGGTGTATCAAGTGTTACATAAATAATTAGCAATTGTTGCATATTGTGTCAAGGGCATCCTCTCAAGAAGCCGAATATCAAAACGAAAAGAAAAACTGAAACTTACAACGGCTTTGAATTTTTTTTACTCTGAATTTAAGATAGCCTGGATCAAAAAATACGAAGAGAATCGGAATGGTAATGATCAAGAATTTCCGCAAAATAACGAAATGTCACTTCTTGCTTGGCAGGACTGGCAGTTGTTCTTCCAGCGCCGGGGAGGAGGTGTAGAATTTGGCCTCTTTGTCAGAGAGTTTGCCCTGTTTCATCAGGAGCCGGATCTCCTCTACATTTACAGTTCGAGGTTTTCCGATGGATGCGGATGTCGTGGAATCTTGCCACAAGCCTCTTAGTTCATTGCAGCGGTGCAGGGACAGGGTAAAAATCACCAGTGCCATTGTACCAACTGCAACGAGGTATGCCGCTTCAATTTTTCTCATGGCGGCACCTGTCACATTGCAGACAATCCAGGTCCGTTTGCCGGTGAACACCCATATCGCATAAGTCGGGCCTGGTTTTTGGGAGGAAACGACGGAGAAGGCGAATTCCACCTAAAAGGGCCAGAAAAGCACCGGCTGGGCAGAGGTTTCGGCACCAAAAACGCCTGAAAAAGTAAGAGAGGACGAGAAGGCAGAGGGCGAGGATAATCACCATTCGGTTGCCCGCCGCTCCAAAAATGGTGATGAGCGGGTCGGCGTCAAGTACAGTTAAATCACGGGTCAATGCGAAAAGGAGTATGAAGAGTAAGAGTACGATATACTTGCAAAAACGTCCATAACGCCACACCTGTCTTTGTGGGTCTGGAAGGATTTGTGTTGGTCGGAGATCACCGATTAATTCCTGAATTGCGCCAAAAGGACATAGATATCCGCAATAGACATTGCCAAACAGCACAACCATTCCAGGGACGACTGCTATGAGGAAAAATGCGCTACTGACAATCTCCAAGGAAAAATTGCCTGAGAGGAGTGCCATGACCTGCTGAGATGCGTACTGGTGATTAAGAACTATCCCAAACAGCACCAAAGATACTGTCAGAATAAGACGTCTCGTCCAGCGACCAGGCCGATAACGCGCGGCAAGGACAACAAAACTCCATACCACAAACGCTGCGAATTGCCACGGTGGACCTGCAGAAAAGGAGGTGGTCACATCCCCCTGAGCAGGTCGACCGAGTACGACCTCGCCGAAACCACTCGACGATCTGGTGATCGTTTTCAAGATGGCAGCGGATGACATCGTAGCCCCGGACACCGCATCTATTCCTTGTAACCCATTGGCTGTGAACAGCTCTTTTTCTTTTAAGGTTTCCAGCCAGCCGCGTAGAAATGCCAGATAAGCTGGAGTTTCGTTCGATGGGAGGATGCGAAAATTTTTCAGAACGCCGAGGTCATCTATCCAGATAGCGAGAGGGATCTCCCCACCATAGCCCCTGACACCTCTTGCTAGCGGTGTCGAAGGGAAGAGGTATCCACCGGGCACAAGGTAGTAGATAAAGGTCGTGCCATCCGTAAGAGTTGCCTTCTGTTCCTGACGCTTGAGGGTGCCGGCCATTTCGGCTGCAGCGGCTTGAAAGTTTTCAATCTCATGGTCACTCTGCGTTAAATGGAAACCTTGGGAAACAAGCATGGAAAATGCTCCGACCCCCACAAACAGGTATCCGAAGGGTCGTCGGTTTCTATCAAACCAGTCGCGAATTACGGTAGAAGCGGCTTCTTGTCGGGCAATCAGGGACATGAGATTGATGACGATCACTGTGGTGATCAAGACCAAAAATGACGCCCTTGTTCCCAGAAGAGGCAATAATATAAGGCCGGTGGCCAAAGCACCCACAGCTCCGCCAACATGATCCAGCAATTCCAGTCGTCCGGCCGCGGCCTCTACCCCGTATCCACTTGTATTCAAACACCTTGCCGCAACTGGAAAGTACAACCCGGAGAAAACACCGACAGTCGTGAAAAACACACCCAGAGCTAACCGTGAAGCCTCGACAGGCGATTGGAAAATAAAGATTAAGAACAATATCGTCTCGCAAGCAGTTATGGTCAAAATGATCTGGGGAATGGCAATTCTTCTCTGCAGCAGGAGTCTTTCACAGGCAAATCCACCTAGTGCCGAGCCAAGCATGAACAAAGATGAGATCAGCCCAATATCGAGGAACAGGGATCCAAATCGAACCTGATAACAAAACATGAGGACCACCGTCGCAGACATGCCGACCAATCCAGCCGTAAAAAGCATGGCTTGGATCTCAAAGAGATTCAGAGATCTTTCTTTTTTTTGTGCAGATGCTGACAGGAGTGAGTTCCTCAGGTAAGAAAAGCGCAGCAGGCCGTAGAGAAAAATCCCGACATGGCAGATCCACGTTCCATTGTCGACCAGGAATACCGCCGCCCGGGCGACGGGGCCCAGCCCCGCACGGCGGAGGGTGAGCAGCATGTCAAAGAGGAGGGCCTTCGGGTGGTTGTCGGTATTCTCTAGGAGATTTTTTCCATATTTTTCTTCAGCAGAGCGGTACCTGTCTTTCTGAAAAGCGATGCGGTCTTGTTGAAAGGCGGCGAGCAAGCCTTCTTTCGGATAGAGCTGTGAGGAGCCTTCAACTGCTGCAAAACCTTTGGCCAGAACCGAGGGCGACTCGCTGAGGATATCTTCCGTTGCGGCAAAAAAAAAGCTCTCATCGCCAGGTTTTAACGCCACCCGGGGGAAAACCGATGACAGCGTTGTGAGTGTCGAAGCACCGGCCAAGACACGTTCGCCACTGAGATAATTGGCTCCACCTGATACCCTGACAGCACAGATCCCGGCAGGCGCGAGAACGTTTTTTACAAGGGCGAAGAAGGCCTTCGAAAAATAGCGGTTGAGGACAAGGGTGGTTGCCTCTGGGAGATTGACGATCACAAGATCAAATTTTTTCTCGGTCTGTTGCAGGTACGCTCGCACCTCTATCTGGGGAGCATTCACATGGCCGACAGAATTTCGAATCTTGTTTGGCAATACATCAAAGATCTTTTTTGGAAACTCTGGATCGGGGTACAGCCAAACAACGTCATGAATCTGAGGAAGTACCTTGAGCCGACTGGCAATCGCAGGACCGCCCGGACCGACGATGAGCACATTTGCAGCAACAGGGTTCTGTGCGATCGCCCAGGCGGCGACTTCTGAGGCATGCTCCTTTTCGGGAAGGGCTTCAATCACGCCCCCTTCAGTCATGACGATGAAATCGCCATCTCGTTCACCATACAGATACTGCGATTGGGCGGTGATGAAGCTGCCTTTATAGGTATCGACCGGGAGCAACCGGCTCCACTGGGAGCGGGCCGCATGGTTCGAAGCGAGGTCACCGATTATTCTTATGGTAAACAATGCCATCATCGCTATGCTTGCAACGAGGCACCACCGCAGCAGACTCATCCGATCCGGTATATACCGAGCAAGCAGCGCAGTGCAAAGCACCAGTGCCGCATAGAGAAAGACCTTTTCTCCTGGCATCCCAAGAACAAGGAGCCCTGTAACAAAAAGCCCGCCGACGAATCCTCCGAAAGTTTCCAGTATATAGACACGGGCAACAGGCAGGGCAAATGTCCCCGCCACCCAGGTGCAGGCCATGGAAAAAAGAAATCCGGTAAGAAAACTTGTTGGGGCGTTGGCGAGAGAGGCAAAAACCAGCAGCGACGGGAGAGGCACCAGCACAAATGACTCAAGACCAAGGATTGACCTGGCCCTGTAAATCAGCTGGTGCTGGATGAAAGAGGCCGGGAGATAGAGCAGCGGAAAGAAAAGGAAATGGGGCAGAGCCGCAGGAAACCCCAAGGAAAAAAGCCTGCCGGCAACAGCACCAATGCCCACCCAGAGCAGCCACGACCCGAAGAAAGTTCCGACGGCGATTTCGTTGCCTTCAAGCGAAGAGAGAAAGTCGCGAAACAGCAGGGTTTGCGACACCAGAGCAAAGAATCCCAGTGCGGCAATGGGAACTTCACTCGTCAGTCTTCTCATAGATCGCTCTCACTAAAGACGATGGCCTGAAAGACAGTAAACGATGCACCCTCCATCCAGGCATCCGCCGGTAGTCCGGCCTTCAGGGCGAGCTGCGAAAGCATTTCTTCGAGCCCCCAACCCTGTTCAGGGGCAACCTGGGGGAGAAACACGGCGCTTCGCCCGTTCTTTTGCAGAACGACTCCGTCGCGACCGACAACAATGTCAAGGTAGGAGGCGACCGGCGTGGGCGGAGTGAGGGCGGAAATCTCAAAGGAGAGCTCACTGAATTCATTCTTGTGCACCGCCGAAAATCTGGAATCATGCACTGCCGCATCTATGGCGCGGTGCATGACCGCCTGGTATAGCGGTCGTACCGGCGTGATCTCGCCGATGCAGCCTCTAAGATTTTCATGCTTTTTCAATGTTACAAAGGCGCCCATGATCTGCTGCATTCCAGGGGTGATCTCTATGCCCAACTTCTCCGGTGTCGGAGGCACCCCCTTGTCCAAATATTGTTGCAAAGTGCCTTTTGCCAGTGCCATGAGCCGGCTCTTATCATCCTGAGACAATCCGTGGCTCTTGGGAGCCTTTTCTTCTTTTACAATTGCCTCCCAGTTGCCGGTGACGGCAGCGCTCAGGTAACTGACCGAGGAGGAAAAATCGTGAGTCTTGGCACCGGAGGTTTCATAGTGTAACAGCTGGATACGACTTTTTGCTGGAAGCATGGCCAGTAAGACCTCGATCGCCGTTTGGCCGCAGATGGTTGCACCTGTCTTCTGCACATAGGAAGCAAAACCACGAGAGTTTTGCTCTTCAATCAGTTTGAAAGCCCCCATATCAAGTTTTTTCAAGTTTTCCGGTATATCTGCAGTGAAGGGAAGATAACCAAAATTGCTGCCATAATGGGTGAAGTCGCTGGACGCTACCACCAAAGTATCAGGGGTCAAATGACGCCGCAGGATGTCAGCGACAGCCTGGGTCGAAGCGCTGTCAAGCCTTCCGAGAACAATGGGGACAAAAAGGAACTCTCCCAGTCTTCGCTGCAAGGCCGGAAGCAGAATCTGGACGCTGTGTTCGCTTTCATTGGCGGCTGGGATGACATGGAAGTAACGAGATTGTAACAGTTCCTGAATAAGATCTACATCAAGGGGCGTTTCAGCAAATGGCGTGGCATAGTGGGTCGCATCAGGAAGGCTGGCAGAATTTTGGAGAAGGACATGATGGGAAGGCCCGAGCACGATGACTCTGCGAATTTTTGCCACTTCAATCTGTTTGATGCCATAGGCGGCAGTTTGTCCTGACCACTGGAGTCCGGCGTGAGGCATAATCAAAGCGCAGACCGGAGGAAGAACCCTCTCGGGAACGTTGAGCATGTAGCCATCGATTGCCGCGGACAGCTTGGCCGAATCGGCATCATACCAGGTGCCGGCAAAGGGTGAGGGGAAGATTTTTTTGTTGGCGGAAGTTTTATCGGTATCTTCCTGCGATGTCAGGGCGTTCTGCCCACCTTGCTGAGAAGGTGCAGATCCAACGTTTCCTGCGACTGCAAAAGGGGTTTGCTGAATAAGTGTCAACCAGATCACGAGAAAGAGAGTGATAACAAGATGTTTGTGCATCGTCATACCTCCTGTTAGATGGATACATAGTATGAAGAGTAGAAATTATGAGCATCGGTTGCGGTTCATTTGGGTAACAGAGCTTCAACCCGCCCATTTTCCCTGACGGCTGACACTTTCTTTGTCGAGAGGACGAACAGGTCCAGGATACTTTCTCCCACGCAAGGCTCTAACAACGCGGCTATCGCTCGTCTTTCGCATCCATATAGCAATCGGTACAGCAATGAAAGCGCACAGTGCCGTCACTTGCAATAAAAAACCTCTACGATTCATAACCACACCCCGTATATCTCGAAATGGCAACGTGGACATCTGCCGTTTTCTATGTTGTTTTTTAGAACTTGAAATGCCCGGCGCTCGACCAGGAGGTCGCGACATTCCGGACAGAAGGTGTTTTCGCCGTCGGGTATCAGGATGTTGCCAAGGTAAACATAGTAGAGACCAGCATTCCTGGCAATCTCGCGAGCCCTGATCAGTGCTGCTGCCGGAGTTGGCGGCAGATTCTTCATTTGGTAGTTGGGGAAAAACCGCGAGAAATGCAATGGTATCTCTCGGCCCAGGTTCTGGACAATCCACAGGCAGAGACTGCGAATTTCCTTGTCGCTGTCGTTCAACGTCGGGATAAGAAGGTTGATCACCTCGATATGGATTCCTAGCGATCTGGCTGTAACCAGACTGTCCAGCACGGGTTGCAGCGTGGCGTTACAGATATCCCGGTAGAACTTGTCGGAAAGGGCCTTGAGGTCGATGCGCACCGCATCCACCTTTCGGCAAAGCTCCGCCCATGGCTCGCGGTTGATGTAACCGGCAGTAACTAGTGCGTTTTTCAGTCCTGCTTCCCGGACGAACACCGAACTGTCCACAGTATATTCGTAATAAACGACCGGGTCGGTATAGGTGTAGGATACAGACCTGCAGCCATGTTCAACAGCCAACTTCGGAATCTCAGCCGGAAGAAGCTTGGAAGCCGCAACTTTCTCCGGATTCTGTTGAGAAATCTCCCAGTTCTGGCAGTTCTTGCAATGAAGATTGCAGCCGACAGTGGCTATTGAAAGGCTGGTACTCCCTGGAAGAAAGTGGAAAAACGGCTTTTTTTCGATCGGATCCACATGCACTGTACAAGGATATCCGTAAGTCACTGCAACCAGTTTGCCGTCGAGGTTCACCCGTATGCGGCACTCACCACTTTGGCCGGGTTCCATAAGGCATCGTTTGGGACATAGATCACAGCGGATAATCATTGTGGCGCCCGGGAGTTGGGGACAAGTGAGTTTTTACAACGGTTTTCTCAAAAGCTATCCACTCATCCAGGGTTTGGCAACGCCACCGTTTTCAGCCCGAAGGACTCTCGCAGACACTGGTGTCGGGTGGGTAGAGATCTTCGAGGATGAGGGTTGTGGTAACTATCTGCTCTTCTCTTTGCACCTTTATTACAATAGTGCTGCCAGCTGGTCCACGCAGAATATGACGCAAGGGGACAGCCGGGTGGTTCGGGCCGACAGCTTGTCCGGCCAACTCGACAATGATATCGCCGGCAGCAAGGCCGGCCTTGACCGCCGGACTGTTGCTGGCGATATAGGAAATCATAGGCTGATTGTTTTCAGCTCGGCCGATAATCAGGCCGGATTTGTCACGCGGAAAGGTCACGTTGAAGCTTTTACCTTCTTCTAGAATTATTTTCTGCTGGGGATAGTTGAGAAAAAGATGAAAATGGCGCAGGGTGGAATTGCCGAGATTGCCGCCGACTTCGCCCAATGCAGTTGCCCCAACTCCTTTTTCAACGGGAATGGCAATGAGCGGCAGATGCAGCTGGAAACGGTCGATCTGCAAGCAACTGAATTGGATGTTAATTTCGCGGGAAACACCGGACAATCCCTGGCTGACAATTTCCACCCCTTTTCTCTCAATAAGACCGTGTTTTTCGGCAAAGGGGTAGTGAATTGAACTGTGGTAGGAGCCAAGATCAAAACTCCAGAGGCTTTTGAATTTGCCGTCGACGGTCACCGGTAGAGCAAAAGTCCGGTATTTCAGGGGAGCATCGACGGTCACTCCTGATCCCTTATATACAAAGGATTCAGGATCGTGGAAGGTGACTTGTCGCAGGTCGTAATCGATTTCTACCACAAAGCGCGAAAGAAAGTCGTAACCGAGAATGCCGACCGTCACCGGTTCATAGCTTTTTGCGGCAAGACCTTTGGATACAAACAATTTTTGGCTGGCGAATTGGATAGAGCCGACCCGGTACTCGGGCAATTTGACGAAGGAGAGGTCAAATAATTCGCCAAAGCCGTATCCCCTGATACTTCCCTGGACATCAAGGCCGTGTTTTTCGGCGTACTCCTGGTCGATAACCGACATGGAGGCGCCACTGTCGAGCACCCAATATTGGGTGTCGCCGCCGATGGTGACCGGTAGATAGATAAGATTTTCAATGAATTCAAAGGGGATAGTTGCCGAGGTGTCACCGTCACGAAAATGATAGCCCTTCTCCTTTTGCGGCGGTAAAAAGAGTTTTGCATCGACACCTTGGTTACTGGTGTAGGAGGTGGTCCAGGTCTCTTCGGTTTTTTTCCAGGGATGAAAGGTATTGTGCTGGTGAAAGGGCATGATGATGCCGTTAACCTCTTTGTAATCGTCGTAAAAGCTTTCAATCTCCATGTCCGGTTGGCGATAGAGGGAACGGACCATGAATAGGGTTTGGCTGTCGAAGAAGAAGTGGCCAATATCACTGTTGATGGTGTTGCTGAGTACCACCTCGTAACAAGGTCGGCCTTTGACCTTGCTTATCCCGGCGAAGGTCATGGAAAAATTGGGCGATTGCCGGTCAAGGTGATCATATCGGTCGAGCAATACACTGATGCGCCTTCGTTTCAGGGTTTCCTCGTCCCTGACGATCAGCTGTTGTCCGTTGGTGTCATAGAACCAGGCAAACTCTCCACTATCACCCTCAATCTGAGAGATGATTGAATAATCTTCTTCGGTTCGATATTGCAGAGGCCTGTTTTCCCAATGATTGAAGGTTCCCTGCAGGCCGTCGTAGTGGACTCGGCCCTCGCTGTGGCTGTTGATGACGTTTTTGAGACGCTCCAGGCCACCGACCGCCGCATAATGGCGATGCATGATCTGATAGGGGTCGGAGAGGTCGATGATTTCTTCACTCGCAAAAGCCGGCAAGGTGCATAGAAAGGAAAGAAGAATAAAGAGTATTTTGAATGACCCAGGAAAGTAACCCATTTTACGCTCCATTACCGGACCATAACTTCAACCCGGCGATTCCTCGGTTCAGCAATGTTATCGGCTGTGGGGATGAGCGGGTTACCTTCGCCATGATAGATGATGGTCATATCTTCCCCGGTGACCTCTTCAGAGCGGAGGATATTGTAGACCAGTTGGGCCCTTTCGAGCGAGAGTTTGCGTTTATATTCGTCGCGCCCTGTCCGGTCGGTATGGCCGATTACCGAGATATCCCGGGACTGGCGTTTCTTTATGGCTACCAGGATATTGTTGATCTGTTTTTTCGATTCATCGGTTAATTCGTTGGAATTAAATTGGAAATAAAGGATGAAACTTTCAGGCATAAGGGGATGCACCCGCAATGCGTCCTGAAAAACAAGTTGGGTTTCGGCTGCGTTGATTGGTGTAGGGGTGGAAGGTGCGGAGTTGCGGTCGCCGATGAAAATAGCCTTTCCATCTTCAGTCAGAACCTCAGAGCCCTTTTCGGTAACAACCTTCAGAGCACCCACGGAACCGTCGTTTGTCGGACTGAGTACAACGAAATTTTCCTTGGTCCCGCAACCGGCCATCAGGATAGCTGCAGCGAGAACGATTACGCTTTTCCAGTTCATGTGTTTTTCCATTCTCAGAGGTAAAGGGACTTAACCCCTCAAAGGGGCATTGAAAAGAGGACTGTATTTGTTCTCTTTAATTGTTACTGAGCGTTTTCAGCAAACTTTGCCTTGAAGCTGGTATCCTCCTTCAGCATGCTGATTCGTCCGACCGGTGTATTGAGTTCCACGGCATATGGGGCAAGTTTGCCGAGCAATCCAGACTGGTAGACAAAGGTGCCGTGTTGCATATTGAGACGCATGGCATATTCATTTGTGGCCGGGGCAAAGGTGTATTTATCCATGGAAACCCGGCTGATCGGTCCCATGGAGATGAGGGTATTGTCTTCGAGCAGGATTCCTATTGCTCCGTCCGAGCCTGTAAGGATTGTGTCGCTCTGATAGATACGGTCATTAGGGAAAGCCGGTTTGGTCTTGCCATCTCTCTGGATGGAGACCAAACCACGAAGTCCTTTTACCTTGCCGATCACTTTTTGCTCGGCAAATGCCGGAAGGGGGAGGATACAGATCAGCAAAACAGCCAAGCAACAGTGAGAGGCAGTCTTTTTCATTGCAGTTCTCCAGAGTCAGGTACATCTTTGGCGCCGATTCACCCGTAGAAAGTTACAGTTGCTTGAGACTACTCGCGGCATAGCCTTTGAGTTTTCTGTGCGGGGCTTCCTTTGCCACCTTGCTGAGAGTCGCCTTGTACTTGCTCTGGCCTGATGCACCCAAAGCCTTGCACAGCCAGGACAAGGTGTCAATACGGTCATTGCGGTCATCGCCGCTCGCCTGATATTCTTTTAGCAACACTCTTTCCACAGCATCGAGCACCACCGTGTCGCGAAGTTTCGCTTTGACCATCAGTCGTGCCGCGTCTTTTTGTTCCTTGGTATTGTTTGATTCAATCATCCGCAAGTATTTTGCCTGTCCGGAAGTGAGCTGGTTGCTCTGTTGTGGAGGCGGCGGAGGAGGCGGAGGCGTGAAGGTTTCTTTTCGCACGGTTATAGATGGTTTTACAGGTGGCTCATCAGGAGTGGCACTGCTTGCGACGAGATTCATTGAGACGCTTCTGTCCTCATTTCTCGCAAGTGTAACCCATTCTCTGGCAGATTTAAAGCCGGTCGCAGTTGCTTCGATATGATACGGTCCAGGGTCGAGAACCATGCCCGCTTCGTATGTCTGGGAAATGTTCAAGATGCGGATTTTTGCGTTGGCCGGTGAAACATTGACGGTGAGTCGAGCTTTCTTGGGTGTTGTGTCGATCAAGCTTTTCACTTGCTGACTGTAATTAACGGATCCGGGGCTGGCCTCCTCATCTATCCTGGCGGTGCTGATTTTCTGCGCAATACTGGTGATGGTGACTTTCCCCGTTTCAATGCGCTCTACATCAAGGACCTCGCCGGTCTTGGGATGTTTTATAATCTGCCCCTCTTTGAAAACGATAAAACGCATACCTGTTTTTACACCGGTGCGTAAACCCAGGTCGAGGGTAACCGAGTCACCGCTCCGATTGACCACATAGCCAAAAAGGGGAAAGTTTTTGATGATTTTCCCCGACATCTCTATGACCATATCCTGCAGTTTGGCGGTGGCGACACTTTTAACATTTTCTGCAGCAATAATAGAGGCGCTTTCGACATCGATGATACGAGCGTTGATTTCGGTGACATCCCGAAACTTCATAACCGAGCCGGTAATGATAACCTTGACGCCGAGGAGCTTTCCTATCTGGGTGGCACTCGTGGCATCGACGACTCCGGTCATCGCCAGCTGCTGTTCACCGAGAATTTTTTCCAGCATTCTTCTTTCGACAACGTCGAAGCGGCCTTCGCGGACCATGGCGGTGATGAACCATTCAGCGACAATAGTTCCCATATCCTTGTTATCGAAGTTTTCCCCCTGCAGTTGGAAATCGAGCACGGCAATTTTGGTTTTGCTGAATTCGGCCGAGGCGCAGAGGGGAACAAAGAAAATGATTGCAAATAAAAACAAAATGTTGGTTAAACTTCTCATTCGCATCTCCTGGTCAGGGAATAGAAAATCTTCTCGCTATTGTAAATTCAAGGCAACTCGATTGCCCGCAACATTGGTAACTACCAGCTTGGTCTCGTCAACTGCCTTGCTGTCGACTCGGTCACAAAAACTTTCGGCACTTCCTTTAAAGAGAACTGAGAGTTCCAGCTTGCCGCCGCCGAAACTTCTCTTGGTAACCGAGACAACACCCTCGGTATCTTCCAGTACCTTGGCTGCGATTTTTTGCAAGCCGTAGCTTTTCACGCCGGAGATGACAATGTCGTAAGTAGCGCCGTTGTTAACGGTATCCTGGAACGAGGTTACTATCGCCTCGAAAAGTTTTTTGTTCATCAGATTGGTTGCCGCTTTAGTGACTGCCTGGGATTTGGCAATATCGTCGGCGATATGGACCGATGCTCCAGTTGCCGATTTGGTTGCAACAATGCGACCGTTTGAGCAGTTGACAACCCTTAAGGTGAGGCTTGCCTGGCCGGATTTCATGCCGGTGCCCTCTATTACCTCATTGGCCAGAACACTTTTTGTGACTGTCCCTACCACCACATATTCCGCGCCATTTTCCGCTCCAAGTTTGGCTGCTGCCACCGGGTCGCCTGCTATAGCCTTTTTTATAAACGGATCATCTTTAGCCATCAGCGCTGCCGCCTGTGCCGGGTCAATCAGCTCAAAACCTTTGCCCTGGAGATAATCGATAACAGTACTTTCAGCATTTTGTCCCCCTTCTTCCTGGATGAGGACCATAGTTCGGGGTTTATCCATGGAAATAAGGAGAATCTTCAAGGCCATCAAATCGGCGGTAATCGAATCTAAAGAGACAATCGCACTGATTTTGACGTACCAGGTGTCTCCTTTTAGCTCTTCTTTAATGACGGTATAACTGCGAACAGAGCCGAAACTCTGGGTGATGACTTTGTCTTTTTTCAGCATGAAGTTCTCGACCTCGGTCTGAGAACTGAGTACAACCCCGATGCCTTCTTCGACCGCCGCTCTTTTTGCCTGTAAAAGGGCTTCTTGTTTGGAGGCACCGTATCCCTCTGCGGTAATGGTCTTGTCGCCGGTGACCTTGACTCCGGTGGCTTTTGTTCCTGTGGGTTGGGCTGCGAGTACCGTGCCTGGGATGAGAAGCAGAACGAAAAGCAATGCCAACAAAAGGTCTTTCATGCTTTGACTCCGATTTGTGGGGTTTATAGAACAAGAAACAGAAAATGAAGTTCTTAACTAATGAATAGCATATGGTTTAACGCAAAAAAAAACAATGATTACCCGTTTTTTCAAAGAGAAAATTTTAGTCTTATTGATAGCACTTGTATCATTTTACCCGCGGCGCAGTGGTGGTGGCTTGTGTTGTGGAACTGGCATGAGACTGCATTTTGTCAAAATATTTGAAATTAGAGGCAGACTACAATGAAGTTGCGGGAGGAGAAGCGAAGGAATATACAGGGTGAAAAAAGTTTAAGAGCGTGGCTTTCCAAGAGTGTTTTGAGTTGGTTGTCAAGGAGTGTCACGGCCTGTCCAGATTGTCTAATTCGAACAGGCTGTTTTGGGTGAGCCTACAGGCGATCAACCGACCAGACAATTCTGGTCTATCTGAAAGACCTGCATCATAATGGCGTGGTCTATCATGCTGACCCCCTGAGCCAAGGCATCAACCATATCCCTCTCGTTCCAGCCATGTTCCTTCAGCTTGGCGATGTCTGCGGCGGTAATAGAGCCCGGCTTTTTCATCGAGCGGATAACAAAGACCAGCATGGCGCTTTCATGGGCTTCCAGCATCGATTTACCTGGATCGTTTTCCATTGCGTGGATGGTGTCATCGTTGTTGCCCAGTTTTTTCAGAAGATGGCGGTTGAAATCCTTGCAGTAAGCGTAATCGAGAGTGCAAGCAGCTAAATAGCGAATATGGGCAAGGAGAGCAAAGCTCAGTTTAGGATGTTTTCCGAAATAGCGTATTCGTTTTAGCTGGAGCTCAAAAAGTGCCGGGCTAACGCTGAGAAGTTGCATCGGTTGGGGGATGGCCCCAACATTTTTCAAGAACATTTCATAACCTTCTCGGACTATTCCTTCTGCGTTTTCAGGTGCAACCGTTGTGATAAGTGCCATGATTTTATTCCTTTTGTCAAAGTATTGATGGAATGGTCGGTCGATAACGTGCAGCGACTGACCGTAATGAATCGTTGTGGCAAAATAGCAAAGAATCATGTATAAGTAAAATTAATATATATGATAGTATCAATAAGTATAGGTAATTTAAAAAAACATGCATAATCTTGAAATCAAACATCTCCGCATGCTCCGGGCTATTACCGAAAGCGGGAATATGACCAGGGCCGCGGAAAAACTGAGTATTACCCAGTCAGCCCTCAGTCAGCAACTAAAGGACATTGAGGGTAAGTTGGGCGCTGATCTGTTCTTTAGAACCCGGAAGAAAATGATTGTCACAGAGGTTGGTAAGCAGCTCCTTGAAACCGCCACCCAGGTCATTGAAGCTTTGGATCTGGCTGAACAGGATATTTCCCGAAAGATCTCCGGTGAACTGGGCGAGCTCAAGGTGGGAACACAATGTATTTTCTGCTATAAATGGTTACCGAAGGTGATGCACCTCTTTCAGCGCAAGTTTCCCAGTGTTGAGATTGAAGTGGGCAATTCAGTAGATCTGCAAAGAGAACTGGAAGACAAAAAATACGACCTGATCATCTCGGGAGTCGGGGCGCTAGGTAACACCCATACCTCTGTACCTCTATTTCAGGATCAACTGGTGTGCATAATGTGGGCCGATCACCCACTTTCAGACTGCAGCTTCGTTCAGTTTGAGGATTTTCGCGGTAATAATCTCATTTCCCATGCCGAGAAGGGTACAAACCGCTTTTACCAGCAGGTGTTGAAAGCAAAAGGTATTGAGCCGAGAAAGATTATGAACGTCGGTGCCCCGCAGGCGATTATCGAAATGGTCGCTGCCGGCTTCGGCATCAGTGTCTTCCCACGCTGGGCGATTGCCGAAGCGCTGAAAACCTGGGCGATTGTCGCCCGCCCTATCACCCCGAGAGGTCTGCCCCTGATCTGGCATGCGGTCTATCTTACACACGATAATATCCCAATTTATCAACAGGAATTCATTAGAAGCATCAGCAAACTGAATGTAACGGAGCAGACTATGCTGACCGGTCGACGGATGGGAATGGGGCCATCTGTTAAACGGGCCATTCTCAATAAATAAGTCCCTCAAAAAAACAAATTATTTACCTTGTAAGGGCGGTCTCCTTTGATATTGGTTTTCAGCACCTTAAGTCACCCAGTATTTCTCTTATTATGGTCGAAATGAAGCTTAACCGGAGAGCAAGTTGCCAATGTGGAGGAGCGTTTTTTGTTTTTTCCAGGTTTCTGATAACACCCAGAGCAAACAGTAAATAATTGCATTTTCGAAAGGCTTTGGAAAAAATAAGTAAACGTGGTAAACGTGAGACAAAAATTACATTTCTGATAATGCTCCCTAGCAAATTGTGTTTTTTCGAGTTATAATCTTTCATCCGTATTAAAGGCATTTTCACTGTACGCGCGTAAAGTATTAACATCAGCTATCATCTATCATGGTGAGGAGGGGGGAGAATTGAAACAAAAATTATTTTCATTTTTCATTATGGCACTTGTGCTTGTTTCTGTGAGTGTTGCAAATGCAGCCACCACTTTAGTGGAAATTGGTAGAAGTCCTTTTCATCAGCCGCCGCTGAAAACGAAAGAGGAACTTATTTCCATGCTGCAGACAAAAGCTCCAGAGGTTGCCAAAGGTTTTGCTTTGGCTGGTCGAAGTGACCTGTACGAACCTTTCATGGACCAAGTGACTAAGACGCAGATTGACCTCGTTCAGTTCCCGAAAGGTTCGCAGTTTGAGTGGATGTTCTACAAGAAAAAAGGCAAAGGAACAATCCGCATCGTCAAGGACGTTACTTGGGGGAATGACAAACCATTTCCAGGTTTTCAGTTTCCTGTCGATAGGGATGGGATTCGCTACATTTTTGTCATTCCGCTTGGATGTGGTAACGTGGCATTGATGGGAGAGAGCAAGATCCCTGAGGTCGTCGTTGCACCACCGCCACCGAACAAGCCGCCGCAGTGTGGAATGACAGTTACTCCGACCAAGACCTTCTGTGGTGAAAATGTCACTGTTGATGCTCGTACTTCGACCGACCCAGATGGTGAAATTGCCAAGATGACTATTGCTTTTGTTGATGAAAGCGGCAAGGCTATCAGCCAGAAAGTGGTCGAGGGCAAGACTCTTATGAGTGAGGTTGCTGTACCATGTGGGACCAATACCCTCAAGGTGACTGTCGCTGACAATAAGGGGCTGGAAGCCAGTTCTCCAGCATGTGCCGTGCAGGTTACCGGGATGAAAAGAGTTCGTTTTCTAGCTGACCTGGGTTATTACCGTCAGTTTGATCCATCCAACTATGTGTTTGCAAGGGCCGGCATGGAATACAAATTTACTGAGCAGTTCGGATTGATTGGGTTGCTTGGTTGGGCTCCTGAAGTACATGGCAAAGATGGTGCATCAGCATTTCTTGCTGATTTGCTAGCCGAATTCAGCTTCTCCAGGTATTTTGTAGATTTAGGTGTGGGCGGATGGATTACCAATGGCGATAGCGATCTGCCTGGGGAAAACAGCCAGTTGGATATGATTGCTGGGTTTGGCGCCAGAGTATACGGCGAACCGGAAAAATTCAACGCATCTTTGTTCGTCGAAGCTCGCTCTGCTTTTGATGAGTTTGATGAGTTGGGGAGATATGGCCGGTTCGGTGTTGGAGTACGCTTCCGGTTTTAATGGGTAACTAGCCTGGTCGCTGTTTTGCCGGTGATATGGGCCTTGAGTGTAAGCCAGTATGCGGATATGCCGACAAAGATCTTGTCGTTGGCATATCCGCTTTTTTGTCGATTTGTTGACCGCGCCGCAAGCCTGCTGTAGTAGCCAATCGCCTATCGCTAAAAGCATTGCAAAGAACATTCAATCCTGTCATTGGAGGAAATATGGAAATAGGTGCGAAAGGGGAGTGTGTGTATGTTGTGCAGAAAGAGGATCTGGCTAGTCAGGTGGCACTCAGTCCCGAAGACAATTTTCCCGAGGTTTTCGCTACCTCAAGACTGATTAGCCTTATGGAGATTGCGGCAGCTCGACTTATGAAGTCTTTGTTGCAGGCCGGCCAACTCTCGGTGGGTGTGAGTGTTGAGATCAAACACTTTGCACCGACTCCGGTGGATGAAGAAGTCAAAGCCGTGGCGATATTTCTTGGTCTTGAAGGCAAGATTTACCAATTTGAGGTGGAGGTGTTCGATCGGGCCGGCAAGGTCGCAAGCGGCAGGCACACTCGTGCTGTTGTTGATTCAATTCGTCTCGTCGAAGGTGCCCGCTTAAGATTGGCAAAAGTTATGCAATAGCCGTTTTCTGCTTATATTTAATCATAAAAAACCTGAGAACAGAGGCACATCTTTCGAGAAGAGGTGCATTTTGAAGTTATTGCAAATAGATGAAAACACCTGTGACCAGGATGGATTGTGTGCTGCTATATGCCCCGCCGGACTTATAGGTTTTTCTCCGGGACAATTTCCTGAATCGGTTGCCGATGCCGAAGATGTTTGTATCCGATGTGGTCATTGCGTCGCTGTCTGCCCGAGCGGCAGCCTGAGTCATAGAGAGATGGCTGCTGCCCTCTGTCCACCAGTGCGCAAAGAACTTCTGCCGACGGCGGAACAGTGCGAACATTTTCTAAGAAACCGTAGATCGATACGCAATTTTAAACAAGAGTCGATATCTCGAGAGGAATTGCAAAGGCTTATTGAGGTGGCACGTTACGCTCCTTCCGGTCATAATTCACAAGGAGTCAAATGGCTGGTACTCGGAAACAGAGATGATCTGCATCGTCTTGCCGGCATTGTCGCTGATTGGATGCGTGTTATGCTTGAAAGAATGCCGGAATTTGCCCGTTCATTATTCATGGACAAAACTCTTGCAAGATGGGATCAAGGTATTGATGGGATTCTTCGCAATGCTCCGACACTGGTGATTACCTTTGCTGAGAAAGACGACCGGATGGCTCAGACCACCTGCACTATTGCTCTCAGTCATCTGGAGTTAACGGCAACTGCAATGGGCTTGGGATGCTGCTGGGCCGGTTTTTTTAATGCAGCTGCCAGTAATTTCCTGCCGTTGCGTGAGGCGTTGGCTTTACCTGTCGATCAACAAGTTTTTGGCGCAATGATGGTTGGTCACCCAAGATTTGAATATCATCGCTTACCGCTGCGAACCCCCCCCGGAAATTTCCTGGCGACTTTAAAAGAGTCGAACTCCACTAGAAAAAACCAGGTTTCTGCATAGGATACCTGGGCTGGGGAGAAGAGTATTCTAGTGCCTGACTATTTGATTTATTTTCTGACGTTTCGGATGCCATGCGTGATTCGGCAGAATTTCATTTTGCCGTCCCTGTCAACCTTTGCGGTGACAGTATATAATCCTTGCGACATGTGTCTTTTTTCCTTGAAAAATCATCTTTTCCGTGAATCCCTTCATTTTTATGGTTTTTTAAAAAACCACCATATGTTGTAGATTGGTGTTGAGCTAGCCATAAATGTGGGGTATAAACACTCTGTGTGTAACACTCCGAGCCGAGTGTAAGGCAAGATTGCTTGAAATGTTTTTTTGCCGCTTTTTCGGCGCAATTCTCTGAGACGACAATCACCCTTGTTATCTTTTCACTTTATTTTGATAAGAGGTCCTGAATGACACCTGATTTGACCAAACAGGTTTTGACAACGACAGCAGAAACGGTTTTGGCCAGGAGATACTACCTGAAGGATGCTGCAGGCAATGTGACCGAATCCTGGGAAGCATTGGCCCGTCGGGTTGCAAATGCGGTTGCCGACGTTGACAGTCGGCAGAAGCACCATAAACAGCTCCGGGATGATTTCTTCAATATGATTTATAAGCTTGATTTTCTCCCCAATTCCCCATGCCTGATGAATGCGGGAACTGATCTTGGTCAACTTTCAGCGTGTTTCGTCCTGCCGATCGATGATTCTATGGACGGTATCTTTTCCGCGATTCGCAACGGTGCCTTGGTGCATAAGACTGGTGGCGGGACCGGCTACTCTTTTTCTCGTCTCCGTTCAAAAAATGCTTCGGTACGTTCGACCCAGGGCGTCGCCTCAGGGCCCCTGTCCTTTGCTGCCGTTTTTGATGCCGCTACGGAAACCATCAAACAAGGCGGCAAGAGGCGTGGAGCGAATATGGGGGTTTTGCGCATCGATCACCCGGATATCATGGATTTTATAATCGCCAAAGCAGATCAGACCCGCTTTAATAATTTTAATTTCAGCGTCGGTATCACTGATGTGTTTATGCAGGCCGTAGAAGCGGACTCTGATTATGACCTGATCGAGCCGTCTTCCCGCGAGGTTGTCAAACGGTTGAGTGCCCGGATGGTTTTTGACAAGATAATTGATTTGGCCTGGCACAATGGTGAACCCGGTGTCCTTTTTATTGACACTGCCAATCGAGACAATATGACACCACAACTTGGCGAATTCGAGGCGACCAATCCCTGTGGCGAACAGTGGTTGCTGCCCTATGAAAGCTGTAATCTCGGATCGGTTAATCTGGCCAACTTTGTCAGCAAAGGAGCGATTGACTACAACAGGTTGAAAGAGGTTGTGCGTACTGCCACGGTATTTCTTGATAATGTTATCGACTGCAATCGTTTCCCTATTCCCGAGATCGAGACGATGACGATGAAGACGAGAAAAATTGGGATGGGAATCATGGGCTTGCATGACATGCTTATTCAACTGGAAACTCCTTATGCCAGTGAAGAAGGCCGGGTCCTGGCCAGCGAGGTCATGCGATTTATCCGAGATACCGCTGAGGAGCGATCCTTCGAGTTGGCCTCAGAAAAAGGACCTTTTCCTGCGTATGACCCTGAAGTTAATACTTACCGTCTACGCCGCAATGCCGCACTTACCTCCATTCAGCCAACCGGAACGGTCTCGATGATTGCCGACTGTGCCTCAGGATGCGAGCCCTATTTTTCTATAGTTATGGTGAAAAATGTCATGGATGGGGATCGGCTGATTCTGGTCAATAAATATTTCGAGAAAGTTGCAAGGGAAGAGGGTTTTTATTCAGCAGAACTCATGACCCAGGTGGCAGACAGTGGTACGGTAATGGGTCATCAAGAGATCCCCTTGCGATGGCAGGAAATATTCTGTACTGCCCAGGATATCCCGCCGGAGGATCATATCAAGATGCAGGGATGCCTGCAAAAAAATGGGGTAGACAGCTCAATTTCAAAAACCATCAACTTGCCCAACGATGCTAGCCGTGAGGAAGTGAAATTCTCATATATTACTGGTTATAATCTTGGTTGTAAGGGGTTAACCGTCTATCGGGATGGCTCGCGGGACAATCAGGTCCTCAACACATCCGATACTGGGGCTAAGGAAAAAACCGCTGTTGTCTCGGAACATGGACCGGTTAAACAGATTCTGCCGGACACTCTCAATGCTAAACGCTACCGGGTCAAAGACCAGTATCAGAAGTCAGTATATATCATCGTCTGTTTCGATGAAAACGAAAAACCTATGGAGGTTTTTGCAAAATTTCCCTTCGATAATCGTGTCGATTTGAAAGACAAATCAACAATGTGGACAACCACCTGTCGCCTTGTTTCTCTGGCTTTGCGATTCAATGTGCCGATGGATGAAATTATCAAACAACTTGACAGGTCAAGCGGCCATATGCTAGATCTTCCGGCGCAACTTGGGAAACTGTTCAAATCGTTTTTGGCTGGAACTCAGAAAGGATTTTCCGCCACTTGTCCAGAATGTTCGGGCATGCTCCGCTTTGAAGAAGGTTGTGAAACCTGCTATGAATGCGGATATAGCAAGTGTTCGTAGGAAATGTATCGAGTGCGTTACAGATTTTTCGTTCATAAAAGACAAAAAATAAAATCTGCGAAAGGTACTTATACTCCCTCTTGGGGGGGGTGGAAGGAATCCCGGTGATCGGGATTAAGGAGAGGGGGACGACACATGGCAAAGATCGGCAGAAATGACAAATGTCCTTGTCGAAGTGGGAAAAAATACAAACATTGCTGTGCACAGAAAGAGCAAGAGAATATTCAGCAACAGTCGGTAAACGTAACCCTGATGAGTGGGGTTAAAGAAATCCAGGCCGATGCCGAAAACAAAAAAAATCTGTGTCGGGAATTGGGCGTTTTTTTCTTTTTTTCAACAGCAGTTGGAGATGCCTGGCTTTTAGAAATGACCGAATGCGATTGCGTTCAGGTGGCCAGGAACGGTGTGGCCTTAGAGGCGCCCATCGATGAAAATTCTGAGGTTATCGAGATCAATTACAGCCACACGTTTGCCTTAGATAATAAGCAACTGGTAATCACCGCCTACGCAGATAAAAATACCCAAATCCTGACTGATGCACCAACTCGTGAACTGAGTGCTGCAATACGACGTATCAGGAAAAAGTTCTCAGGCGATCAGCTGCAAAAAGTTCATCTGCCGAACTCGGAAAATCTCGCCACCACATGAGCAGGAAACTGCTTTCAGGACTACGAACAGTCCCCATGATCTTAATCATGGGGGCAATTTTCATTCTCTCCGATCAACCTGGCGGCACCTTTTATCTGCCTCCTTTGCCGGGCATTGATAAGCTTGCGCATGCTGTGGTCTATGGGATGTTGGCGGTCACAATAATCTCTGCCTTAAGTACAAGTTTTAAAGAGAAGAAACCTCGAGTGGTTCTGGTGGGCACAACGGTTTTTTGCTTTTTCTACGGTATTTCTGATGAATTTCATCAGTACTTTGTGCCGGGACGGGTGTCGAGCGGTTTTGATGTTTTAGCCGACGTCTTTGGCGCAGTGGTGGTCTGTCTGTTTTGGGCTGGTTTGAAAAAATATCAGTAATGGTAGTATAGAGCAGATGAGAATTTTCGAGTCTCCTTGAATTATTGAGTTCAACTCCTTATACTGACACAGAGAAGGTACTTATCCCTTTTATCGGGGTTAGTTGATGTATATCTGAGAGGTGTGCGATGATAGGCGAATCAAGCAGTATTTCCACCCTTGTAAATAATGAAAAAAATGTCAGGGATTCTCCAGTTCAAAATAGGCGTCGGCAGGATGCAGTTGAAGAAGACGCAGAGCGAAGTTACGCTGATGTCACCTCGTTTTCTCCACAGGCCTTGGCATTAGCCAGAAATGTAGCCCCTCCGGGGGAATCTGCAGAACAGGAACAAGTGCAGCCGCAGGGCAGAGGCCAAGGTGGAGACCCAAGCTTTCCCGTAAGGTCCCTTGATATCCGGATTTAATACCTTGTGAATTTTTTAAAGTGACTAGCGGTTTTGCAGGATTTTTGCCATATCCTTGGCAAAATAGGTAATAATAATATCCGCTCCTGCACGTTTTATCGACAGTAGTGTCTCTTCCATCACTCTGTCTCCGTCGATCCAGCCTTTTTCCGACGCGGCTTTGATCATCGCGTATTCGCCGCTGACGTGGTAGGCCGCGATCGGGAGATCGAACTCTTCCCGCAGACGTGCGACAATATCCAGATATGCAACAGCTGGTTTGACGATAAGAATATCTGCACCCTCGTCGACATCAAGGGTTGCTTCTCGAAGGGCTTCCCGACTGTTTGCTGGATCCATCTGATAACTCTTGCGGTCGCCGAACTGCGGGGAGCAGTTGGCAGCATCCCGGAATGGGCCATAAAATGCCGAGGCGTATTTGACTGCATAAGACATGATCGGTATCGATTGATGGCTGTTTTCATCGAGCGTTGCCCTGATTTCAGACACCCTGCCGTCCATCATGTCTGATGGGGCGACCATGTCGGCACCGGCTTCGGCGTGGGAGAGGGCAGTCTTGGCAAGGATCTCAAGGGTGGCGTCATTGTCAACAGTATTATTGATCAGGCAACCACAATGACCGTGGTCGGTATATTCACACAAACAAACATCGGTAATAACCAGCAACTCTGGCGCCTTGTTCTTCAGTTCTTTGATTGCTGTCTGAATAATGCCGTTCTTGGCATGGGCTCCTGACCCAACCCCATCCTTTTTTTCCGGCAGCCCAAAAAGAATGACGGAGTGGACGCCAAGTTGCAAACATTCCCTGGCTTCTCCTGCCAACTGATCGACGGTTAACCGGAATACTCCCGGCATGGAGGGAATTTCCTCGCGCCTATTTTTCCCCGGCATAATAAAAAGGGGATATACGAATTGGTCGGCGGTGAGGTGCGTCTCTCGGATAAGTGCACGAAAGGCGCTGTTTCTACGAAGCCTTCTTGGTCTGTATTCTGGAAAAACCATGGATACTCCTTTGTTTAAATCTTAATTATTGTATAATATCAAGAGATTTTAATTTCTTATGGAGGTGGCTTCGCTCAAGACCGACCTGTTCTGCTGTTTTCGAGATGTTGTTGTCGTTTTGCAGAAGTTTCCCTTGCAGATATTCTTTTTCAAAAAGCCTTTTGGCGGTTTTATAGTCAACGGATAACATGGCGCTCAGGTTGGTGTTGTTGCCGTTCGGCATGACGGTCTGGCCAGGATTTAGGAAAAGCCTAATATGGGTGGCGGTGATGGTCGGTTCCTGGCACATGATCGCCAGTCGTTCGACGAAATTCCGTAGTTCCCGCACATTTCCAGGCCACTGATGTGCCATCATTGCCTGATAGGCATCAGATGTGAATTCCTTGTTTTTCAAGCCCTTGTTGGCCAGGTGAGTGATGAGGGTTGTAACGAGCAGGGGGATATCCTCCAGGCGATCTTTCAGCTTTGGAACATGGATTGGAACGACATTGAGGCGCCAGAAGAGATCAGCCCGGAATTTGCCTGCCTCGATATCCTCTTCCAGGTTTTTATTGGTGGCGGCCAGCACCCTGACATTGACTTTGATGGTTTTATTGCCACCGACTCGTTCAAATTTCTGTTCCTGCAAAATGCGCAGGATTTTCGCCTGGGTGTTGAGGCTCATATCGCCAATTTCATCGATAAAAAGGATGCCACCGTCAGCCTGGTCGAATTTCCCCCTCTTACTGGTATGGGCACCGGTAAAGGAGCCCTTTTCATGGCCGAAGAGTTCTGATTCAATCAGTTCTTCCGGAATGGCCGCACAGTTCACCTCAATCATCGGCTGGTCACTAGACTTGGAGGCGCGGTGTATTGATTGGGCAACGAGTTCTTTGCCGGTGCCATGATCTCCTCTGATTAAAACCCAGGCATCGGTTGGAGCTACCATCTCAATCTGTTTTTTCAGGGCCTGGATTGTTGCGGATTCTCCAGTTAGGTTCGGTTTTTCAGGGGAGCCCTGACGGAGCAGGAGATTCTCTTGCTCAAGCTTATAAAAACGTAGACCGTTGGAGATGGACAGGATGATTTTATCATAAGAAAGAGGTTTCTCGATGAAGTCAAAGGCACCTTTTCGCGTTGCTTGAACAGCTGTTTCGATGGTGCCATGTCCGGAGATCATTATCACCGGCATGTTGTAACGTTCGCGGATCTTTTCAAGGGCGGTCATGCCATCCATGCTGTCCCCCAGCCAAATATCGAGGAGTACCAGATCAATGTTCATAGATTCAAGCAGGTCGAGCCCTTCCTCAGCTGAAGAGGCAGCGATAGAGGAGAAGCCTTCATCGTCAAGAACTCCGGCCAGAGTTTCGCGAATGCTTATTTCGTCATCTATTATGAGGATTCGTTTCTTCATTACTGTCAGTAGACGCGCAGGTTTAAGGCACATATCCCTTCAAGGGGTGGCACTGGAAAAAAATTGCTATTATCCGGGGAGCAGGGTGGTGAACTTTAACTGATAGCGGTTGTGTCGATGCTGCAAAAACGATTTGTATCTCAAGCCAGTTTCAGAAGTGGCAGTTCTATGATAAAAACCGACCCGGTTGGTTCATTGTCCTGTACCCGGATATAGCCATTATGGTCGGCGATAATAGTCGAAACAATCGCCAGTCCCAGCCCTGTTCCGGTTTTTTTAGTGGAAAAATAAGGTTCAAAAAGCTTCAGTTTGTTTTCCTTGGAGATGCCCGGACCATTGTCATAAACCTTGAGATAGACGTTGTCCTTTTCCTGGTCGAGTGAAAGCTCAATATCTATATTACCGCCATTCGGCAAAACCGCAACAGCATTGTCCAGTAGGTTGATCAGGGTGCGTTTAATCTGTTCCGCGTCAAAGCTGAAAACTGGAATGGGCTCTTTTTCCTGACATGTGAAGGTGATATTTTTATGTCCCTCCTGGTAAAGGAATAGGGTATTTTTCGCAAGTTTAAAGAGATCATCTGGAGATTTCTGCACCTTGGGCATACGGGCGAACTGCGAAAATTCGCTGACCAGCCGTTTCAATTCATCCACTTGGGTGATGATAGTGTTTGTACACTGATCGAAGATGCTGTTCTCTTCGTTAAGTATCTCCGGATAGCGTCGGCGTAAACGTTGGGCGGAGAGCTGGATGGGGGTGAGCGGATTTTTGATCTCATGAGCAATTCTTCTTGCTACTTCGCGCCAAGCCGCCATTCGCTGCATTTTTTCAAGCTTAGTGAGGTTGTCAAAAACCAGAACAAAACCGACGGGCTTTCCACCTTCATCTTCGAGTCGTGTAAAATTGATCAGAAGAGAATAAGTTTTTCCAAGCACATTTAGTTTGAGGTGCTGTTCGACAGTGATCTTTCCGGTAACCTGCAACTCCTCTATAAAGCCACTGACGATTGACGCCTGGTAGGGTGGCAGGACGTCATGATATTTGAGTCCAAGGAACAGGAGTTTGTCAATGTTCAGCAACTTTTCGGCAAACCGATTGATTGTTGTGATCTTTCCGCTTTCGTCGAGGGAGATAACCCCGGCTGACACGTTTTGGAGGATGATCTCAGTGTAGCGTCGCCGCTGCTCTGATTCTTGGGAGCTTTGCTGCAGGGCAGTATGGGTTTCGCCGAGCTTTTTGTTGCTCGAGTTGAGATTGATGGTCATCTGGTTGAACGAGTTGACAAGAAGGCCCATCTCATCATTGGAATCCCGTTCCATAACAAACTCAAGATCACCATCTGCCACCCGCCGGGTGGCTACAACAAGTTTTTCGAGAGGCTCTGTGATGCCTCTCGATATATACAGACCGAACCAGATTGCGGCAAAGATGACCAGAAGGGTGACGATAAGCAGGATAATCAGGAGCCAGAACTTGAAGGGATCCTTGAAATGTTTCAATTGTCGATACCCGGTAATACCCTCGGAGATATTTGTCATGCGGCCCAATAGCTCGCTTTTAACCAATAAGGAGGTTGCCAGGATTGCTTTGCCGAGTTGGCCTTTGCCAAGTTGAATTTCGGCGATGCAACTCACCAAATCACCGGGTTTCAGCTCTTGGATTATGGTTTCTCGGGCCTGTCCTGAGCGCACCCTTTCGAGAACTTCAACGGGTATCTTTGGAAGAATTGTGCTGCGTAACTGCGGGCCACGAACGCTGATTTCGAGGTTCTTGTCGTTGGTGATAAGGCTGAGACTGTCCGGGCCGTTAATGGGGTTGAAAGAGAGGATGTTCTCCAATGCTTTGCTGATGTCCTCAGGTGTATAGGAACTGATGTCGAGATTCTTCAAACGTTCATCAATTCCCTTGCTCATCAAGGTGACCTGGTCTTCTTTTTCGCGCAGCAAGGATTGGGCGAGTTTCAGGGATTCGGTCAATGAATTCTCGATACTTGAATTAAACCAATAATCCATGCTGGTCGAAACAAATTGGAGGGCAACGAAAAAGAGCAGGATGGTTGGGATAAGTGTCAGGGAGAGGAAGGAAACGATAAGCTTGGTTTTGAGCTTGTTGCCGAGCCGGTTGGCACGCCGCTCAAACAGGAGTTCGGCCAGGTAGCGGAGCACTAGAAAGAGGACGAACAGCACCAGCAGGACGTTAATATTGATGAGGGCGAAAATAAGGATATTGTTGGCCAACGGGATGTCAGCCTCGCCTTTCACTAAGAGGCTTTGCAGCCAAACAAAAAAAGGGATGAGAAGCAGGCAAATGAAAATTACCCGACGGATGAGCTTTTTCTTCTGACGGAGCTGTTGCGCATCGTAAGGCTGTTTGTTTCCGAGTCTCTCTTCCTGGGCGGAGGTATTCATTTCAGCTATTAGTATTGAAATTCTATTGAATGCCAATCCGTCGCCACATCCCCCCAGGAGAGAAAGGGCAGGACATCGTGGAGGCTGAGAGGCAAGGTTTTCTGGTAAAGTTCAGCGCGAATTTTAAGTTTATATCGATTGTCAGGAATGAGCTGTTTTAAAACGATAACTTTGGCACCGTTGAGTTCGTTGAGCACTTTTTGCGCTTCAGCCAGAGATTTGAACGACAAGACCTTGTTGTTGTCTTCTTCCAAGGTGATTCGATAGTTCTCTTTGAGTGTGTCATAGCTCAAGACGTGTTGAAAAGTAAGGGTGATAACCTGCTCGTCCGGCCAGTTCTCAGCAGTTTTGTAGAGTTCAATAAAAAAGGAATATTTGAGAGCTATACCGCTATGCAGAATTGCTGTCATTTCCGGGGTGAAACTGTTCTCCAGGGTGCAAAAAATGAGGAGATGCGTATCGGAGGTAGTGGCGGTTACCTCCTTGAAAATAGCTTTGCGCTTTGGGCCGGCTGCCGATCCAAGATCGGCGGCAAATAGCCAAAAGAGCTGGCAAATGAGACAAAACACGATGGATCTTAAAAACATGGTTCGCTGTAATATGGTAAACGGACATGCCGTTTTCAGGCATAGATAGATGATTGCCGGTATATCAACCCCGGTAAACGGGATAAGTACCTTCACGAAATTTGTTTAGAAAAAACAAGAAACGAATTTCTAAGATACTAAACACCTGTCACGGGAGTGTGGTTGTGACCTGTTTTACAGTGGAGACCAAATTCTACGTGATTATTCGTCGCGACAGCTAGCGAAGTCAAGCATGCCGGTAATCTACCTGATCTTGCATTGGATGTCCACGTCTTGTTCTGCACTTCTTTTCACGAGGGGAGGTTGTGTCTTTCAAGATCTGGAGATTGTACGCTTGACAATTGCTGGGAAAGAAATTATTGTGCAAATGCACATTAAGGCGTTCCCGTTTAACAGGAGAGGATTTACCCAACATAAGTATCTTTGAAAAAGGAGTAACAAAATGCGTGTAGCTATTCCGACCAACAATCCCGGAGGTCTTTCTGCCGAACGTTCTGAACATTTTGGCCACTGTGATCTTTTTACCGTGATTGAAATAGATGAGCAAAAGAAAGTTAAAGAAGTGACAACCATTGCCAACGGCGGGCATGAGGCGGGGGGGTGTTTAGTTCCCGTGCAGCTTTTGCACGATGCGGCAGTTGAGGCGATAATAGTCGGTGGCATGGGCGCAAGACCACTGCGCGGCTTTGCCGATGTCGGAATAACTGTCTATTTTGCCGATCGTGGTACAATGAAAAGTGTCGAGGATGTGGTTGATGGTTTCGCTGGCAATCGCCTGCCTGTTATGCGTGCCGATCAAGTCTGTAAAGGATCGGGAAATTGTCAGCATTGATGGATTGATTTTTACTTCTGCAAACAGTATAAAAGACGCTAGACAGGGCGCTCCTGGTCGGCAGCGTCCTTCTACCATTTGAATGAAAAAAAACAATCCTCGAAAACAAGCTGCTCATGCCTTTGTGTTCAAGAGCCCCGGAGAGGTGTATGTCGCCAAGACCCAAAAAAATAAGAAAGTGTCAAGGCCAGTTTTGTGGCAAATCCTTCAAACCGACCGGTACATCCCTGGTTTATCTCAAACAGATTCCTCTGCACTATGACGAACTGGAGGCCTTGCGACTCTGTGACAAAGAGGGGTTGACCCAGGAAGAGGCCGGCAAGAGCATGGGAGTCTCTCGCGGTACTATTCAGCGAATTATTACCATTGCCAGGCAAAAGACCGCTGAGGCGTTGACCGGCGGCCACGCTTTGGTGTTTGTCGATGAGGTGGAAAAGATATAGCCAGGCTCGCAATCAATGGATCTATGCAGTCCTCAAATATTTTCTCGGGTTTTATTGAATGTGATTCCCGGCCACTTCTCCATAAAATATCTTAACATCCATTCACTTTGGGCGAGATAGGTGAGAAAACCTTCGGTGTCACGGGCTAAAGCCCCCTGGTTTTTCCGCTCGAACTCTTCGAAGGCCTTCTTGTCTTCACAATACACCCAGCGTGCCGCCTGGTAATCAACTGGTTCATAGATTGCCTTGACACTGTATTCGTTCTGCAACCTGGCCATGGTTACTTCAAACTGCAGTACGCCGACTGCCCCCATTATGTAATCCGAACCGATAAGCGGGCGAAAGACCTGGATGGCACCTTCCTCCGCCAATTGCATAAGACCCTTCTGCAAGGCCTTCATTTTTAATGGATCTCGGAGCAGCACCCGCCGGAAATGTTCTGGAGCAAAATTTGGGACACCGGTAAACTTCAAAGGTTCCTTGGGTGAGAAGGTGTCGCCGATTTTGATTGTCCCATGATTGTGGAGGCCGATGATATCTCCGGGCCAGGCCTCTTCGACGTTTGAACGCTCCTGGGCCATGAAAATAGTGGCATTTGCCAGGGTGATATCCTTCCCCAGGCGATGATGTCTGACCTTCATTCCCTTGGTGAATTGGCCGGAGCAGATGCGGAAAAAGGCTATGCGGTCTCTGTGTGCCGGGTTCATATTAGCCTGAATCTTGAAAACGAAACCAGAAAAATCTTCCTCTTCCGGATGCACCTGGCGACTGACCGCCTGGCGTGGTCCTGGTGGCGGAGCCATTTCGACAAAACAATCAAGCATTTCCCGAATGCCGAAATTGTTAATAGCACTGCCGAAAAACACAGGGGTTTGGCCTGCTTTTAGATATTGGTCGTATTCGAAAGGGTTGGCTGCGCCAGCGAGGAGATCGAGGTCTTGCCGCAGGTCATCGGCCTGAAGGCCGAGCAGTTCATCAACCTTTGGATCGTTGAGGTCTTCGATGAGTATGCTCTGGATATCCCGGGTATTTTGCCCGGGAGTGAAGAGGTGGAGGGCCTTGTGGTAAATGCTGTAAACCCCCTTGAAAGTTTTACCCATACCGATGGGCCAGGATAGGGGAGTGCATTCAATCTGAAGTTTTTCTTCGATCTCAGCCATAAGATCAAGGGGTGATCTGCCTTCGCGATCGAGTTTGTTGATGAAGGTCATGATCGGGGTGTTTCGCATTCGGCACACTTCCATCAATTTCTCGGTCTGTGCTTCAACGCCCTTGCCGCTGTCGATGACCATCACCGCCGAATCAACAGCAGTTAAAACCCGGTATGTGTCCTCCGAGAAATCCTGGTGACCAGGTGTATCGAGAAGATTTATCTCATAGTCTCGGTAGGTGAACTTCATCACCGAGGTGGTGACGGAAATACCACGTTCCTGCTCGATGGCCATCCAGTCACTGGTAGCGTGCCGGTCCACCTTTCTTGATTTGACTGCTCCGGCCATATTGATGGCCCCACCGAAGAGGAGCAGCTTTTCAGTAAGCGTCGTCTTCCCCGCATCGGGATGGCTGATAATCCCGAAGGTTCGCCTCCTGGCAATTTCCTGGTTCTGTTGTTTACTCATAGCTGATGAAAATATGACTTTGATTTATGGAATGAACTTATTATAAGAACAGGCAGAAAAAAAGTGAGTAGAATATGTTCTTTTTCCGATAATGCAAACAGAAAACTTACACGTATGAAAAATAAACGTAGGGTCTTGGTCACTGGAGGTTGTGGTTTTATTGGGGCCAATTTTGTCCGGCTGCTGCATAGCAGGTACAGCGATTGGCGGGTTGTCAACCTCGATAAACTGACCTATGCCGGTAACTTAAAAAACCTCGAAGGGATAAGTGAAGGCAGCGAATATCGCTTTGTTCGGGGTGACATCTGTGACAAAAATTTGATTTCACGGCTTTTTGCTGAGGAATGTTTTGATACCGTGGTGCATTTTGCCGCCGAATCCCATGTTGATCGTTCAATCACCGGGCCGGGAACATTTGTCCGGACCAATATCGAGGGCACCTTCACCCTCCTGGAAGCTGCACGTAAGAGCGGGTTCGCAGGGAATGCCGAAGAAGGGGCACCGCCCTGTTTTCTGCACGTTAGCACCGATGAGGTGTATGGCTCTTTGGGTCAAACGGGCTATTTCACCGAAAATACAGCATATGACCCGCGCTCCCCTTATTCTGCCTCGAAGGCCTCCTCAGACCATTTGGCAAGAGCGTATTTTCATACTTACGGATTGCCTGTGCGCATAACCAATTGTTCTAATAATTACGGGCCTTTTCAATTTCCCGAAAAATTGATTCCCCTGGTGTTTAACAATGCCTTGAATAATAAAGCACTGCCGGTGTATGGAGATGGCAAGAATGTTCGTGATTGGCTCTATGTTTTAGATCATTGCGAAGCGATTGTCGAGGTACTTGAGAAAGGTCAGGATGGACAGTGTTACAATATCGGCGGTAATAACGAAAAACAGAACATAGAAGTGGTTACCCTTATCTGTGATCTTCTTGATAAAAAACTTGGCCTTGCAGAGTCGGGGCAGCCGCGACGGTCGCTCATCGACTTCGTGCCTGATCGTCTTGGCCATGACCGTCGCTATGCCATCGACGCAACGAAAATCAGAGAGCAACTGGGCTGGGAGCCACGGGTGAACTTCGCTGAGGGTATGGAGAGAACAGTTGAATGGTACCTTGCCAATCAGCCGTGGGTCATCGACATCGTCAACGGGTCGTATCAGAAATACTATGCTGAAATGTATCGCCTTTAAGGTTCGGCCGAATAGCACTGTCACACCATAACTTGTTAAATACAGCATAAAAAATGAAAGTTACAGCTACAGCGATTCCGGAAGTTTTGCTCATCGAGCCGAAAGTGTTCGGTGACACTCGAGGTTTTTTCTTTGAAAGTTTCAACCAGCGGCAGTGGCAAGAGAGTACCGGACTTGATCGCATTTTTGTTCAGGATAACCATTCCAGGTCTAATAAGGGGGTTCTGCGTGGGCTGCATTATCAGATCCACCAGCCCCAAGGCAAACTGGTGCGAGTGGTAATGGGCGAAGTCTTTGACGTGGCAGTGGATTTACGGCGCGCCTCCGCAACTTTCGGAAAGTGGGTCGGGGCGATACTGTCCGCCCAAAATAAAAAACAATTGTGGGTTCCGGAAGGGTTCGGGCATGGTTTTGTCGTACTTTCAGAAGCTGCTGAATTTCTTTATCGTACCACAGAATATTACGCGCCTGAGCATGAACGCTGCATAATCTGGAATGACCCTGACCTAAGTATTGATTGGCACATCTCCGAGGCGCCGATCCTCTCGCTAAAGGATGCGGCTGGGGTTTCTTTTAAAAATGCCCAACTATATGATATTTAATTTTCATTCGAGGTATGGCCGGTTCGAACTCTTTCTTCTAAGGGTCGCGCCATCTGAGAGTCTAAAAACATCCGGATCCTCAGTTTTAAAGACTTCTTCGCCATCAATCGAATCGAGGTTGAGATTCTTTGAATGGTTGGTTTTTCCATAATAATGGGAAATAATATCCTGGCTTACGACAATTTTTCGTAATTCCTGTTTATCATTAATGACAGTAAAAGAGCCTATGAGCTCTTGCTTTCTTTTTTTCATTGGGTTGTTACAAAGAATGAGTCTGGTGGTAAAATTGCCCAATATTGCAACCTCGGCGGCAAAATGTGACTACGAGGGCTTTATGTGGCTGGTCATGGTTGCAGTTCGACAAGATTTCCCTCTGTCTCCTGTGCAACAACAATCAATTATTACACTCATGCTTATGAGCATGGAAACGCATTATTGCTATTTTGTGCGGATTAGTCAAGTGCCATAAAAATATCTTAAATGTCTAAGAACATATACTGGTTCTGTGGCGGAAATATTGGAATTTTCTGAAATAACATTGTCAGCGACGAATACATTGTACAGGTTAATTTGTTGGAATAATACATAATAAAATCAAGATATTTTTTGGAGCTGCGTTTATCTGTTTATAGAATGCTGGGTGGTTGTCAATGCAACGGGGAAAAGACTCAATCTTGTTGAAATATTGTTAAAAAATTGTAATTTCAATAATCCTTGTTGAGTGTCGCCACTCACACTATTATGCAAAATGGGCGCTATGTTGGGCGAGAATACAATGCGACAAGTGTCTCGAGATTCGTTTTGTGCTTCTCCTGGAGAAACGTTATAAAGCGATGGCAACAGGTGCTGAGAATTCGTTCTGACGGGAAGCCAATCCTTTCTACAAATGCTATGCATTCAACAAATCGCCCAACATTGCAAGCAATGTGCGCATCACTGCCAAAGGTAAGTTTTGCTTCGTGGCGCCCCACCGCTTCTGCAAGGGAGGCGCAATTTTTATCACTTCCCGGTCGAGAGGTGGTGAAGGAAGAGTTATTTATTTCCACCAGGACATTATAAGCTCTTGCGGCTTTGGCGACCTCATCAACCTCAATGGGGAAAATGGGGTTGCCGCCATGTGCGAAGACATCGATTTTTCCAGAGGACATGGCCTTGATGACAGCGTCGGTATGAATGCTTCTCGTAGATGGTTCGATCACTGGTTCGTGAAGACTTGCGAGAACGATGTCCAGATGGGGGTGAAGAGAGTCATCGATATCAAGTTCGCCTTTTTTGTTTATTATATTTGCCTCGATGCCCCTGAGGATGCCAATCCCGTTCATGATTCGGGGAATCACTCTCATATTCTTGAAAAACCAGATATGCGGGCTCCCTGGCATGGCTGGGCCATGTTCGGTTATGGCGAGGAGTTTGATTCCTCGTCCCGCTGCGGCGGCGACATTTTCGCCAAGTGAACTGTAGGCGTGACCGCTGGCGATTGTGTGGGTATGACTGTCGACCTCAATGTGCATGGGATGTGTGCTTTGGCTGCAAGATTTTCTTGGTTGGATCCTGATCATTTTCTGATATTTTACAGTGTGTGTGCGATTTGTCCAGAGGATCGGGTGAATTCATGGGGAGAAATGAGTTGGTACACTACTCTCATTCAATAGTGGAGTGGCAACTTTATACGTTTCTAGTTATTATGGCGCACTGAGCTCTGGCGTGCCCGTCGTAATAGCAATTTATCAATACTCAAATTGAAGACTTGAAGATGAAAAAGATTCACGTGACGCATCCGGTTGTGGAAATGGATGGCGATGAGATGACCCGTATTATCTGGCAATTGATTAAAAATAAACTTATTTTGCCCTATCTTGATCTGGATATTCGTTACTTTGACCTGGCAATAGAGGCACGGGATGCCACAGATGATCAGGTGACCATTGATGCCGCCAACGCAATAAAGGAGTTTGGCGTCGGTATCAAATGCGCGACGATTACTCCCGATGAAGGCCGGGTCAAAGAGTTCAAGCTGAAGAAAATGTATCAATCGCCGAACGGTACTATCCGTAATATCCTTGACGGCACCGTTTTTCGTGAGCCGATAATTGTTGAGAATCTACCTCGACTGGTAACCGCTTGGAAAAAGCCGATCTGTATTGGGCGTCACGCCTTTGGCGACCAATACAAAGCGACCGATTTTCTTGTCCGGGGAGCGGGAAAACTGACCATGACCTTTACTCCGGATGATGGCGGCGAATCCCAGCACTTTAAGGTGTATGACTTTCAGGGTGCTGGAGTGGCCATGGCCATGTACAATACCGATGAGTCAATCACCGGTTTTGCCCACTCCTGTTTTAATCAGGCTATTCATAAAAAATGGCCGCTGTATCTTTCTACAAAAAATACCATTCTAAAAAATTACGACGGCAGATTTAAGGATATCTTTGCCGATGTGTATCAAAACACATATAAACAGAAGATGGATGAGTTGGGTATCGTTTATGAACATCGACTAATAGATGACATGGTTGCTTCGGCCCTGAAATGGGAAGGAGGCTTTGTCTGGGCATGTAAGAATTATGATGGAGATGTCCAATCTGATACCCTGGCACAGGGGTTTGGATCCCTTGGGCTGATGACCTCAACCCTGGTTACACCTGATGGCAAAACCATGGAAGCTGAAGCCGCACATGGTACGGTCACTCGCCATTACCGGGATCATCAACAAGGAAAACCAACATCCACTAATCCCATTGCTTCGATCTTTGCCTGGACAAGAGGGTTAGCTTTCCGGGGTGAGCTGGATGACAATCAAGAGCTTATCGTTTTCTGTGAGAAACTTGAGGCGACATGTGTTGAAACGGTCGAGAGCGGTAAAATGACAAAGGATCTTGCGCTCTGCATTCATGGCAAGAACATGAAACCGGAACATTACTTGACAACCGAGGTGTTTCTTGACGTCCTAACCGAGAACCTGCGATTGAAGCTTGCCAGTTCGTTTCTTTAAAAATGTTAAAGAGACAAGGAAATAGTAACAATTAGAGTAAGTCCTGCAGCCAGATCGTCACCACTGAGCTGGCTGTGAGATTTCTAGGGGTGCCGCCGAGGAAGGGCTGAAACATCATCAACCATAAACCAGCGTTCCACCGGAATACCCTAATCCCCCAGCACAAGCAAGGCAGAGAAAATAGAAGAGAAACATCATCGCCGGGCTTGCACCTTTTTTCTTCAGAGTGACAGATACACCCAAAAGAATGGTAAGCACTGTTCCAAGGATCATTTTAATAATGATAAACTTATTCCATTCTCCTTGCTGCAGGTGGAGCCAATCAAGGACTCCGGCAGCAATAACCGGGCCTACTGCGAGCAGAGCAAGGACTGAACAGTGAAAGGCTGTTTCGCCCAGATCAGTATTTTTCAATATGAGACCGAGCAGGGAAAAGACCACCATGCCGATAATCATGCCCATCGGTACGTGGGTAAGCATAGGGTGAAGAGGATGGGTAAACCCAACGGCTGCCAGAAATGAATAGATGCTTTCAATCATGGAATTCTCCAGTAAGATGAAAAAATAATGTTATTCCTTTTTGGGCGCGGGGGAACATCCCTGTATTGCCATTAAAATATTAGTAATCATTCCTGGTGTAAAAACAAAATCATTTTGCGCTTCTTATCTTTTTCTCCCATTCGATTATTTTTTTAAACCCTTAGCAAATATAAGTCATTTTTGAACATTTCCTAAGGGTTCTTTATGCTTCTAGCAGGATTACATTGACCATGACATTATTTAATAGCGGCTTCGGCGTTCAGTTACTATTTGCCACTTTTTAGGAAGACGTAAATGTCTGCTGCATCTTGTTCAGAGATTTTTGATTCGGGAAAAGGCGGCATGATCGGCGCATCTTTTTTTCGGAGCTTTTTAACAAAGCTGCCGAATCCCATTTCTATACCGGCAATATTTGGTCCCCGGCCACCACTGCCCTTTTCACCGTGGCAGGCATTGCAGTTGTTCATATTATACCATTTTTGCCCGTTTTCTGAGTTACCAGCGGGGGTTGTTCCGCAGGCTGAGAGAGCAAAAAGAAAGAGAAAGAGACCACAGCTCACGATGATATTAGAACGACTGAAAAGCGTCATGCAACCCTCCTTGATGACAAGAAAATATTTAAAAAAGTAGCGAAGAGATCAATGTTCAAGCATTTTGAATGCTAAAGAAGGATGCGGCAAATGGCAAGAACAATTTTATTTTCTTTCAGGGCTGAGCGGCAGGCCCAACAGCGATAATTTGGAGTTCTTTGAGTAGTTGGTTCCTGTTGTTTTCTGTTTGATTGAGGAGAATTGCAAAGGGAATAAGTGTGTCACCTTTCGGGAAGTAACCTGCAAAGCAGTAGACACCGGTAAGGGTACCGCTTTTCAACGGAATTGTCTCCCGTAAACTAAGGAGGGGGGCAAATGGTTTAAAGCGGTTTAAAATTTGGATGAAGGTGGATGGACTGATCCGGTTTTGCCTGGACAACCCGGCTCCCTCCATCATCACCAGGAGACCTATAGGAAGGCCAAGGGTGATGGTGCTATAATCGATAAAAGCTTGCCTTGATTTTTCCCAAGTGGCAGGCAGGCCGTAGGTGTAAATACCACACGCCAAAAAAAGCTGATTGGCTATGAAATTGTTGGAATATTTTAGACAATCCTTGATGATTCCTTCCAGAGTTGCTTGACTCTTATGGATAAAAATAGGCTTAAGATTATTGGGTGTTGTCTGAGTTTTCCAAGGATGCCGTATGGTAATGCCAGCTTGTTGCAGTTGCGCCGAAAAAAGTTCTCCGGCATAACGAAGAGCAGATGGTTTCCCTGGCTTTGAAGGAAGCATGTCGATGTTCAGACGATGTAACCCGGGCGTAAGGCCGACGCTGATTTCTTGCATCAGGGGGAGGAACGGGGTCTGTGATTCACTTGAGCTGACCTTGCCCTTTTCGCCGACCAACAACGAAACGGCATTGAAGTTGACAGCCAGAGCGCCGTTTGGAGCATCGTAACTCTTTACAGAATTTTCCTCGCTTGCAGTTTCACCTCGTAGATCAAAGGCGGTGTCATCCAGGCAGATGGAAAGCAGTTGACGTATGCCCATTTGCGAGAGTTTCATGCTGATTTCTAGTACAATCTCCGAAGTAAGAAGAGGGTCGCCGTATCCTTTGATATAGAGATTCCCCTGCCCATCAAGGAAAAAATGCGTTTCAAAACGATACTCAGGGCCAAGAAATTCCAAGGCGACCAGGCTTGTAAAAATTTTCATGATGGAGGCGGGAACAAAAAGATCATTTTCCCGGTATTTGTGCAGGCCACTGCCGTCTTCGATGATATATCCGCCGTTGTTGATCAGGTGCTGCTGGTTTTCCTGGGCACAGGCAGGCTGCGGGATAAAAATGCCGATTGTGCAAACCAGGAGAAAGAATTGCTGGAAAAAGGTGAGCATGCCAGGCATCCTTTTCAGGAGAAGCCGGTATATTTGGCAATTGTCCATATTCAATTTCAAGATTTGTCGAAGCTATCTGTGTCCATAGCCCGCCAAGCGGTTTTTAAAATCTTGGTTGCCAAGGTTTCTTCCTTGGTGAGGCCAAGGATCTGCGCCAGAGCCTCTATGGGCTTGATACCTGGCTGAGCGCTGACCCCCACCATCTCAAGTTGGACGGAAGCAAGATCCGAGACATTCAAAAAAGTAATCAGGGGGCGAATGTCTATTTCGATTGTTTTTCCTTTTCTTGTCTTGGCAACAGAATATCTTTCACTGCTAAGGAATTGTCTAGTGCGTTCTTTCTCCTGCTCAGTGATTGTCCTGGCGAGAGTGAGAGTATACGAAGTGAGGAGGCTCTGCGGCACTTTACCGGAATGGGCTTCAATTTTCGTTATTGTAAGGCCCGGGACCAGGTTTTTGTTGAGCTGAGCGGCGGTGGAAGCACAGTTTTTCAAAGGCTTGGGGAGATCCATGATAAAGAATTCGGCCAGGCTCTCAGTTCCTGCAGCCAGGGCTGGGCCGAAAGAGATCTTGGGCGATGGGTTAAAGCCCTGGCTGAAATTGGTCTCGATATGAGTCCGGCGGAGGGTACGAAAGATTCCCTGCAGCATCTCCAGGTGACCGAGGTAGCAGATGTTTCCCACACGGGTGTAGTGAACGATATATTTGTAATGGCCCGCAGTTTGGCCTTTCTCATCGCCGCCGTTTTTTTTCGGTAAATTCACAGGTATTGATTGCGGCAGAGGAGTTTGGGTACGGTTGCAGACCACGGGCATGAGTGTTTTAAAATCACAAAGGCCACATTTTTGACAGGCGTGGTAGCGACAGTCGGGGGTGTATTCTTCTGTGGCCGCTTTCGCCAGCTCATCATGGAGGAACTGGTTGGTTACGCCGGAAGAGAGGTGCTGCCATGCCAGGATCTTTTCGGTCGGCCGAGTATGCAGGTAGGACTCCAAAGACAGCCCGCAGCTTTCAGCGGCTTTTTGCCAGCGGGCAAGGTCAAAATGCTCGTCCCAGCCATCAAAACGTGCCCCTTCGCTCCATGCTTTTTCAATAAGTTCTGCAAGGCGTCTATCACCACGGGAAAAGACACCTTCAAGAAAACTCTGGCGTGGGCCATGATAGCGAAGATTGCAGCCTTTGCTGGGAAGACTTCTTTTAATCTGTTGAATACGATCCATGCTCTCTCCCGGACTCAGCTGTCTTGCCCACTGGAAAGGTGTGTGCGGTTTAGGTACAAAAGTGCCGACACTGATGGTGATCTGTCTTTTACCCCGTCCGCCGCCCTTGCCGTGATCTGTGAGAATTTTTTTTGCCAGTTGTGCAATGGCAAGAATATCTTCATCTGTTTCACTCGGCAAACCTATCATGAAATAGAGCTTGATGCTCTGCCAGCCGGCGCTAAAGGCATCATTGCAGGTGGCAAGAAGATCCTCTTCGGTAATGCCTTTGTTGATGACCCGTCGCAATCTTTCACTGCCGGCCTCGGGAGCAAGAGTGAAGCCGGTTTTGCGAACTCTTTTGATCTGTTCCATGACAGAGGGGGTGAGGGTTCCGACCCGCATTGAAGGCATGGCGATGGAAATGTACCTATGGGAAAATTGATCCATGAGTGCAGGGAGAACCTGGTCCAGGCAGCTATAGTCACCGGTTGAAAGAGACAATAAAGCCAATTCTTCAAAACCTGAGTTGTCGATACCGCTTTCAGCCAGCTCCATTATCTGTTCCGGGCTGCGTTCCCTCACCGGCCGGTAGGTGATACCGGCCTGGCAAAACCTGCAGCCTCTGGTGCAACCGCGGGCAATCTCGATCCCCAGTCGGTCATGGACAATTTTGGCATTCGGTACGATGGGTTGTTTCAGATGTTCAATAGCGCTAAGATCTGAAAGGATTCTGCGACGAATGAGATCTTTTTTCCCAGCTGTTCGATGGATTGCTTGGATGTTGCCAAAGTCGTCATATTCCGGTTGGAAATGGGCAGGAATATAGATCCCTTCAATATTTCCGAGTCGGTTAAGCAGGTCCGTTTTACTACCGCCGACTGCTTTATGCAATGACAGGATATGGCCTATTTCAATAACAGCCTCTTCCCCGTCACCTAGAAGAATAGCATCAAAAAAATCGGCGACTGGTTCCGGGTTAAAAGACCCGGCGCCTCCACCAAGGATCAGGGGGAAGGAACTATCCCGGTCTCGAGAATACAGGGGAATGTCTGAAAGGCTGAGGATTGTCAGGATGTTAGTGTAGCAGAGTTCGTAGGGCAGGGTGATACCGATCACATCAAAGTCTCGTAACGGGTGCGACGATTCCAGGCTGGTGAGCGCTTGATTTTTTTGACGCAGAATACGTTCAAGGTCGGTATCCGGACAGTAACATCGTTCCGCCAAGATTTCTTGCTGTCTGTTTAAAAGATGATAAAGGATTTGCAATCCTTGATGGGACATGCCGATTTCATAAAGGTCGGGAAAGACCAAGGCAAAACGGACCTTCGTGGATCCCCAATTTTTCAGAAACGAGTTGTATTCATGACCTAGGTAGCGGCCGGGTTTGGCAATTGAGGCAAGATGTGTTTGGTCGGTCATTGGATTCCTATGGAAGATTGCCGATATAAAAGGGCGAACAGAGACAGTTTTTCTGACTATTCAACCAGGTAAGCCCCACCATTTACTGAAAATTCATTGACTTTTCAAGTAAGGATGAGGTATGCAATAAAGTTGTATCCTATCGTTCTGGATAAGCATTCGTTATAATATGTAAAAAAAGGAAGTGTCCGATGAAATGGTTAGCATCTCTTCTTGTTGTTTTGGCCGGGATGATTGTTGTATCTCCACCGGCAATTTCAGCGGCATCATCTGCAGCGGTAGTAATTAATTCAATTTCCCATAACGTCGACTCTGACACAGAAGAGAAGTTGACCTTTCAGCTGAGTGCCCTGGCCGTGCCGAAAATATTTACCATGAAAGGCGACAATCCCCGTCTGGTCATCGATTTTCCCAATAGTTCTTATGGCGGCAAAGGTGCTATCCCTCTTGCCGCTGGCAAGTTGGCAACGAATATCCGAACGGGTATACATCAGGCCCCCGAGCAGAAGATCAGGGTGGTTATTGATCTTTCCAGGGAGATTCCCGTCCGCTATACCAGCGAGTATTCCGAGACGGACAACACCCTCATCGTCCTACTTTCTCCGGACTTCCAGGAACTCCAATCCAAAGAAACTTCTCCTGTGGTAAAGCAAGAAACTGCTATGCTCCTTACAAAACCTCCTGAGATGGCGGCTACCAAGGAGGCAGAGGATAAACCGATACCTTCGATATTTCCCGTTCAGGAGCCGGAAAACAAATCAACGACTGTTGCAGCTCCCGTAACCCCTCCAACACCTGCAGCCAAGACTGAAAGTCCAAGACTTCTCGATGTCTCATTTGACGATTCCTCTAGCAAGGGTGAGATGGTGCTGTTCCATTTAACCAATTTTACCCCGCCAACGGTTTCCGCCGTGGAAAAGGACAATCCGAAAGTTTTCTGTGATTTTATCGGAGTGGAATTAGGGAAAACGGTAGAGGAAAATATTGCCGCCAAAGGCAAATATGTTGAACGTATTAACACCTCCAAACAGAGCAAACCTGACAAGATACGTGTAGTGCTCAATCTCACCCCAAACAGGGATTACGACTTGCAGCAGATCTTTTTTAAGAAGGACAATCTTTTTGTCTTGATAGTGAATGAACTGCCGCCGGAGAAGTCGGAAAAAAAGGTCAATTAGTGCCATAGAAAAAATATTTGCCTGTTTTTTTAAATTTTTTCATGGAGGGACGTGTCCGGTTTGTCGGGATTAAGGCATATGTTGCTGAATGTAACCCGGTGGAACTGGTAGGGTATACTGTTTTGCATCGCCGGTTAGTCTGACATTGGAGAACTTGAGACGGATGTCGATACCATAGTCAAGTCCGGTAATGTTTATTTCCTGGGGTTGTTGGCATTCCCCCTGATGTATCCAGTCGCCATAGGTTACTTCGGCAACGATTCTTCCCTCACCATTTTCCAGGATGCGGGAAAGGGGTAATTTGCTGACCGGTTCGAGCAGAAGGTGGCTCATCCCGGCTGGTTCGATTTTACTGTGATGAAAGGAAATCCACAAGCCCCTGCTGTTTTTGTCCTCGCGGATGGTGCTAATGGTATTGCCCGGTCGTAAGTTTCTCCCTGTGAGCCACTCTCCCCAAGGTCCGCCCAGTATTTCCGCAGGAATATCATGGCGGAGACCAAAGGATCGAATGCTACCAGCCAAATACTTTTGTTCAGGAACGCTGACTGCTTGATACGATTTCTGGTCTCCGGCGATGGCGAGAACAGTTTGGCCGAAAGGGTTGGTAACCACAAACTTGAAAGACCCAGGCATGGAAAACCGCAGATACCCCCCCAATGCCTTTTTTTCAAGAGGATCTGCATAGAAAAGGGCCAGATCGCCATCCAGGCTTTGGCCGCATGATCGATTGTCCAAGATAAGGGAATCAACGAGTTGGCTGGTTTCGTTATACCTATCGCCATCAAGAGGGATGGTCCACGGCTTTCCGGCACATCCGGAAAAAGTCAAAGTTGTCAGCAGAATCAGACCTGGAGTCAGCCGACCGGATTTATTGCTGTTTATCAAGAACATCGATTTTCCCTTGTACTGCAGCTTTTTTCTTTTCATCCTCAAACATAATCAAAGCCTTTCTGTATTGCTCAAGTGCTTCGGTGTTTTTGCCGAGGGCGCGGTATGCGTCACCTAGATGATCATGGATATGGGGATCATTCGGTTCAAGTTCCAGTGACCGGTTGAGTTCCTTCACAGCTCTCTGGTAGTCACCGAGGCGATAGAATACCCAGCCTAAGCTGTCAACGATATACCCGTTATCCGGTTTCAAGGCAATCGCCTTTTCGATGTATTCGAGAGCCTCTTTCAGGCGGATATTTTTGTCGGCCCAGGTGTATCCAACGAAATTCAGGGCTTCGGCATGGTCCGGCTGCAATTCCAAGACTTTCATCATTTTGTTGATTGCCTGCTCTTCCATACTGTTTTTATCGAGCATCAGACCATAATCAAAAAACAGTTGAGGATTGTCGGGATAGATGGAAACTGCTGCCTCCAATAAAGCAATGGCCGCCAGATCTTCTTTTTTCTCATGGTAAAGTGCGGCAAGCAGGGCATAAAAGAGGGGCCTGCGGCTGGCCTCTTTGGCGATATGTTTTCTTAAGAGAGCAACGCCCTTATCTTTTTCACCAGATGCCTTGAAAATGCGAATTTGAAGATAGACAGCATCCTCGAAGTCGGCACTGCCTGGCAGGATAAGATTGAGATGAGCAAGTGCCGATGGGTAATTCTCTTCTTTGAAAGCGAGGAGAGCGAGCATATAACGAGGTTCAGAATTTGTCGTTTCACTGGCTAGCCGCTCAAGAATGTCTTGAGCTTTTTGTACTTCATTTTTACGCAACAAAACTTTGCTTATAATAAGCTCAATATTTGCCTGATTTTTGCTGAACATACTAATATTCTTTAATTCCTCGAGGGCTTCATCATTGTTTCCCAAATCGAGAAAGGCTTGCACCCGACTGAGTCCGGCCCGTTCATCAAAAGGATCACTTTCAGAAATAGAGGTATAGAGGCGCAGGGCATCGGCATGTTTTTTCAGATTGGAAAAAAAATTACCAATTTCGTACGCCAGTTCCTTTGACCAGTTGATCTCAAGGGCCTTTTCATATTCTATTGCAGCTTCGTCGGCTTTATCAGTTTCTTTTAAAAGACGCGCAAGGGACAGTCGGGCAAAGTAGGATGAACCATTTTTTTTGAGCAGTTGTCGGAAGATTTTTTCTGCTTTATCGTACTTTTCCTGATGACTGTAAAGCAAACCGAGACGCAGGTGCACGTTCTCATTGTCAGAATCTCGCTCAAGTACCTGGTAATACAGTTTTATTGCCTCTTCTAACTTATCCTGTTGAATATATAGGCTAGCTAGAAAAAGCATGCTGTTGGTTTCTTCAGGGCGGTCGATAAGGGCTTGTCGCAGCCAGATTGCGGCCTTTTCATATTCGCCCATTTTTAATAGAAGTATTGGGATTTTATCTCTGAGATAACGAGCTGTTGGATCGCAAATCAGAGCTTTTTCATAGGCCTCAAATGCCTCGGCGTAACGCGCGGCAAATTCAGCATGGGAGCCCCAGAGAAAATAGAAATAGGAACAAGAAAGATCAACATCCGGTTCTTCCTTGGAAGGTTCGTTGACAACAGTGACTACCTTCTGGTAAACGGTGCATGACGGGAGAAGGAGACAGCAGTAGAGTATTAAAAGGAATTTTTTAAAAATCATATATCAGTCCATTGCAGCAACGAATGCGGGCTGTAACAGCTCAATCACATGCCCAACGACCAAACGATGGACGTCATCTATTGACCCGGAAGCATCGATGTTGTGAATATATGGCCGTTTGATGGACGCAAAGATGGTCGCAACTTTTTCTAAGAATTCGCGTTGTTCAAAATTGTTCAGAGTTTCCCCTCTGCCGGCGGTGATTCGTGTATGACCTACGTCAAGATGAGCCTGAAAAAGTAAAACAAGGTCAGGCTCAGGTGCAAAATCGTTGAGAGTAAGAATGGTTTCGGGGTTGAGACCAAGAGCACCCTGGTAGGCAGCTGTAGAAAAATAATACCGATCACAGAGAATAATTTTACCCTCAAAAAGACTTGGAAGGAGAAGGTCAGCAACATGTTCTCTGCGGTCGGCCAGAAAGAGAGAGAGTTCATCCTCACGGCTATATTTGTTTCTATGGGTATACAAATCGCGAATTTGCATGCCATACGGACCATCGGTAGGTTCTTTGGTGATGATTATCGGATAACCTTTATCCTGCAGATAGCGCCCAAGCAGGTCCCGCTGGGTGGTTTTACCAGTTCCATCCGTGCCTTCAAAGACAATCAATTTCCCACGTGCTTGCGGGTGGTCGTTCATATGCATTTTCTCGTTTTATCGTCAAATGTTTCCCGGTTTGTGCTTATTACTGCGGCGAGTCGGATGGCTTCGGCAAGGCTGGTATGTTTTGCCAAGCCTTTGCCGGCAATGTCATAAGCAGTTCCATGATCAACAGAGGTACGGACAATCGGCAACCCGAGGGTGACATTAACACCGTCTTCAAAGTGCAGGAGCTTGAATGGGATAAGACCTTGATCGTGGTACATGGATACCACAATATCAAATTCTCCCAAGGCGGCCTTGTAATATATGGTATCCGGAGGAAAAGGCCCGCTGACGTTTAAACCTTGCTGTTTTCCGTAAGCAATGGCCGGGGCGATAAAACGTTTCTCTTCATCGCCGAAAAGCCCACTCTCGCCGGCGTGAGGGTTGAATCCTGCAACAGCAATACGCGGATGGAGAATATTGAAATCAATCATCATCGCAGTGTGACTGATACGGATCAGCCGAAAAATCTCCTCGACTGACAGAACTGTCGCCACTTCTCTCAGAGGGCGGTGAATGGTTACCAGGGTGACTTTCAGCTTGTTGCCTGCCATCATCATGGCGTATTCGCTGGTTTTAGTAAGGCTGGCCAGCATCTCGGTATGGCCGGAAAAGAGGTAACCGGCATCATTGAGTGATATCTTGGAAATAGGGCAAGTTGTTAGTCCCTGGAAAATTCCTTGGCGGGTTAAAGCCACTCCGGTCTCAATATATCTTGCCATGGCCATACCGGTTGCTGCATCAGGGCACCCCCAGACAAGTTTGTCCGGGGAAAGAGATGATGCCTGAACCACGGGGATTCCGTTAAGAGGGAGAGGAGTACCCGGCTGCCAGGTGACGAAGGAAGCAGCTAATTTGAGCTCCGCGGCCACTCGGACAAGGACACCCAGGTCACCGATAATGACCGGCTGGATACCAGTGGGTATAGCGGCTTCAGAAAAATAGCGGGCAATAATTTCCGGGCCGATCCCGACGGGACAACCCATGGTAATTCCAATTGTAACCATAACGAATAGTGTACCGCGAAAAACGTATTATGCAAGCCAAGGCAAAATATCGGGTGGAATATTCTGCAAAACAAGAATCCCAGTGAGTAAAGCATCAAAGGGTTGTGAAAAATGTAAGCAGTGGTATTACTCTTGGCAAAGATCAAATGCGTCGGCAATAATTTCTATTTGAGTTCTTTGTCCAAGGCTCATAGCAATCGATACCACATCAAATCTTGCCGGGGCATCGAAAAGATTTCGCTCAGCCAGATAGTACTGGGCGGTTTTGCTGATTTGCCTCTGTTTTCTATTAGTTACTGCGGAAGCAGGAGATCCGTACATTTCACCCGTTCTGGTTTTTACTTCAACAAACACCAGTATATCGCGGTATTTGGCAATTATGTCAATTTCTCCGTAGCGACAGCGATAGTTTCTTGTCAGTAGGGTGTAGCCTTTTTTGCTAAGGAATTCGGCGGCAATATCTTCTCCATTTTTTCCAAGATTTTGCCGACTATTCAACATAATCCTTAACTCCTCTGAAAGTCCTACGATGCGCCGGGCAAGGGCCATAGGTTGCTATCGCCAGACGGTGTTCGCGAGTAGGGTAGCCCTTGTTTTTAATAAAATTATAGACAGGGTACTGGTTGTGAAGGCTGGTCATAAGCCGGTCCCTTGCCACTTTCGCGAGGATACTGGCGGCCGCAATGGAGGCACTTTTCGATTCACCCTTAATGAGTGTTTCCTGGGCTATGGCCAAAGGAATGGTAAATTTTCCATCGACAAGGATGAAATCAGGAGGGAGGGAGGACATGTTTTCAACAGCCAACTTCATGGCTAAGAGGGAGGCCTGGAGGATATTGATACGATCGATGTGCTGTTCGGAAACTATGCCGATGCCAATTGCGGCATCCATCTCATAGAGCATTTTTTCGAGTGTCACTCTTTTTTCATGTCTCAGGATTTTTGAGTCAAGAAATACTGAGTGTGTGCAGTTGGTCGGTAGGATTATTGAGGCAGCGACGACTGGACCGGCGAGCGGACCTCGGCCGGCCTCATCGCAGCCGGCCACGCGAACCATTCCCCTTGCGTACAAAGTCCGTTCAAGACAGAAGTTATCTCCACCTTGACTACAGTCGACAAGAGTTTTTTGCATCGTCGGACCACAAAAGTCGACACGGCCCTGAGCCATCACTGACTGCCGAATATTAGACTGAGTCAGTGATGGAATTGCTGGGTCTAAAAAAATTATCTTTGCAGAGTACGCTCACGGATACGAGCTGCTTTTCCGGTAAGATTACGGAGGTAGTAGAGACGAGCCCGACGAACCCTGCCTTTTGTAAGAAGCTCAATCTTTTCGATACGAGGATTATGCCGTGAGAAGGTTTTTTCCACGCCTACGCCATGAGAAATCTTGCGAACGGTATACGTTGCATTCATGGTGCCATGCTTTATTTTGATTACTACACCTTGAAAAACCTGTACACGTTCCTTGCTTCCTTCGATGATCCGGATATGCACTTTTACGCTATCACCAGGTCGGAAGTCGGGGTGGTCCTGCCGCATCTGTTCCAAATTGATTCTTTCAATTATTGTGCTCATAACGTTTTCTATTAGTTGAAGTATATTAGGATGAAATCCAGTGGTTGAACTGTTTTTAGCCAATTTTTCATGATCCGAGCAGCCTGTCAAGAATAATTGAGGCGGCTGACCGCACCGAAAGATGATTGTAATCTGTTCCGCCCATTATTGGGGGCAGTGTTGTATCCGATAAAGCAATAATTTCTGGAGCGAGACCGTGGGCTGTGCCGAAAATAAGGAGAACAGGTTCCCTGTTTTTGATCCTCTCCGTCAGTTCTCTGTACCCAAAGGTCGTTTCCCGCTGCAGCGCACTGGTTGTAACCAGCATCGGCCGTTTGCCATATTTTTCTGTCAATTTGGCAATTGCCAACTCCAGAGATGCGACAAGACGGACAATGCTGAGCGCCTCTTTCCTGGTCGGGTTGTATGTTGACCCATGGCCGGTTTCCCAGTGAGCCAGCAGTTCTTTTACCAGGTTTTGCTGATCTTCATATGGCGTTGCGATAAAATATTCTGCAACTCCATATGTCCTGGCGGTTCTGGCTATGTCGTGAATATCCAGATTCGTCACCGCCGAACCGATTGTTTCCGCTCTCTTGTTCACCACAGGATGATGTATGAGGACGATATTTAGTGTTGTTTCGCCCTGATAGGTCATTTTTCCTGGGTGTTTTCCTGAATCATTCGCACTTTTTCAAAGAGATAATGCCGTCGGAGCAGCTTTATTTCCATGGTGCTGAAGTTTTCCAGCTTTAATAATTCCGGTCGTCTTTCAAGTGTTCGGAGAACTGAAGCAATAAACCGATACGCCTCTATCATTTCATGATTGCCGGAAAGCAATTCGTCCGGTACAGCCTGGTCGTCAAACACCCTGGGTCTAGTATATTGCGGGTGTTTCAGCAGTTTTCTACTGAAGGTATCCTTCTCGGCAGAATTGCTGCATCCCAACACTCCGGGAAGCAACCTGGTAACCGAATCAATAATCACCAGAGCAGCCAGCTCACCACCGGTAAGGATGAAATCTCCTATGGATATCTCATCATCAATATATCCGGCGCGAAATCTTTCATCCACACCTTCATAACGACCACAAACCAGAACGAGCTGTCTCTCTTTCGTCAATTCTAAAGCAACTGCCTGATCGTATTGTCGACCTTGCGGCGTAAGGAGAATAACCCTGGCCCCTGGGAGACCTGCCTCACATCTGCTTTTCACCGCGCGCGCCAGTGGTTCTGGCTTCATCACCATACCTTCGCCACCCCCGAAGGGTCTGTCGTCGGTCATTGTCTGGGGATCATCAGCGAAATCCCTAATATTGACAATGTTGGTACTTATTTGTCCTTTTAGCCGAGCTCTCCTCAGAATCCCCTCTTTAAGAGGAGAATCGAAGAGATCAGGAAAAATAGTTAATATGTCAAAAATCATCCGGTGGTGTCATTTACTTTCAATTACCAGAGTTGGAATTGATTTCTATTAAGCCAGGAGGAGGATTGACGATTAGACTTCCGGCAGATTCGCCAACCAGTATACTCTTGGTCACCGGGATAAGGATTTCCTCCTTTCCCGCTTTAATCACCAGTATATCCTGGGCACCATTAGTGAAAAGATGATCTACCCGGCCAATGGTGTTGCCCTCAAGATCGACAACCAATTTATCCTGATATTGATGCCAGTAGTACTCGTCTTCGCCAATTACCGCCAAATGCTTTCTTGCCAGAAGTACACCATAATCTTCTACCTTTTCGGCCTGGGTACGGTTGGCGATTGATTCCAAATGCACAATCACGGCTTTGCCTTGAACACGTTTTTTTAAAATAGCCAGAGGGCAAGAAATGAGACCGCTTCTGTCAATGAGAAGAACCTCACTGTACTCGGCAATATTCTCAGGTTGCCCTGAATAAAGAAAGATCTTTAACTCACCGTGCAGTCCGTGTGCCTTGGTGACTTTGCCAAGAAGCAGATACTCGTCAGCTGGGAAAACATAATCAAGGGTCATGCTGACAATCACTTATTCAACAATTTCAAGCCGGCACCGTTGATCATCCTTTGCCGCTGCTGCGGAAAGGAGAGAGCGCAACGCCCTTGCGGTGCGTCCTTGCTTGCCGATAACTTTGCCTAAGTCTTCAGGAGCAACGCCAAGTTCAATGGTAATAGTATCTTCGTCAACTTTGCTCGCGACTTTTACCGCATCCGGCTGATCAACAAGAGCTCTTGCGATAACAGCAATAAGTTCTTCCATCACTACTCTGCAGGTGTTGCGGCTTTCTTAATCAGGCTCTTCACTGTGCTGGTCGGAAGCGCCCCTTTGCCGAGCCAATCTTGCAGCTTGGTGTTGTCAAGAGTGATAGCCGCCGGATCCTTGCACGGATCATAGGTTCCTACCACGTCAAGAAATTTGCCGTCACGCTTGTTCTCGCTATTAGCGACGATGATACGATAAAATGGTTTCTTCTTTTTGCCGAGTCGGGTCAATCGAATACGTACTGCCATTCCGGTAAATCCTCCGGTTAAAATTGGTCTAGTTTTATGTTCGTGATGTTCTCTGCCGTTTCCGGGTCGAGACCTTACCTTTTTTTCATGCCTTTCGGCAATTTCCTTCTTTTTATCCCAGAGATAGCCCCGGGTTTTCCGCTTATTTTTTTCATCATTTTCAACATCTCCGAATAGCTTTTCAGCACTCTGTTGACATCACCAATAGCAGTTCCGGAGCCTGCGGCTATACGCATCCTCCTGCTGGTATTGATAATCTGATGATTTTTTCTTTCATGTCTGGTCATCGAACGAATGATGGCTTCGGTTTTTACCAGCTCTTTTTCATCGGGTTTGGGGACATCTTTTAATTGTCGAAGTTTGTTGATGCCGGGAACCATATCAAGGATCTTGTCCAGGGAGCCCATTTTCTTAATTTGCTGGATCTGGTCAAGGAAGTCTTCCAGTGTGAACTGGTTCCTTTGCAGTTTTTTGGCTATTTTATCGGCTTCTTCTTTATCTACTACCGCTTCGGCTTTTTCGATAAGCGTCAGTATATCGCCCATTCCGAGAATGCGGGAGGCAACTCGCTCGGGATGAAAGATTTCAAGATCGTCGAGCCCTTCGCCGATACCGACGAACTTGATTGGTTTGCCGGTAATGGTCTTAATGGACAGAGCGGCGCCACCTCGGGCATCACCCTCCATCTTCGTCAAGATAACCCCGGTGAGTTCTAGATCGGCATTAAATTTGTCGGCAACAGTCACCGCATCCTGGCCGGTCATGGCATCAGCTACAAAGAGAATCTCGGAGACATGCACTGCCAAACGGATCTCCTGCAACTCGTTCATCAATGCCTCGTCGACATGCAGCCGACCCGCGGTATCGATGATGAGAGTGTCGTAGTCATGAAGTGTTGCTTCGTTCAGTGCCTGCAGACAGATATCGACGGGTTTTGTGTCGGGGGTCGATGGGTGGACCGGGACATCAATACGTGAACCAAGTATCTGTAGCTGCTCAATAGCCGCTGGACGGTAGATGTCTGCAGGAACCAAGTAAGGTCTGCGACCTTTTCCCTGTAGAAGTTTGGCGAGTTTGCCGGCTGTAGTTGTTTTTCCAGATCCCTGCAGGCCGGCCATCATTATCACAACCGGCTGCCGACCGTCAAGCTTGATTTGCTGTGTCGTGCCGCCAAGGAGATCCACCAGTTCCTCGTGTACGATCTTGATGACCTGCTGGCCGGGTGAGAGACTTTTTGAGACTTCCCGACCTATGGCTTTCGCTGTTACGTTAGCAACAAAGTCTTTAGCCACTTTGAAGTTGACATCGGCCTCAAGAAGAGCTCCACGTACTTCGCGCAAGGCATCGCCGATATTTTCTTCAGAAAGTTTGCCATGGCCACGGAGTTTTTTGAAAACACCCTCTAGCCTGTCGGATAAATTTTCGAACATAGTCTTTTAGTGCAATACTCGGTTTCACCAGAGGTGGAATAGCCCAAGGGTGTTGGCTTTTCAATCAACACAAATACAATAAACAGGTCATCGCGTACAATTGACGCAAGTGATCCAATGAAATGAAATTCAAAAGAGAAGAAAAATACTGCGTATTGATATGGATGTCAAGCAGGGAAAGAAATGACATCATAAAATTAGCTCAATCACTCTAGATTTCTGTTGCTAACAATCAGCGATTCCTGTCCCGATCGAGACTTGAACCCATATTGGAAGAGGTAGTAGATGATCGATGGCCAGACGAGAAGTACCATAGCAAGCCAAAGATATTTAGTGCCTTGCCTATTGAACCGGCGCATAAAAATGTCTTTCAGGACAATGAACATAAGCCCGATATTAACTGCAAAACCTATCAAACTGGTCAGGATGAGGCGTTCAAGTCGGCGAAACTCTGGATACAGGATGATAATGGTAATAAGGCCAACAGCAAAAACTATGGCTAGAAGAGAATAGGCTTTTTCGAAAATGTTCATTTTCTTCTAAAAAGAAACTGTTTCTTTGAAATTTGAGATAAAGCGGACCTGCTCACGGTGGTTTTCAAGACTACGGAGGGCAGACTCGTTTAATCCAAGAACTTCCGGGCATTTGATAAGACCGGAGAAAAGGGCCTTGACTATCTGGGGATCGAAGTGGCGACCACCTTCGCTCGACATGTTGTGTGCAGCATCTTCAACAGACATTTGGGCGAGATGCCGCCTTCCAGCCAGCATGGTTTCAAAGGCGTCACAGGCTGTCAGAATTCGTGCCCCCAAGGGAATGTCACGGCCTTTTAGCCCATCCGGATAGCCGGTACCGTCAAATCGTTCATGATGATGGAGAATGAGCGGTTCTACATCACTCAGGAAATTGATTGGGCGGGTGATTTTTGCTCCAATCTCCGGATGTCTGCGCACTACATCCATCTCGCTTTTGGTGAGAATGCCAAGACGTTGCAGAATGGTGTCTTCCATCCCGATTTTCCCAATATCGTGGAGCAAGCCACCATGATAAATGGTTTCAATTTCAGAATCATTGAGGTCCAACTCTTTTGCAACCATTCTGGCAAGACTGGCGACACGCACCGAATGGCCATGAGTTTGTTCATCTTTGGCCTCCAGGGCCATGGCCAATCCTTCCACCATCCTGCGCATGTTGTCGATCATCTTTTCATCGAAGCTGATCGCCTTTTGCAGGGCAATTGCTCCCTGTTCGCCAAGTGCCGAGACCAGCTCGAGTTCATCGCTACGCAACTCCCGGCGGTCATGAAAATAAATGGCGAGAATACCTTCCAGTGAACCGGCAATATCAAAGTAAATTCCGGAGATAGACCCTACTCGACGTTTTCCCAATCTTTCAAGATCGGGAATCCGGGGGTCATGTCTGGCGTCTTCGATAAAGCTCAACGGCCCCCAGCCTCGGTCAAAAAGGCCTATGAGAGTTCCATAGTCCATTTCTTCGAGACTTCTGTAGGAAAACCCGTGAGAGTATTTGGTAAGGATAGCACGTTTGTCACGATCAATGATCCAATAGATACAGCCCTTGGCTTCGAGGATATCTTTGATATGAGCGACGATACTGTGAAGTATTTCCGGACTCTTTTCACCTGAGTGGATGGCTTTGCTGACCTGGGTGAAGATTTTGAAAAATGCTTTGTATCCGTCGCTCATATATTCCTCATTTTTGTTCGAGTTGTTTGGCCCGATCGCGTAAAATAAACTTTTGCATCTTGCCGGTCGATGTTTTCGGCAATGCTCCGAACACCACTTTCTTGGGGAGCTTGAACCCAGCCAATTGGCTGCGACAGAAAGTGATGATCTCTTCTTCGGTGACCTGGTCCATACCTGGTTTAAGGGTAATAAATGCGCAGGGGGTTTCTCCCCATTTTTCGTGAGGTTGGGCCACGACCGCAACTTCCATAATCGCAGGATGTCGGTAAAGGACGTCTTCGATTTCAATGGTCGAGATATTTTCACCGCCGGAGATTATGATGTCCTTTGAACGGTCTTTGATCTCAATGTAACTATTTTCATGCCATACAGCAAGGTCGCCACTGTGGAACCAGCCACCCTCGAAGGCTTCATCGGTGGCGGTTGGATTCTTGAGATAGCCTTTCATTACAACATTGCCGCGCATGAAGATTTCACCGATGGTCCGACCATCTTTTGGCACCGGCTCCAGGGTTTTCGGATCAGCCACCATCAGTCCTTCCAGCATAGGATAGCGCACTCCCTGACGGGATTTAAGCTGCGCCCGTTCCATCAGGCTTAATCCGTCCCATTCATGATGCCAGGAGCAGACCACTGAAGGGCCATAGGTCTCGGTCAGGCCATAGGTGTGGGTGATGTCAAAATTCATATTCTGCATACCCTCTATGACTGCCGCAGGTGGTGCGGCGCCGGCGGTCATCGCATTCACCTCATGAGTTATGCCCGCTTTCATCTCGTCAGGGGCATTTTTAAGGAGGTTCATGACAATCGGAGCGCCGCAGAAGTGGTCTACTTTTTCTCGTTTAATCAAGTCAAAGACCGCGTCGGCCCGCACCTGGCGCAGGCAGACATTGGTGCCTATGGTGGCGGCCATGGTCCAGGGGAAACACCAGCCGTTACAGTGGAACATCGGCAGAGTCCAGAGATAGACAGGGTGCAGGCCCATGTTCCAGACCAGGGCGTTGCTGATGGCGTTGAGGTAGGCACCGCGGTGGTGATAAACCACCCCCTTGGGATTGCCGGTGGTACCGGAAGTATAGTTGAGGCTGATTGCCTGCCACTCACTATCGGGGAATTGCCATGCGAATGCCGGGTCACCAGTGGACAGCAGCTTTTCGTAGTCCAGTGTCCCCAAATTTTCTCCGCCGGAGAACTGTGGATCGTCGACATCGATAACCAGAGGACGCTTGTCGGGAGGTAGCAGCATCAATGCCTTGCCAATGGTGGTGGAGAACTCCCGGTCGGTGAGCAGGATCTTGGCCTCCCCGTGTTGCAGCATAAAGGCAATGGTCTCGGCATCCAGGCGGATGTTCATGGTGTTGAGGGTTGCGCCGCTCATTGGGACACCAAAATGGGCCTCATACATTTCAGGAATATTGGGCAGCATGACCGCTACCGTGTCACCGCGGCCAATGCCCAGTTTTTGCAAGGCCGAGGCAAGTTGCCGGCTACGGGCATAGGTGGTGGCCCAATCACGCCGCACCTCACCGTGTACAAGGGCTATATATTGTGGATAAACGGCTGCGGCCCTTTCGATGAAGGTCAAGGGAGACAGGGGAACATAGTTCGCGGTATTCTGATCAAGGCCGATTTCGTAAATGTTGTGACTGCTGCTCATTCTAAATTCCTCCTGGATGTTTTTGACCTGTTACGGGTAGCTGGTTCCTGGGTAAAAATTGGATTTTCGCTCTTTTGAAAGCTTGTTAGAAGTACGCAAGCTGGAAACGTCTCTTCAAGAGAGATTGTAATTCTTGAAATCGTTGACAGGTGTTTCTGATTTCGACAACCCTGTGTTGCAATGTCAACACCCTTGCTGCATCAATTAAAGGAGTTATAGCCCGCCACTTGATATCGAATTGATTTTTATATTCTCCACTTCGCTCCACCATTATTATGTCCCGGAAAAAAGTTAACGGAGCAGGTGTCTCTGCCGCACTTTTAGCGAAATGGGATAAAAATATTTTCTGACCTTCGACAATTTCCAGGATATGGGCGGTAAGTTCCTGGGCAAGAAGCGCAAGGCCATAAATCGGGCGGTAATCAAAGAAAACGGTGCAATGGAGGATCGATAGCGCTTTGGGCTCTAATATCCATTCGGTAAACTGCATTTTCCATTCTTTTAAAGAAAGGCACCATTTAGGATTACTCGCCATCATTTCTCCAGGGCAGTACACAAATCCGCAGGAGTGCGGAAGATCGTTGACAGTTTTTGCGAGGTTGAGATAGTATTTTTTTGTCTCTTCATAGCGGGAGGTAGGGACATCTTCAAAAATAAGGGCGTTGTCCTGATCGGTATGTAATAACCGTTTTTCCCGCAGCAAATGCAGTTAGAGCATAGGCGTCTTTGGCTAACATGGAACGCAGACCAAAATGCCTTCCTTCATCACAGCGATCGATCAATTTCTGATCTCCATCGTCTGCCCTGTATAAATCAACGGAACCTTCTCGGACTACATAGATAAAAGAGACGGGATTTTCGCCCTGCTGGAAAATTATCTCTCCCTTCAAACGGTTTTGAACCTCGACATGTTCTGCCATGTCGGAGAGTATAGCCGGTTCAAAAAAATCAAAGGGTGGATAAATTTTTAAAAAATCGAAAATCTTTGTGGGCATCGTACCGTCCGTGCTGAGGCTCTATTCCGGAAAGACTCTATTCAGTCTGATGATTTTTTGAAAGTACATGAGCTCTAATAGGTTATTGTAATATTTAGCAGAAACAGTTTGCCTGTCAATAAGAAAACCTCCTGTTAAAAAACCATTTTAATCGGCAATCAAACGGGTGAAGGATAGAAGGTTTGGACAAAACACAAACGGCTATCTTCCGCATTTAAATATTGGAAGATAGCCGTGTTCGAGGCCCGGCCGGTGTTGAGGCACCAGCAGGGGAAAGGGAAAGCAGATACCTCTTTTAGTGTTTTACTTTTACCGTTCCGGAAGAACCAAACCCGGTCTGGGCTCGCACGTACTGATCTTCCCAGAGTGCCTTTTCAGCCTGAGCCGAGGCACTGTTGTCGGTCACCGACATGAGGTAGGCAAGACCGAAGGCGATCGGCATGGCAAAAATAGCCGGTTGGGTATAGGGGAAGAGGGCTTCCTTGTTGCCTATTACGTCAACCCACACCGATTTTGATAAAACCACAAACGTCACTGCCGATATAACCCCGCCATAGCCACCCCAGAGGGCGCCACGGGTGGTTAGGCCTTTCCAATACATGGAAAGGATCAGTACCGGGAAGTTTGCTGCGGCGGCGACACCGAAGGCCAGGCCGACCATGAAGGCGATATTCATTTTTTGGAAGGCGATGCCGAGAATAACGGCTATTAGTCCGAGAGCTACTGTGGCGATCTGGGAAACTCGCACCTCTTCTTTCTCGGTGGCAGTTCCTTTCTTGATGACCCGTGCATAGATGTCGTGGGAAATTGCCGCAGCACCAGCTAGGGCTAGACCTGCAACAACTGCCAGGATGGTGGCAAAGGCAACGGCTGCTAGAAAGCCGAGGAGCATGTTGCCGCCAACGGCTTTGGACAGGTGCATGACAACCATATTGCCGCCGCCAATCAAGGTGCCGCCGACTTTTCCACCTTCAAAGAATTCCGGATTCTGGCCGACGATAACTACCGCGCAAAGTCCCAGCAGGAAGATGACGTTAAAGAAATACCCGGTAAAGCCGTTGGCATAGAGCACCGATTTTCTAGCTTCCTTGGCATCGTTGACGGTGAAAAAACGCATGAGGATATGGGGCAACCCTGCGGTACCGAACATCAGACCGAGACCAAGCGAGATAGCGGTAATCGGATCAGGTAATAGAGCTCCCGGTGCCATAAATTTTGGCCCGAGCTTGTGAACGGCTTCAACTTGAGTGAGCAGCTTGGTAAAAGAAAAATCGAATTGGCTCATGGCCAGAATACAAACGAGGGAACCGCCGAAAAGTAACAAACATGCCTTGATTATCTGTACCCAAGTGGTTGCCATCATGCCGCCGAAGGCGACATAGACTACCATGAGGATGCCGACGAGAAAGATCGCAACATTGTAGTCAAGGCCGAAAAGCAGTTTTATCAACTGCCCTGCTCCGACCATCTGGGCAATGAGGTAAAAAATAACTACAACCAAAGAGGAGATGGCGGCCATAGTGCGGACGCTGCTCTGGTTGAGGCGGTAGGAGGTAATGTCGGCAAAGGTGAAGCGTCCGAGATTACGCAGCCGTTCTGCCATGAGAAAGAGGATAATTGGCCAGCCGGCAAAGAAGGCGAGCATGTAGATATAAGCATCGAATCCTCGCCCATAGGCCATTGCTGAAAGACCAAGGAGCGTTGCCGCCGACATGTAGTCGCCGGCAATCGCCAGACCGTTTTGAAAGCCGGTAATGCCGCCTCCGGCAACATAAAAGTCATTCGTGGTCTTGGTACGCTTGGAGGCCCAGTAGGTGATACCAAAGGTTATGGAGACAAAGAATGCAAACATGCCGATGGCATGCCAGTTGGTCGGTTGTTTTACGGTTGCTGCCATCGCCGGGCCGGCTGCATGGGCCAAGCCGGTTGAAGCCAGCAGAAAGAGTGCTAGTGTAAGTAAGAATTTCATTTTCCCTCCATCATCTGGGCGTCGTTGATAAGATCAGCCCTCATTTCATCGAATTCACTATTGGAACGAATCACATAATACAGGGTTGTAAGCCAAAAAAAGATGAATAAAAACAACTCGACAGTATAGCCGATCGGCCACATGGATCCCTCTGTAATCTTTTTTACAAGCACTCCAGGGGCAAAAGCGACCACCAGGAAGTAGCCGTAGAACATAACGAGGACGATGATCGACAGCGTCCATTGGAAGCGGCCTCTTACTTGCACCAGTTTTTGGAATTTTGGATTGCTCCGCATCCGTTCATACATCTCGCTCGACATGTTTCCTCCATTTTCTTTTTGTTGATGGTGTTGCCCATATTGCTGATGACTGGTAACAAACTAACCGTTCGTCCTCCTGCAAAAATAAAGAGAAAGGGACGTTCGGCTGGCATTGAGTCAAGAGCCGGCTTAATTGATGAAAGCCGTTTGATCAGGAGCAGCCAAACGTGATTCTCTTTGTTTCAGGTTCCGCAGTACAGCAAGAGACACTGACTGAGGGTGCAAAAAGTTGAGCATTGGTTTTGTGTTCTTAGTCCATCAGCTCTTCATACATCAAAAATAGTGGTTGAAATATTTGCTTCTTTCCAGCGATAAAAACCCAATTTTTTAATACGTATTTGCTAACAATTTAAGGTATTGTTGCTCCCGCCAAGGCAGGACAAAAAAGAGGGCTGAAGTCTGTGGTAATCGCACGTTTTTATGGGAAAGATACTCAAATACAAATTTAGGTAGGGATTTTCCGGCAGGGTTCTGGGCATTTCCAAGTGCTATGGAAACAAGGTCTGTGAGGTATGCAGAATATAAGACGGTATCAAGAGTGCTCTTATTTAAAGTAGAGGTCAACACATTTTTGATGTTGATGAGGTATATCGCAACTAGGTGCAAAAGATGGTTTGAAAATATTGCAGTGAAGAAAAAAACGAGAAGCAGCACAGATGCAAGAATTTTTACCGGTCTAATGGGCGGGAATAATTCCTGAAAATATGAACTGATTACCACTGTTTTTGATGTGCAGTTGTGGATCAGTAGGTCAAATTGTTTGAGAGACGTTGTGGGTAGAGCTGAGACAAATGTACTACAAAATGTACTACTATATGCTGTAACTGAAGTCGGCAAATTGCCTGTGTTGCTCAGGCAGCAGTCGCAGAACATTATTCTACAGCACGATTTATCCATAGTCCTATTGACTCAGGGTATAATTATTTTAGATACGTTTAACTCTTCTTTGTTCAATAAAATATCCAGTTATTCCGAATTATTAATTTTAAATAATTATGTTATAGGAAAGATTACCATATAAATAGTATTATGAAAATAATTGAAGTAAAAGCTAAAGTCAAGTTGTAAATCGAGAAAAATGTAACCTTGTTCTTTTTTTCTCTCTTTGTTGCTTGATAAGTAAAGTTAACGATATGAAAATAAAGTAAAAAACATATTTTCTTAGGCAATAACAAGAGCCCTTTTTAACAATTTATTAGGG
>JAHJLI010000107.1 GCA_018821785.1 Pseudomonadota bacterium
CAAAAGTAGGCGGTCCAGGTCGGATGGGTGGTACCGTGGCCTAGGATGAGAATTGCCTTGTCCGGTTTTTCGGTAATGGTCGGTCGTAAAATCTCACCGATCGCATCATAATCGTCTGGGGTGGTGAGGAGGGGCATGCCCATCGTAGAGGCAATACCCGAGTTGCGAATCGTTCTTTGCAGATCGTGAAACTCGGTTCCGGGCAGAAGGTGAAGTGCCTGCACTATGGCACTGACGATTCCTCGGGTCCTTAATTGTTGCAGGGTCTCTTCAAGAGAAAGATGTGTCGATCCACCCTGCTTTTGCATTTTCTTCGTTACCCCTCTGGAAGAATAGCTCCAGATGATCTCTTTGTCTGGGAAATGGCTACGGATTGCCTTGTCCAGGTGGCCATAGGTAGCAAGGGCTGTTGCAGTCATGCCGAAGGCGGGGATGAGAATGGGAATGGCCATATTTTCAAAAGTCTCGTTTGTCGGGCTTTAAAATAAGCTGTTTTCGGGACGCAGGTCGGTTTTGGTTTCGTTTTTTTGGCAAAAGATCGTCAAAATATAGCCATATTTGGAAGGTTTGCCAAAGAAAACCTGGTTCAGTTGGCAAACTTGTTAATAGACCGGCAACGTACCAGGGCTATTCTGTTCTGGGGCCGAGCCCTTTTTTATTGCCCCCCGGCCGGTACTGCTTTACTCTAAGGTGTTACATAAATAAGGAGAGAGGTTATTGGTGACTCGTATTATAAATAGCACTGCATTACAAAAGACCGGCATTGGCGATTTTATTGCCCCCCCCGGAGTCCGTTGTCGTTACGGGATGTTTGCCCGGCACGGGGGCGTCAGCAGCGGACCTTATGCCTCGCTGAATATCGGAGTGCATGTCGGGGATCAACCGCAAGCAGTTGCCACAAACCGGCAGTTGGTGCGGGAGACTCTGCATATTTCCGCCTTGCTCTCTGCCAGACAGGTGCATGGCCAAGGGGTGTATTGTCTGGTTGAGCCAATCAGTGAGGACCGCGAGGTTGATGGTTTTGATGCACTCGTCACGAATATTGAAGGTGTCGGGCTGACCATCCAGCAAGCTGATTGCCAGGCCGTTCTGCTTTTTGATCCACAGCGCGGGGTTATTGCCGCCATACATTGTGGTTGGCGGGGAAGCGTCATGCAGATAGTGCCGCAGGTGGTGGAGGTAATGGCCCGCAATTATGGGACGAATGCCGCTGATCTGCAGGCAGTCATCAGTCCCTCACTGGGGCCTTGCTGTGCTGAATTCGTCAACTTCAGAAGCGAATTGCCCGCAGATTTTCAGCAATTTATGGTGCGGGACAACTATTTTGATTTCTGGCGGATCACCCAGGCACAACTGACTTCCGCCGGAGTGGCCGAAGCCCATATCCGAACGGCTGGTCATTGCACCTGCTGTTCCGATGATTACTTTTCCTACCGGCGGGCTACCCGACAGGGTGGAGGACAGACGGGGCGAAATTGTTCGGTAATTGCTCTTGTAACGAGCTTAATTCTTTAAAAAATATTTACCGCTCAGGATCAGCCGATGCGTATATTAGTCATTGAAGACGATGCAAAAATTGCTTCTTTTCTCGAAAAAGGGCTTAAAGAAGCGGGCTTTGCCGTCGACACCCGCGGTGACGGTAAAGCAGGACTGGAGCTTGCCTTGAGCTTTTCCTACGATGCCGCAGTCATCGACCTGATGTTGCCTCAATTGGACGGCTTGGCGGTGATCGAGACCATGCGTACAGAAAACATCAACACCCCGGTTCTTATTCTCAGCGCCCGGCAATCAGTCGATGACCGTATTCAGGGTTTGCAGCGGGGCGGCGATGATTATATGGTCAAACCATTTTCCTTCAGCGAACTGCTTGCCCGGGTACAGGCCTTGATCAGGCGTGACAAGAAAAACACCCAACCGACGCTGCTGCGGGTGGGCGATCTTGAAATGGATCTCCTAAAACACGAAATAAACAGGTGCGGGGAAAAGATTGAATTGCCCGCCAAGGAGTATGGCCTGCTTGAGTATATGATGAGGCATCCTGGTATTGTTTTGTCGAAAACTGCCATCCTTGAGAGGGTGTATGATTATTCCTTCGATCCCCAGACCAATGTTGTTGACGTCCTTGTTTGCCGCTTGCGTAACAAGATCGACAAGGATTTCGAGGACAAAATGATCCATACCGTCAGAGGCGTGGGCTATGTTCTTAAAGCTCAGTAAAGAGGATTTTTCCTGGTCGCGATCGAAGAAGGCGCTGCCGGTTTTTCTCCTGTTGTGGTCCGGCGGGGTGCTGCTCGCTCTTCTCTACCTCTTTGTTATTCGCTCCCATCTTCAAAAAATCGAGCGTGGAGAGACCGAGATGTTGCTCGATTCTTATCTGACCATGCACCGAGCACCGGTGCGTCACTCCGGTGCCTTTCTCCAGTCCGACAGCCTGCTGCGGGGCTTGGCGTTCATCCGCGTCATCCAGGGCTCAGAGCAACTTCTGGTGGTCGGTGATCAACTTCCGGCGCAGAGCTTTAAAGGTTTCATTGATCTGTCTCCTGAAACAGCCGGGGTGTGGCTGGAAGTCGGTGCTGGTGAAGAGGCACGAGTGCTCACCGTCATAACCCGACAGTACGAGAACGGGGGTATAATTCAGGCCGGTAAGGATGGGGGGGAAGGACACACCCTGTTTAGGAAGCTGTGGCAAAGCACTTTTGCCATTGTTCTGCTCAGTGTCCTCTTTCTTTGGCCGCTCTCCCTTGCTTTTATCAAACAAAGTCTCGCTCCACTGCTCAAGAGCCGAAAAATGATTGACAACCTGGTACAGCGCTCGACCACGGCATTTCTGCCGGAGCAGGGTAACGGTCCTGAACTTGACAGCCTGTATCACCAGATCAACCGCTTGATAAAGCAGAATCGCCACCTGGTGGCGGAGATGCAGCAGTCTCTTGACAATGTCGCCCATGATTTGCGAACGCCCATGACCAGGCTCAGGTCTGTAGCCGAATATGGGTTGCAGGCAGAAGATGATCCGGAACGGCTGCGGGATGCCTTATCTGATTGTCTTGAGGAATCGGAGCGGGTTCTGGCCATGCTGCGCATCATGATGAGTGTGGCCGAGGCTGAATCGGGCACGATGCGCCTTGAGTTAAGCCAATGCGATCTGGCACAGACCCTTGCCCAAGTCGTTACCCTGTACGAGTATGTGGCTGAGGAGCGGAAAATAAGTGTCCAGCTGTCGACTGAAAAGCCGTTGTCGACTTGGGTTGACAGCACAAGGATCGCCCAGGTCTGGGCTAATCTCCTTGATAATGCAATAAAATATGGCAAGGAAGGTGGGGGAGGCTGGGTGAAAATCGCTGCAAGGGTAACTGAAAGACACGCGGAGGTGGTCTTCACCGATAACGGTATGGGGATTTCCGAGAATGAACAGGGCAGAATTTGGGAACGTCTCTATCGGGGTGACCGCAGCCGGTCCCAGAAGGGTCTTGGTCTTGGTTTGAATTATGTACGAGCGGTGGTTGAGGCGCACGGCGGTTCAGTAACAGTGACCAGTGTTCTGCACGAAGGCAGCAGTTTTGTTGTGTGCTTGCCCTTGGTCAGATGAACATTCAAGAGAAGTCGCAGACAAGCGGAGAATGGTCGGAAAGTCGTACATCCGGGATATAAAAGGTGTCGATGCGGATCCCTGGACTGTGGAGGATAAAATCTATCTGGCGCATTGGTGCATGGCTCGGGTGGGATGGGGTGTTGGAGAGGTTGGCATTTTTCAGGCCGGTGGCGGCGAGAAATAAATTGAGCTCTCTGCTGCCCCAAAACGTATTGAAATCCCCGGCAATAATGACATCTTTGTCGATTTCGCGGGTGAGGGTATGCAGGTGTTCAAGCTGGTTTTGTCGGTGCCGATATTTTAAGGACAGATGGACGATAAAGATGGCAACGGATTGCAAGTCAGTCTGGAGGACCAATCGTTTCATGCCCTGCTCAAAATAATGAAAATGAAAGTCTTCGATATTTTGTTTGGTCAACAGGGCGTTGCATTGTTGCCGCAGAACCGGAACCTTATTGGCGAGGGAACCGTTGCGATATTTGCTTTCGACGATGCAGTTGTATCCGAGCCGATCGGCAATGGACTGAGCCTGACAGAAATGTCCAGTCCGGTAAGATCCTGAATCGACCTCAACAAGGGCAACGATATCGGGATTGACGGAAGCGATAAAGGTTATTATCCGCTGCAGGTTGATATTCGTCCGTTTGAAAAAACCGGCGAAGGGCAGTGGCAGGTGGTACCTGTTATTATGGCCGGTGCCGTAACGTATATTATAAAGAAGTAGGCGCATAGGAACATGATACTGATTAACCCCTCGGGAAGCAATGGTTCACCGTACGACTTGGTGAAAACCTGTTGATAATTTGCAGAGACTATCGTTGCAAGAATAGTGCAGCAGTGTATATGGTAGGCTGATGCCTTTGAAATATTTTTTGAAAAATCCCCACAATGTCACACAACATGTTGTTATTTTGTGGTTTCCTTTATTGCGAAAATACATTTGGAAGTAACTATGATAACAATTGGAACAAGAAAGAGTAAACTCGCCATGTGGCAGACCGAGACGGTGGCTGGCTGTCTGCATGAAAATGGCATGGTCACCCGCATTGATTCAATGGAGACTATCGGCGACAGGGTTCTTCATACCTCCATCGCTAAAATAGGTAGCAAAGGAGTTTTTACCGCCGAACTCGAGGAGCAACTGGCCGGCGGGGCAACCGACATAGCTGTGCACAGTGCCAAGGACATGCAGTCGCAGTTGCCGGAGGGCTTTGTCCTGATCGCCTTCACGGCTCGGGAAAAGGTCAACGATGTGCTGCTTGGAACCGACCGGTCGATTGACATCTCTGACCCTCAGCGGCCGCTTGTTGTCGGCACCTCGTCGGTACGGAGACGAGCCTTTCTTAGACATTTTTATCCTCACGTGGAGATTGTCGAGATGCGCGGCAATTTGCAAACCAGAATCCGCAAGATGCAAGAGGGCGCCTGCGACGCCCTGATACTTGCCTATGCCGGGGTGACGCGTATGGGATACGACCATATGATAATAAAGGAATTCGACACAGAACAGTTCGTGCCTCCTGTCGGTCAGGGCTGCATCGCCATCGAGGCGGCAACCTCCTTAGCCCCCGAGAAGCTGACTAGAATTCGCCAGTGCCTCAATAACAGAACCAGCGAGATCTGCCTCCTGGCGGAACGGGCTTTTCTGAAAAAACTAGAAGGCGGCTGCAGTATTCCGGCTTTTGGTTATGCTGTACTTGCCGGGGATGAACTCACCCTTGTTGCCGGATTGGCAAGTCTTGACGGTACGAAAATCCTTAGGGTCACGGAAAAAGGCTCCGCCAAGGACCCGGCGGAGTTGGGGACCAGAGTTGGTGAAAAAATTCTGTCCGGCGGAGGCCGGAAGATGCTTGAAGAGATCAAAAGAGTGCAGGCGCTGTAGTCAATACCGCCAGGGGTCCGGTTGCCGGCAATCGGTACTTGACTTACAACCGGTTTCGGGATAAACAATTCTCTGTCAGGGTGTCACCAAGACATCACCAGGGAATCCGGTGTGAATCCGGAACGGGCCCGCCGCTGTAACCGGGGACGAAAATCGCACATGCCACTGATGGTAAATATCGGGAAGGCGCGATGAGTAGGCTGATCCGGAAGTCAGAATACCTGCCCTGACCTTTTATGCTGTTCTCCCCGTGGATCAGGGAGAAAAAGTAACATGTCTGTGGTGAAATCAGGGCCCCCGGACCAAATCGCATTTGGTCCGGGGGCTTTTTTTGTTGCTCGCCGGGCCGATGCCGTTCCTTAATTTGGAGGATTTGCAAATGGACAGGAAAGAACTGGCGTACGCGAAACAGGCACTTTTGGGGATTAAGGACTGGGATGCCTTTCAGGCCGTTATCAGAAACTGGTCGAGGGTGATGAAAACTGCGGTCCCTGCAGCAAGGTGGGCAGTCTGCGACAAGAAAGGAAGGTAGGGAAAAAGGCAAGGCCCTGCCGGTTGGCTGTTAAAGTTGACGGGCAGGGCATATTCCCCATATAATAAGCAAAAATGGATAAAAAAGCGGGGTATGTAAAGGCTGAAAAATATTTCTTTCCGGGGTGAATGAATGCAAGGTGAAATAGGGGTCGGTATCATCGGTACCGGAAAACACGGCAGCCGCTATGCCAACCATATTGTTGAGGATTTTGGTACTCGTTTTCATCTTGCGGCGATCAGCAGGCGTTCCGAGATGGCCAAAGAACAGGCCCTGGCCTGGGATACCACGCTTTTTTCTGATTGGCGAGATCTTGTGTGTTGCAACCGTGTTGATGCGGTGATCAGCGCTGTTACCCCAAACTTGAATGGGGAGATTGGTCGGCTTTGTGTGGAAATGAGAAAGCCACTCCTAATAGAAAAGCCGCTCGCAACCGATTTCCAGGAAGCTCAAAAACTGGTCGAACTTTTTGACAGGGCCGATGTGCCGCTTACTGTTGCTCAGACGCTCAGATACAACAGTGTCATTTGTGCTCTTAGGGCTAACCTACCGACTCTTGGTAGGCTGTATTCAATTTCCGCTAATCACCGATTGGAGCCTTCGAAGCTGGTTTGGCTGGAGCAGCCGGAATTAGCCGGCGGGGGAGTAATCTTTCATACCGCGGTACATCTCTTTGATGCCCTGCGGTTTATTACCGGGGAGGAGATTGTGAAAGTTCGTGCAGTTGCACGGAAAATATTCAATCCTCATCTGGAGGATGTAGTTGTCGCCGAGGTGATCCTCAGCAATGGTTGTGTTGGAGCCATTGATGCCAGCAAGATCAGCCCGGCGCGAACAGGCAGATATGAATTTATCTGCGAAAAAGGACAACTGCACGGAGATCAGATCCATGGTACCCTAGAGAAAATCGAGGGTTCGCATGTTATTAGCCTGCCTGTCGAACAACCGGGGCCGACTATCCTGCCATTGTTGGAAGATTGGAATACTTTTCTTAATGGCAGGAAAAAAAATCCTATTCCGGGAAGGGAGGGGCTGGCTGCGGTCAAGGTTTGTCATGCCAGCCGGGAATCCGTGGTCACGGGGCAGTGGGTTGACATTGAGGGCTTGTAACTCAACACTGAGACGGATGTGAATATGCAGTTGTCCGGCCTGGATGAACAAGAAATGGCTGGACATGAGACACGGATTATGATATTTGACAGAACGTTATATGTAATCTCCGGGAAGTAAAAAAGAGGACTCTTGTCCTGAGCCCGAAAAGCAGACTTTTTTACGATACCCCTTACGGGGCCTAGAAAGCTCTTTATGAAAATACTTTGCAAAAAACACGCAAACACTATTTTTAAGAGTTTAAACCGGTGATGAGAATTAGAATCAATGCGTCGGGGAGTGGCTCAGTCTGGTAGAGCACAGCGTTCGGGACGCTGGGGTCGGAGGTTCAAATCCTCTCTTCCCGACCACTTACATAGGTTCGTCTTGGGGTATGTTGGGGAAACATACCCCAAGACGAACCTTTTTGTTTTTATGGGATTTGCCCAGCGATGATTTTTGCTGTTACAAACCAGGTTTTATTTGTCATAGCATTATCCCAACCTGTAATTTTCGATCAAATCACAGCCGCCGAAACCATCCCCGGTAGCGTTTATGCTGAGGGTTGTTCTTGTAAAAAATGTATTGCTCGCCGTTCATGCAGTTCAAAAGGATCTTTTCATTAACGGTAAAACTGCCGGGTTGTGTTGACAGATAAACCTTGAGCGTTGCCAGAGTAACCGGCCCGAGCTGGCCATCGACAAGCAGCTCGTAAGCTCCACCTGATCCGACATTATGTCCGGCCTGGAGAAACCTGATTGCCTGGGTCACATCCATATTTACCGCTGAGTCAAAAACCTCATAAGCGACCTCAGGGGATAACTCGGCCAGTTTATCGCCCTGGATGCGGTTCCAGAAATTCACCCGGTAAAAGTCCTTCACCATATCGACCAAGACAGGGAAGGTTTCCCCGGTCCGGATCCACTCGTCAACCAGTTTCCAGCCTATCCAGTCAGGCCAGTACACCCGCGAAATACCCGAATAGGTTTGTCCGCCGCGATCCTGTTTGTCGTTTGACAGCAGGCCCCGGCCTTCGTGGCCCATGGTTTTTTCAAAGGCAATATTGTAATGGTCAGTCATTATGCACCTTTCTTGCTGGGCAACAATCATTCTTGCAATCGCGCATTGCCTGCCAAAGTATATCGCGGTCGCGTTCGCCTTCGGATTTGACTTTGTGTAGTTCTTGCCGCCATTCGTTTTTTCCGTCGCGGATCTCACTTTTTAGGTCTTTCCACATGAGGGTTATAAGCGCGATCACCA
>JAHJLI010000108.1 GCA_018821785.1 Pseudomonadota bacterium
CAGGCTGAGGAAGAATTCGACATTTTTTGCTTGGGTCAGACGAATTTCTTCGCTGTTCGGGATCATTTCCAGGGCTTTGGTTTTTGCCGGGCAGACACTGACGCACAGGGTGCAACCGCAGCAATCTTCGGTGAAAATCTGCAGGGCAAATTTCTTGTCTTTGAAACCTTTGCCGACCGCCTCTTTCGTAATAAAGGCTTTCGGGGCATCTTTTTGTTCCGGGAAAATTTTAATGCGGTTGGCCGCGTGTGGGCAAACCAGAGAACATTGCCCGCATTGGATACAGTTGTCCGGCAGCCACCGTGGAACGGCCACTGCTATATTGCGTTTTTCGTATTGGGTTGTGCCTGTCGGCCAGGTACCATCTGCAGGAATCTGGGAAACTTTGAGTTTGTAGCCGTTGCCCTCAATGATTCTCGCAGTAACTTCTTTGACAAATTTTGGTGCATGGTCGGGCACTACCGACGGCATCGCCTGGCCATCGAGCTTGTCACTGAGCGGAACCTGGGTAATGTTTTTTACCGCTGCATCGACGGCGCCGTAGTTCATCTGCACTACTTTGTCGCCTTTTTTGCCATACGTTTTGTATATGGCCTTTTTAATTGCGGCTATTGCCTGTTCCTGGGTGAGAATGCCGGAAATCAGGAAGAAGGCGGTCTGCATGATCATGTTGATGCGGGCACCCAGTCCCAAGGCGAGACCAAGGGAAACGGCATCGATTATATAAAACTTGGCGTTCTTGGCCACGAGGTCTTTTTGCACCTTTCCGGGAAGTTCCTTCCAGACAGTGTCCTTGTCGAAGTTGGTAGTCAGGAGGAAGGTGCCACCTTCTTCAAGGTTGGCGAGCATATCTACCTGTTTCAAGAAGGTGAAGTTATGACAGGCGATGAAGTTGGCCTTGTTGATAAGGTAAGGTGCGATAACCGGGGTTTTGCCGAAACGCAGATGGCTGGTGGTAATCGAGCCGGATTTTTTCGAATCATAGACAAAGTAACCCTGAGCCGAATTGTCGGTCTCGGTGCCGATGATTTTGATGGTGTTTTTGTTGGCACCGACAGTTCCGTCTGAACCAAGACCATAGAACATTGCCCGGTACACATCCTGGCCTTCGATATTGAATGCAGGGTCGAAGTTGAGGCTGGAGTAGGTCACATCGTCATGCGGTCCGACACAGAATTTCGTTTTCGGTGACATTGAGTTCATGTTGTCGAAAACTGCCTTGACCATGGCCGGGGTAAATTCCGCCGAGCCGAGGCCATATCGTCCCGAGAGAATATTTGGCGGATAGATTGTCGTATTGGACTCGGAGGCTTCACCGACTGCTGCCCGCACGTCAAGATACAGAGGATCGCCTGAGGAACCTGGCTCCTTGGTACGATCGAGGACGGTGATTCTCTCAACTGTTGATGGCAGGGCATTGACCATAGCCTTGCAGTCAAACGGACGGTAGAGACGGACCAGTACCATTCCGACTTTCTCGCCCTGGGCGATGAGATAATCGATGGTGGCGGCAGCAGTTTCACAGCCGGAGGCCATCATCACGATAACGTTTTCAGCGTCAGGGGCACCATGGTAGTCAAAAAGATGATATTGACGGCCGGTCAATCCGGCAAACTTGTCCATGGTCTCCTGCACGAGTGCGGGAACTGCATTGTAGTACTTATTAACTGTTTCGCGTCCGGTGAAATAAACATCAGGATTCTGGGCGGTGCCGCGGATAGTCGGGTTGTCGGGAGAGAGAGCCCGGTGGCGATGTTCGAAAATCAATTCTTCGTCGATCATCGCACTCATCTGGTCGTAGCTGATTTCCTCTATCTTCTGAATTTCATGAGATGTTCGGAAACCGTCAAAAAAGTGAATGAAAGGAATTCTAGTGGCAAGGGTCGATTGGACAGCGATCAGGGACATATCCATCGCTTCCTGGACGTTTTGTGAACAAAGCATGGCCCAGCCGGTTTGGCGGGCGGCATTAATATCGCCGTGGTCGCCAAAGATGGAGAGACCTTGGCAGGCGATGGCTCGTGCCGTCACGTGGAATACGGTCGGGGTGAGCTCACCGGCGATCTTATACATATTAGGGATCATCAGCAACAATCCCTGGGAGGCGGTAAAAGTTGTGCACAGCGCGCCGGTAGCGAGAGAACCATGTATTGAACCAGCAACTCCGGCCTCGGATTGCATCTGGTTTACAACGGGCACTGTTCCCCAGATATTTTTTTGTAGAACGGCGGACTTGGAATCTGCCTCCGCAGCCAACGGGGTTGACGGGGTAATGGGGTAGAGAGTGATAACCTCACTTGTGGCATAGGCGACATGGGTGCACGCCTGGTTGCCGTCAATCGTAACCATCTTTCGCGACATGATTTGATCTCCTTTGGAATTACTTAGGGTTGTGCGAGCAACATGGCAAAAACTTATGAAATAGTTTTAAATATTCTGTGGGGTCCGTGCAGCTCAGCAAAGAAATACCCGGCAATTGTAGTCTAAGGCGCATCGAATTACAACAAATTCGGCGCGTTTTTCCTCCAACACTTGAGGTTATTTTTGCAGTAGCTGCAAGGAATCAGAATTGTTGATTGCAGGTATAAATAAAACCAAATAACGGTCAGGCGGTTGCCCTTACTGCCAATGTAGTGTATCAGGATTGTCAAAGAGCAGATTTCTGCGTTTATAAGGATATATTTATGTTGCGAATGCAAGATCCGGACTTGGAAAAACTCCTGGGCTTTTTGTCTCGTCAGGAGGAATTTGTGTTTCTTGACACATCCCGCCCTGACCCGGAAAACTCCCAGTCATTTCTCTTTCTTAATCCTGTCGATCGATTGATATGCAGAGGTGGAGAGAGTCTTGAAAAGTACCTGGGTGACCTCCAGCAGCGGCTGGCTGATGGTTACTTCCTGGCCGGCTGGGTCGGCTATGAATTCGGGGCAATGCTTGGGGGTGGAATATCTCAAGGCAGCATCCGGCTTTCCGATAGCAGAACTGTTCTTGCCGATCTCGGGGTTTTTTTAAAACCATTTATTTTTAGCCATTCTACAGGGGAAAACGATTTTCCTTTTGATCGGTCATGCCCCCTGGACGATGTTCATTGCTCCGTCGACAATATCAGGCCCAATATGCGAAAAGAGGAGTTTATCGAGGCGCTTGGAGCAGTACGTCAATACATAGGGGCAGGTGATACCTATCAAGTCAATTACACCATGAAGCTCCTTTTTGATTTTTCCGGGTCGACAGAAAAGCTTTACAGCATTCTGCGGCGTAATCAATCCGTCGGCTACGGCACATA
>JAHJLI010000109.1 GCA_018821785.1 Pseudomonadota bacterium
CGAAGCCGCCGCCGCGGCACACGCCCATTTTGCAGCCCTGTACAACAAGGACACGGGGCTCTTCGCCCTGGATATGGAATTCAAGCTCTACGGAGCCTCCCGAACCATCTACCTGAAACAGGCCCGACCATACGTTCAGGCCCCCTGAGGCGCGCACGCCACGCCCTGACAGGAGTTTTTCCATGAGAACCACACTTTTCTGCCTCGGCTTTGCCCTCCTCCTCGTTGCCTGCGACGACAACTCGGCGGCAAACAACAACACCAATAATATCAACAACACCAACAATTCAAACAACGTCAACAACACCAACAACGTTAATAATACCAACAACACAAACAACACCAACAACGGGAACACCGCCGTGGTCATCAACGAGTTCACCTCCTCGGGTGATGACACCGTGGAGCTTTTCAACGCGGGCACCCAGAGCGCGGACCTGAGCGGCTGGATCCTCACCGACGACGTGATGGCCGATAACGCCGCGAGCTACGACCCTGCCCTGGACTCGGAGAAGCTCGTCTTCGCCCAGGGCACGACCCTCGCACCGGGGGAATTTCTTGTCATCATCAAGGGCACCGCTGCGGGTCAGCACCCCTTCGGGATCGCCGCAGAGGGAGAGACCCTCACCCTCCTGGACGACAGCGTGGCCCTTCGGGATCAGGTGGTCTTCGGGGACTCCCAGGCCACAGTCTCCTGGTGCCGAATCCCCGATGGCTCCTCAACCTTCATGCGCTGCGTCGAGACCTTCGGCGCCGCCAACGAGCAAGACCGCTGCGGCGACGGGCTCCTGGACAACGACGAGGAGTGTGATCCCATGGTAACGGTTACCGATACCTGCCAGGAGATAAACTCCATCTTCACAGGAGGCACCCTCGGCTGCACCACAAGTTGCACCTTTGACACCACCGGGTGCACCACCAATGCCGTCTGTGACGCGAGCGCCCTTGTCCTCAACGAAGTGTGCCACAAGGACGCCGACTGTGGTGTCGCCGGGATCACCACGGGGGACTGGCTGGAGATCTTCAACACCACCGACGCCACCGCCTCCCTGGCGGGCTGCTACCTCCAGGTGGCCGACGGCCCAACCGTTGAAGTCACGGTTCAGTTCGCCTCGGTCGCAGGTTTTGAGACCGCCGTGGTTGCCCCCCACGGCTATTTCCTCGTGGACAACACCCCCGCTCTCTTCGACGCGGGCAATGATCACACGGTCACGCTGCTCAGCGAAGATGCCAGCACCGTCATCAACTCCCTCATCACCTCCGAAGCCCTCACCACCGACGGCGACACAGCTGGAGGCACCTGCACCATCGACGAAGCGGGAGACTTCCCCACCCCCGGCACCACCAACCAGTGCCAATAAACCCCCCGGTAATCACACAACCAAAACGGTAAAAAGAGATGATCTGAAATCTGCAGCTCGTGCGCAATACCTGCAGCCTCAGGGATGGGGCGGGTGGAGCTCGACAGGTCCCGGACTTCGCTCGGTTGAGCAGGTTCTGAAGGTTTCCCTCCAGGTTCTCTCCCTACTCTCATCCGCTCTTCCCATCAACTCCAGTGGCCCCATCCTTACGGGTCAGTATTCACTTTAATTGCAGGAAAATGTCTTTACAATGAGAGAACTGAATACTACTAATTCGAGCTGTTCACATTTAGTTTTGCGCCAATTGACCAGCATCCTGGAAATAATTTACACGGCCCAAGAACCCCAACAAGGAGATTTACCGATGTCTGTTGAGCAAATTACCTATGCAGAAGCACGCAACCAAATGAAACCGGGTGATGTTATCGCGTTTGGAGGAAAAGGAAACTTTTCTCAGTTAATAAAATTCGCAACATGTTCAGATGTCTCTCATGTGGGGGTCATTCTTCAAACAAAAGTGGTCGAAGATACAACGGATCGATTTTTTAATCAGATCATCGAGACAACAACCATAAATGGTTTTAATGGGGTAAATATCTCCAGGCTCAGTGCTCGCCTTACTGACTATACCGGGGAAATATGGTGGCTGCCGCTGAGCTCGGAAATCAGGGAAAACAGATTTGATGCGGTGGCATTCTATAATTTTCTCTTCGATCAGTCTGAAGCGAGAAAGGAGTATGACACACCGCAAGGCATCAAATCAGTCATAGATGTGCTGGACAAGCTGCCCTTTGGGTTACACGGCCCTGGATACAACGAAGAAGATTTTAGCAAGTTCTTCTGCTCTGAGCTCGTAGCAGCGGGGCTGGAAAAGGCTGGATCCGTAGGCACGGTCAATGCGTCAGAGGTTACGCCTATTGATCTGTGCAGATGGAACATATTCCAGGGGACCTATTATCAAATGAGCGGGGATACGTCGAAAAAGATCAGCCGCTTTAACACAGCCAATCCCGCAGATTGGGATGTATAAACGCTCTCCCTTCGCGCAGGTTTGTGCGGGTGTTCTTAATCCCCCTGTATCCTGGGGTGTAAAGATCAGATAGCCCTTGGCATGTTCAACAGTCCAGAGGCAAATGCCACACTGCATCGCAAAACTCGGATCATCAAATAATCCAAAGGTCCTCCCACGATGCCTGGCCACATAAAGGGCCCCTTCCATTCAAGATCTACCGAAATTGGACATACCAGAGGAACCGATGTTTTTTTCTTTGAAGCGAACACCAAGGTAAACGGCGCCCAAAGTGGAGCCGGTTTTGTGTAATAAAATGTGCGCAGGACATTGCGCAAAATTGGCGGAGCTTTGGGTATCCGTTTTGAACGCCTGTTCATGCATTTTCACGGTCTCCGTGACTTGGTGGAGTTGATACCACCAAGAACTCAAGCATTTTTTCATGCTCATTGCTCAAAGTGTGGGGCACACCGGCTGATATGTGGAAACCTTCATTCGGCCTTAGCACGTAATTAGTACCCGCGACTTCGAGCGTAGCAATGCCACGAAGGACGTAAAAGAACTGCTCGGCCTTGTTGTGTAGATGGCGGACTTCAGATGCACCGCTCGGCACTCGCTCTTGAATCACACTGAGATTCGACGACGCTACAAGGTGCCAGCCGTCGCAATTGCCACCCCAGACATAATGCTTTCCGTTTTCAATTGATGCTACGGGCATGGATTACCTTTAATGCACAACGTCGGAATTGAGCCGCCAAAGAGGCATTTTGCCGACAAATCTTGTTAATTACTGGAAGAGCCGCCCCTTTGGTAGGCTCCAATTCATTGTCAGGCTTCATGAATTATCCTGTGCATCCACTTCATTCAAGAACACTATGATATCTCTTTCAAAAGCCATGACACTCTCGATGATTTGCGTTGTCAGGCTATTTTCATCTTCAAACGAAAATTTTTCTTTAAGCACGGCCGTCACTATTGCATCAATTCCAACTGTGGGCTCAATGAGTGAGTGTTTATTGTAACCAGCGTTGAGAAATAGTTTCCAATAATGTTTCTGCAACTTTCGATTCCGCGCAGCAAGCCAGACTTCGAAATAGAACGTTTCGTAGTTGAAGACGATGGCAAGCTTGAGATCACGAACCTTTAGGGTATCAGGAAACAGCGCGAAGTAGGTCATATCGAAATAACCTTGGTATATCCCTGATGGCGTGCGTTCACCTTGTTGACCGGCAAACACTGTTCGCAATCGAGACATATAAGAAACAATTCCTCTATATGCTCGCTGTATTGAGCCACCCTCCAAACGTATTTGCAGCTCTTTGATGTCTTCGTCGAGTTTATTCATAGCGTTTCCTTTTTTCCTCAACGTCCAAGCTCAGCTGGCGGGTCTGACTGGCGCAGTGCTTGCTTTGCAAGTGCCGTGACAGCCTGGCCTGTCGACTGCAGCGCCTTGTTAAGAACAGCCTACTCCTTTTTTAGCTCGGAGAAGTCGTCACAAACCTCATAGATTTCTCTAGTTTCATGATCCCAAGAGTAGATCGTATTTTCCAAATTATCAGAGCCATCCTCCTTCAGAAATATCATTTGGTCACCACACCCGTTGCTTGCAATTGCCACTGCATCTTGTGGAAAACCAGACCATTTCCTTGCTTCACCTGTTTCAAGCACAATGTCGTTACAGGTTCTTGATTCCCTTTTATAATCTGTTTTATCCAAGAAAGGGTAGAGTTCCCAATCTTCGGCTTCGTCGTCATCCTCGTACTCGACAAAGACAGTACCCCCATTGTCCTTCATCATGGCATCTTTAAAAGATTCAGGGAAAATAGCTTTGAGTTTCTCCTCTGTCGCCTCAATGTACTTCGCTTCAACAGGAAATGGCATTTTGCCTCCTTAAAGTGTTCTTAACGTCCAAGCTCAGTTGGCGGGTCTGACTGGCGCGGTGCTTGCTTTGCAAGGACCGTGTCAGGCAGGTCCGTCGGCTGCAGCGCCTTGTTAGCTTAATATTTCACTTGTTTCTCATTAGCATCGGGATTTGATGCTTCACCATATCTTTTAATCCCAATAGCTCCTGTCGACAATGGGGAGTTCTTTAGCAAAGGGTGAACCACATCAAACAACTCATCTGCATTTGGACCGTACATGTAGAGCGTACATTTCCCTTCTCCAAATTCATCTCCATCAAATTCTCCAACCCCTGCTGTTTCGATAGCCTTTGCAATCAGGTCTGACAACTCATGGATCGAATTTCTTTCATCCTCTTCGCCATACTCATTATTGGATAAATTTAGAGTAAGGATAAAGGCATGTTCCTCTGGAGAATTTTCTTTTTCTTTATTTTTTTTAAAAATGCTGAAAAATCCCATTTGGATTCTCCTCTCTTCTGGAGCTAACGTCCAAGCTCAGTTGGCGGGTCTGACTGGCGCGGTGCTTGCTTTGCAAGGACCGTGTCAGGCAGGTCCGTCGGCTGCAGCGCCTTGTTAGGAGTTCTTTTTTTTCCATTTCTTGAAGGCCTTAGAAATAAGTGGGGCCACTTTTTCATAGGTTTCCCAAGAATTGGGCACATGATAAACCGATTCAAATTTATCATCAGGATCGGTCACGTCTACATATAGATCGAAATAATAATCCTCATAGAATTTTGCTGCGAACTTATTCCCTATCTCATTAAGGTCTTCGTCAGTGAATTTACCATCACAATTTCTTTCCAGAAACTCAGCCCCTGTCATTTTCCGCTCTAGCAAAGCGTCAATTTCTTCAGGCCTCTCATCGGTGTGTAGTTCTCCCGCTAAGCCACTCTCAATGGCCCACGCCAAAAATATTCCTATGTGCGTAAAGGCATTTTGGACAGGTAATTCCTTCGGATAGTCCCCACCATAATGCCATGAAGCGTCATCATATTTCATTTGGCCTCCAAATTCTCATAACGTCCAAGCTCAGTTGGCGGGTCTGAATAGATGGCGCGGGGCTTGCTCCGCAAGCGCCGTGACAGCCAGGCCTGTCGA
>JAHJLI010000110.1 GCA_018821785.1 Pseudomonadota bacterium
ACCGGTATGACACATATAGGTCAGACCGAAATTTAAGGAAAAAGCCATTTTTTCCGTGACCAGCATGCTCGTCACCTTGTCGAGTGCCAGTCCCCCGTGCTCTTCCGGGACATCGATCATCATCAGTCCGAGCTCGGCGCATTTTTTTAGTTTCTGCAGCAGGAGATCGAAGTTTTTCGCCTCGATTTCTCCGTTGATCGGCTGGATTTCGTTGATAACGAATTGCTCAGTGGTATCGGCAATCTGCTTATGCTCGTCGGTAAAATCTTCGGGGGTAAAAACATCCTGGCAGGAAATTTGCCGAGTAAGAAAGTCACCGCCTGAAAATATTTTTTTGTCTGTCATAATCCCTCCCTTAAAGCATCTCAATGGCACAGGCCATAGAAACGCCTCCACCACCGCACAAGGTGGCCAGCCCCAGGGACTTACCCCGCTTTTTCATGGCATACATGAGAGTGACCATGACTCTTGCACCTGTTGAGCCCACTGGGTGACCAAGGCCTATGCCTGAACCGTTGACATTGGTGATCTCGCGGTTCAGCCCCAGTTCTTTTTCGCAGCCAAGATACTGGGCGGCAAAGGCTTCGTTGACTTCGATGAGCTGAAAATCTTTTAAGGCCAGGCCGGAGGATTTGAGGAGATTGCGAACAGCCGGGACCGGCGAAAGCCCCATGACCGATGGGTGGCAGGCGCCCCTGGCGATAGCCTTTATCCTGGCTATCGGTTGAAGGCCCAGTTCTTTGGCTTTGTCGGCCGACATGATGATCATGCCCGTCGAACCGTCGTTTATGCCACTGGAGTTACCGGCGGTAACGGTACCGATTTCCGGGACAAAGGCCGGCGGCAGATTACGCAGTATCTCCATGGTCATGCCCGGCCGGAAATGTTCGTCTTTGTCGAAGAGGAGCGGGGCCTTTCTTTTCTGGGGGACTTCTACCGGCACGATCTCTTCGGCAAAGGAGCCGTCCTGGTTCGCCCGTTCCGCCTGGTTATGGCTTCTCAACGCAACCTCATCCATTTCCTGCCGAGTAATGCCCAGATGCTGAGCGATGAATTCGGCGGTATGGCCCATGATGTAGGGCTTGCCGACGAACATGCTGAGCGGCGGTTTGCTTGAGTCCACCGGGCCGTCTTCGGGGTGGGGGATGAGGTGTGAGCCGCAGTGCAGGGCATGGATCATGTTGTCGACAAAGGTCTGGTCCTGGAGACGGCAGCCCCAGCGGGCGCTGGGAACTGAGTAGGGGACGCTGGACATATGTTCGGTTCCGCCGGCGAGAATGATATCGGCCATCCCTGCCTGGATCATTGCCATCCCCGAGATGGCGGCCTCCATGCCGGAGATGCAAACCCGGTTGATGGTAACTGCCGTGACCGTTTCCGGGATGCCGGCCATGAGGGAGGCGACCCTTGTGACGTTTAAGGTGTCGGCGGATTCCATGCAGCAGCCATAACGGATATCATCGATCAGGACCGGATCGATACCGGCCCGACGTACAGCTTCTTTCATGGTTATAGAGGCAAGAATTGCCCCATTCAGGTCACGGAGGCTTCCTCCGAAGGCACCTATTGCGGTTCTGCATCCGGATACAATGACAACATCTTTCATGGTGTAGATCCTTTTAGTTGGTGGTTGGTACAGACTCCTGTCAGGCAGGAGTCATGTCTCTCGACTATCGCTTAATCCCCTGAAAAAGCAGATCGGTTATGAATCTTGCAGCATCAGCCGTGGCTACCGGTTCATCGAAGAAGATTCGGTTCAGGCAGGAGTGTTCTATGGTCCCGAAGATGGCATTACGGATATAGGCCGGAGGCAGGGTGTCGCGGATTTCACCGTCGGCGATGCCTTCATTGATAATACCGATAAGAATGCGATTAAATTGCTGTACCAGTGCATAGGCCTCACTTTGGAAATATCCTTCGGAATTCCTGACCTCCAGGAGAATGATCCTGGCGAAAACCCGGTGATTTGCATACCGCTCAATACTTGACCAGATAATTTTTTTCAGCTTGTTGAGGGCCCCGTCGATTCCCTGCAGATCCCTGTCTATCTGCAGCAGGAACTGTTCGTAGTGCTCTTTCAGCACATGGTGCAAAATATCCCGCCGGTCTTTGAAATATTTATAAATGAGCCCTTCGGTGACGCCGGCAGTCGCTGCAATCTCGGCGATGGTGATCGACTCGAAGGTGCGATCTTCCAACAGAGTTCGCATGGCAGTGGCAATTTTCAGTTTGCCTGGTGGGCTGTTTACAGTTTTTTTATCCATAGTGGTAATTATTCCTTACCAAGGAAATATTTTTTTTAATGTACTGTTTTAAAACAAAATAAATAATATCTATCTATTGCACATATGTTCAGGTAAGTAATTTTTACTTATTTCATTCGTTCTGTCAATACTCTTTCTTGTGGCGAGAGAATGCAATCAAGATTACCCAGAGAGCTAGAAAATCTGGTATGATAAACAAGGCAGGCGACCGCGAGAGTCCTCTGGTACCCGAAAACACTTAAACCCCGAACAAAGGGATAAGTACCTTCACGAAATTCGTTCTTAAAAATCAAGAAACGAATTTCTAAGGTACTCAACAGGAAACACTTTGAACAATAACGATATACTCCGCAGCATCCGCTACACCCTCGATCTGGGTGATTCGAAAATGATTGGAATCTTTAAGCTGGCTGATTACCACATCACCCGCGAGCAGGTCTGTGACTGGTTGAAAAAAGATGACGACCCGACCATGAAAAATTGCACCGACACCGAGCTGGCATTATTCCTCAACGGTTTGATCAATGACAGGAGAGGTAAAAAAGAAGGGCCGCAGGCAGAGGCGGAAAAGCGCATCAATAACAACATTGTTTTGCGGAAGTTGAAAATCGCCTTCGACCTGACGGGTGAGGGGATGTTGAAAATCATCGGTCTTGCCGGTCTCCACATGAGCACGCATGAATTAAGTGCATTATTCCGAAGGCCGGACCATAAACATTATCGCCCTTGCAAGGATCAGATTTTACGTAATTTTCTTAAAGGTTTGCGGATACATCTCAGGCCTCAAGGTACTGACTTGCCAGAACAGGGAGAGGGACCTCATGCAAATCGTAATTATTTAAGACTCCCAAGCATCTGAGGTAATGCATGAAAAATGGACAGGCAGTAACCGAGGCGATCGCCACCAGGACGCAGAAAGCACAAAAGACCTATGGTTTTCAGGATAATCACAACCACCAGTTGCCGGCCGATCACTGGTTTCAACATTCCCTGGAAGGGCCGACCCTCTTTATCGTCTTTTATTCGCAGGCCTGCCGTTGGGCCGAGTGTCTGGGTTGCAATCTGCCGTCTCTGATGTCGCAATACCATGTTGGTTTTGCCGAGATAATGCAGCAGATAGATTATGTCTTCGATTGCCTTCTGATCCCACAGCAGAAGGAGGACTTAGGAAAAATCATCATCTCCAATAACGGCTCGATTCTTGATGAAGAGACCTTCTCGACGACAGCCCTCATGTATTTTCTTGCGAAGATGAACATCCATTGCCCGAATGTCAGGGTGTTGACCATGGAAAGTCGGGCGGAATATGTGGATTGGGCGGAATTGGAGGTGCTGGCTCGAGCACTGAAGGAAGGCAGGACGCCGACCCAACTCGAACTGGCCATCGGCTTCGAGGCCTTTGACGATACCATTCGCAACGATCATTTCTGCAAAGGGCTGGAGCTGCAGACCTTCGAAAAAATGGCTGAGAATGTGGCCCGGCATGGTTTTCTCCTGAAGGTCTATTTCATGGTCAAACCGGTGCCGGAGTTATCGGAAGAGGACGCGGTTCGCGATGTAGCAAACGGCATTGCCTACCTTTCGCGGATTGCCGTCCGCTATGATCTGGCCATCAATATGCACCTCAATCCGACATATGTCGCCCGCAGCACCAAACTGGAAGAGGCCTTCCATGCAGGCTTATACGCTCCGCCGCTCCTGCAGAGTGTTGCCAGGGCCGTGCTTGCGGCAGAAGGTAAGAAGATCTCAGTTTTCGTCGGCCTCAATGACGAGGGTTTGGCGGTGCCGGGTGGTTCATTCATTCGGCAAGGGGACGAAGACCTCATTAATGCACTCGAAGCCTTTAACAGAACCCAGGATTTCAGGAGTCTGGCCGTAGCCATCAGCCGGTAGCCGGAACGACCAATATTGGTAACAGCGCAAAAATAAAATAAATTCCCTGAGAAAAAGATGAAAAATTCCGGAAAACGTCCTGCCCGCGGCAAGCAGAAGATTGATGTCCTGGTAACTGACAAAGAGGATACATTGCTGACCTTTCTGCTTGCCAGGTTGCCAAACAAAAGTCGTAACATCGTCAAAGCAGTGCTTAAGGACAAGCAGGTTTTTGTTGAAGAAAAGCCGGTCAGCCAATTCGATCATCCGCTCCGTCCCGGCCAAAAGGTTGAGGTTCGCTGGGACCCTGCAGCCGCGCATAAGCCGGGACAGGAACTAAAAATTATCCATGAAGACGAGGATCTCATTGTTATCGATAAGCCATCCGGCCTTCTGACAGTCGCCACCGATAAGGAAAAACGGAAAACCGCTTATGCGATGCTGAGCGATTACGTCAAGGCGCAGGACCCTCAGAATAAGATCTTCATCATCCACCGTCTTGATCGGGAAACCTCAGGTCTTTTGCTTTTTGCCAAAAACGAAAAAATCAAGCATCAGATACAAGAAACCTGGGAAACAACCATTGCAGAGCGCACCTACATTGCCGTTGTCGAGGGGCTGGTCGAACCGCCTGAGGGGACCGTCACCTCCTGGTTAAAGGAAAGTGCAGCCCTCATAGTGTATTCGCACCAAAGCTCACAGCTTGGCAAAAAGGCCATTACTCATTATAAAAAACTTCGTGACAATGGTATGTTATCGTTATTGAAACTGAACCTGGACACCGGAAGAAAGCACCAGATTCGGGTACATATGCAGGATATCAAGCACCCGATCATTGGGGACGACAAGTATGGCTCAAGCCAGAATCCCCTTCGTCGCATGGGCTTGCACGCCCAGGTCTTGGCTTTTACCCATCCAAAAACCGGCAAGCTCTGTCGCTTCGAGACCGCCATTCCCGGCAAGTTTTTAAAGCTGTTCAGTGTTTCAAAACCTGGCAAAGCCCGGTAAACGGGATTCTAAATGGATAGCAAACTAACAAAGGAAATGAAAGGCTACCCGCCTGCGTGGCTTGGTTGGCTCATGTGGGGTTTGGTGGCAACTCTTTATCTCCTCGGCTTTTTTCAGCGAATGGCTCCAGCCGTCATGGTCGATGAACTGATGCGCGATTTCAATATCAATGGCGCGATCATGGGAAACCTCTCAGCTGCCTATTTTTATTCCTATGCGGCGATGCAGATCCCCAGCGGTTTGTTGGCAGACAAAATTGGCCCGCGTCGGCTCAGCAGTTATGCCTGTATTATCTTTGCCATAGGTGTCTTCATCTTTGCCTGGGGGCCGAGCCTTCCATTTGCCTATGCCGGTAGATTTCTTATCGGCGCTTCTGTGGCGGTGGCCTTTGTAACATGTATGAAACTTGCCGGACATTGGTTTCCGACCAATAAGTTTGCATCGGTTACCGGCGTTTCACTGCTGTTTGGCAACATTGGCGGGGTACTGGCAGGTGTGCCGCTGTCAGAGGCGGTGGCAGTGGTGGGATGGAGGACGGCAATGACCGCAAGCGGAGTAATTACCCTTATTACCGCAGTGGTGATATGGCTTGTTGTCCGCGATGATCCGCGCGAATACGGCTTTAAAAGCTATGCCCATGCCTCGGTACAAAACCATGGAAATCTGCCGGTATTTGCCGCTCTCAAGTCGGTGGTATGCAGGAGGGCTACCTGGCTGTTATTCTTTGCCGGCGGTTTCTCGACAGCCCCTGTTCTGGTTTTTGCGGGTCTCTGGGGAGTGCCGTATCTCATGCAGGTACACGGCCTGGAGAGAACTCAGGCTGCAACTATCACCTCAACCATGCTTATTGCCTGGGCCATGGGTGGGCCATTACTCGGAGCGCTGTCCGATCGCATAGGATTACGAAGGTTGCCCTATCTCCTGAGTACAATTTGCACCACCCTGCTGTGGTCGGTGTTCCTTTTCTTCGAGATATCACCGACTCTTCTTTATCCGCTGCTTGCGGCTATCGGCTTTTCCTCAGGTTCGGTCATCATCGGTTTCGCCTTTGCCAGAGAGGTAAACCATCCCGGGGCCTCCGGAGCAACAGGAGGATTTGTTAATATGTCGGTGCTGGGTGTGGCCGCGATCATGCAGCCGATGTTGGGGAAAATCCTCGACAATCATTGGGATGGGGTGCTGCAGAATGGCGTCAGGATATACAACAGTGCCGCCTTCACTTCAGCTTTTGTTTGGTTTGTGGTGAGTACGGCTCTTGCTGTCGTCATGCTGCTTCTCACTCGGGAATCGTATTGTCGAATCCAGGAGAGCTGAGGCACACATGGCGGCAGTTAGACTTCTCGAACCTGTAGTCACCTGTCATGCTGTGAATTGAGATACGATTGCAGCAGAAGTAGACCCTGGCGGAAGTCCTCCTCCGGAGTTATCAGACTCACGACAATCCGGTTGCTCTCGACAAAGTCGTAAAAATATCCGGGATGGACGATCAGAGATGATTGTTGCAAAAGATCCAGGCAGCACTCTTCGTCGCTGACGTTTTCCGGCAGGTTGATAATCGCGTACCAGCCGCCCTCACGAAGGGAGGGATCGACGCCTATTTCTGCCAGCAACAAGGATTCGTTTGCCTGGATTCTGTCAAGAATCTCTTTCTGAATGGCTCCCTGGCAGGAAAACAGCGAGGCAGCAGCGTGCTGGATTATACTGCCCACCGATAAATAGGTGTCGGCGATAAACTCCAGACGCTGTTTTGCCATGGCCTTTGTCGGCTCCGGACCATGGACGTGAATCCAGCTCAGTTTTGCCTGCGGCAGTGCCAGGATCTTGGAAAATCCGCTAAGGGTGAAGGTCAAGGTGGTGTCGCTTGCAATTGCCGAACAGGGTTTTTCCGGGCCGCCAAGGTTTTCATAATCAAGAAACACCTCGTCTACAATCAGAGCCAATTCATGGGCTTGACAGAGATCTGAAAGTTTTTTTAGTTCCTCAGCCGTCATATAGGATCCCGTCGGGTTATTGGGATTGACCACGACAATCGCTCTGGTCAGCCGGGAAATTTCCTGCTCAAGCGAGGTGAAGTCTATGCGCCAATGGCCTGCAGCATCTTGACGCAATAGATAGCGGCTTGGCCTTACGTTTTCAAGCGTCGCCAGAAAATCAAAGAGCGGATAACTGGGGGCGGGGATGAGAATCTCGTCGCCGGGATCGGTCAGCAGTTTCATTAAATAACTGTAGGCTTCGCTGGTACTGGCGGTGAGCAGGAGGTCGTCGCTGTCGATGAGACCATGTTTGTTGTCCCGGTAATAGCCTCTGATTGCCTCCCGAGCCCCTTTCATGCCCTGGGCCGCCGGCTCGTAGCGGTGTGAGACGTCGCTTATGGAAGGGAGGGGGATGGCAGAAGCAAAGGCGAAACCTGCGGTTGTTGGATTTGCCTGGGTGAGGTCGAGGATCTTGTGGCCGGTTGCTTTTTTTTCTTCGAGAATCTTCGTGAATTCATTCAGTTCGAGGCTTTCCGGCAATCGGGATGAAAATAACATGTGCTGAGCCTTCAGGTTAAGGGGGAGGAGAATAGTACCGACACAATATAAAGAAATTCCCTGCCTCTGTCGATAAAGAGAGAAACCAAATAATCTTTTCCAGGGAGGGGAGGGATGAAAACACAAGAAGCAATAAGCATTTTAATGCTCAGCCCCTGTTATTGGCGAATGAAAATAGCTGAACGACGTGAATTGATAAAAGAATTCCTGGCAAGTTACGCCAATATCAGCATGTCTTTTGCTGGCTCCTTGAGTAAGAAGAAAGAAGCCAACTGATTGAACTTCGAAGCACCATCCTCCGCAAGATCCAAAACTATCGCCGTTTGAGCACCGGTAATTTTTTTTCCTCCATTTCCAGGGCGTAAGCCTCGACGCCAATTTTGGAAATCAGCGACAGTGAGGCCTTGCGGTCCGACCTGAAGATCAAGGCAAAGATTTTTGCGAAAATGTTGTTGAATTTCCGGCAGGCCTGCACGTCGGAAAATTCAGTGCATTCCGCACAGGTGTGGTAGCCATTTTCCTTTGTACAACTTCGTATTTTACACCAGGTGGCCTTGATGTTTTCTGCACAACCTGGGCACGAACCCTTCTTGTATCTGTGGCATGCGCCGCAGTAGATACCGCAGGCGGCAACGAGCTCACTTTTACTGAGATTTTTCATGTCCCCTCCTTTATACCGATAAAAATGGCCACCGACTCTGGGCCGGTGTACTCTTCGAAGTCAACGAGATAGGCACGCTCGGGCGCGCCCTTTTCTTCGAAAAATTTCCAGACCTCTTGCCACAGGGCTATGACCGTTTCAGGGCATGGCCCATTTTTCGCGAATCGCAGGAAGTTGCCGGCAGGAATCTTCAATTCCCTTCGATTCACATGGGAAAAATCGCCGACGACTGCAGCGGTTACATCAAACTCTCCGTGCTGGTTCGAGGCATAGCCCGAATAGACTCCATATACGAGTGCCGGTTGCTGTCCCGCCTTGCTGTGGATGTCTGTAAAATCCCGCCAAAGCCTGGCAATTTTGCCTGTCTGTGAATTCATCTCGTGACTGTTGGTGGTCCGTACTGATATGCCGGTTACTTTAAAACTCTCTCTTTTGACCTGTTCCATAGCATTTTTTCTCCGCTTGTATGAAGTTTGCCGGGGACTGTTCCCAGGCTTGATGGATCAGACTGTAGCAGGCAGTAGTGACACCATTATGTCAAGTTACTCTCAGATTTTAATTATTCTGGTATTTTTTTCAGGCCGATTACTTTTTCCAAAGTAATAAGTTGATAATCGAAAAATCATAATTTCGTCAGGATATTTGTAATGCTGGACCGGACGCATTGTGTTTTCACACTCTAGCCCTGCTTGTTGCAAAAGAAGATCGGGTTCAACGAATTTCGAAGTGCAATTTGCAATGCAGAAAAGGGCAGCCACATTGTTTTATGCAATTATACACTTTCCCATAAAGTTTGACATAACATGTAACATCACGATATTATGTAACATGTAGAATATTTCGAAACAGGTACACCAATTGCTTTAACTCTCTCACAGTGTGCTGATTCGTTCTCCTTTCGTGCAGGCCGCCGATGGGTGGAGCGAATTCATCTTGGGCCGCCGACCCCTTCGGCGAACCAATGGGTTGTGAAACCCGTTTTTTGTGAGGTGGTTATATGAGTGGTCGATTGATTATAGGTGCAATACTTCTTGCTGTAAGTGTCGTCAGCATCGCAATCTGCTATCTAGGAGCCCGTAATCCCAGGGAGCCAAAATGGGCCGACGATACAATAATGGGCAATTTTATTATCCCCCTGGCCGTTGGAGGCATCTTTATGGGGCCGATGTTTCTGGGTGAAGCCTTTTTGGGAAATCTGGACTTACTCAGCACTATGGATATGATTATCGCCTTTGGCATTTTGGGTGCAGGAGTTCTGGTGATTTTCTTGCTGCGCATAAAAAAGAGAGTTGCAGAATATGACGTTTTGCGAAATGATCCCGCGTTCATAAATCGCCCTAGACGTGAAGACAATAAAAAAATTATTGGGACACCGGACCCTGTTTGATACCAGGGGAAGGGGAAATTGATGACCGTGCAGATTGCACGGCCATCAATCCAGACTGTACTGTTTGCGCTTGCGCCACAGTGTCGTTAAGTTGATGCCCAGTGCCCGAGCGGCCTCTTCTAAAGAGGGAGAGTGTATCATAACCTCTTGGATGTGTTTTTTTTCCATTTCAGCCAAACTGATTAGGCAAGAGCGGTCTGGCAGGGCTTGCTGGTAATGAGCGATGTGAGCCGGCAAGTCACTGGTTCGCAGGCGAGGGTGCTCCGACAGGATTACTGCACGTTCGATGACATTGACCAGTTCACGGATATTGCCGGGCCATGGGTAACTCTGTAGACACTGCAAGCATTCATCCTCGATTTCTTTTACTGGTTTGTCGTTCAGCTGTGCGAAGCGACGCAGGTAGTGTTCGACCAGCAAGGGGATGTCTTCAGGACGTTCACGTAAGGGTGGTAAAAAAAGCTCGACCACGTTAAGCCGAAAATAGAGATCCTGACGGAAAATCCCATCTCGAACCAATTCATCCAGATCCCGGTTTGTGGCGGCAATGACTCGGGCATCTACGGTAAGTGTCTGGGTGCCGCCCAGACACTCGTATTGGCGTTGCTGGATAAAGCGCAGGAGTTTGCCCTGTATGACATAGGGTATTTCAGAGACCTCATCTAGAAAAATGGTGCCTTTTTCGGCCAGACTCAATTTACCTGTTTTATCTCGCGTTGCGCCGGTGAAAGCGCCTTTCACGTGGCCAAAAAGATCGCTCTCCAGGAGATTTTCATGCAGTCCGGCGCAATCCACGGTTACAAACGGTTGGCTGGCCCGTTGGCTCCATTTGTGAACAAGACTGGCCAGTACACCCTTGCCGGTGCCGCTCTCACCACTAATGAGCACAATGGCATTGGATTTTGCAGCCTGACGAGCTGTATCCAGTACTTGGTGCATGCGTCGGCTACGGGTGAGCAAGTCCCCCTCTTGAAAGATCCCCTTTAAACGCGCCACCTCATTTCTTAGTGCCTGAAACTGTGAGATTTTATCCAGCAAAAGATCGAGCTGGCTTGGTAGAAACGGTTTAGGAAGATAATCGAAAGCACCCATTTTGACGGCCTTGACGGCTGTTTCGACAGTGGCATATGCCGTTATAACGATAACATGGGTGGGGATGCCGCTGGCGATGATCTGGTGCAGAACCTCCAGGCCGTCCTGGTCGGGGAGCCGCAGGTCCAGCAAGACCAGATCGGGTTTTTGTTCCTTAAAGCAGGCAACACCCTTCTGGGCAGAACCGGCAGTCGTTACTGCAAAGCCTTTCTCTTCGAGATATATCTCAAGAGTTTGCACAATATTGCGGTCGTCATCGACCAGCAGTGCTTTTTGCATCGAATTCCTCCAGATGTTCAGGGATCCAAAAAGTGAAGGTCGTACCTTGTCCGGGGCTACTTTCTGCGATGATATCACCGCCGTGCTGCTCGATGATTTCTTTGACGATGGCCAGCCCCAGCCCAATGGTGCCCACCTTGTCTCTTTCTGAAAATTGAGTGTATCTGTCGAAGATATACGGCATGTGCCGTGGCTCAATGCCACAGCCGTCGTCACTGCATTGGAAATAGAATCTGCCATGCCGGCGCTCGGCTTTAATGACAATTCCTCCCCCTTTTTCAGTATAGCGCAGAGCATTGGTTACCAGATTGGTGAAGACCCAAGGGAAACGTATCGAATCCAAGGTGATGGGCGGTAAATCGGGTTCTACCTCAATATTGAGGAGAATTCCCTTTGTTTCGGCATGTTCCTCAAGCGGTTTCAAACATTTACGAATTAAGCCAGACACATCGATTTTTTCACGAACGGCAGGCTTGATTATTGATTCCAGACGGGCAATATCTACCAGCTCATTGAGTAAATTAATCATACGACTGCAGTCTTCCCGGGCAGTTTCGAGAAGCATGGCAACCCGTTCTTCGGGAAAACGCTCTCGTTTTTCATTGAGGAGATTGATACTCATGGCCAAGGAGGTCATGGGTGTTTTCAGTTGATGCGACAGATCAGCGATGAATCGTCCCCTGGCTTCTTCGGCAGAGTTCACCTTCAATCTCTCCGCGGCGAGGATAGCCGTGTTGTGTGTATCATAGTCATGCAATCGTTTGAAGAGGCTGTTGAATTGGTCGGTCAGGAGACCAATCTCATCATTACTTCGCACAGGAAGGTAGGGGTAACTGTTCCCGCCCTGGCGGCTATCGGCCAGGCTTTGTGCCAACTGTCTGATCGGTTTTGCGATGCGGTAGGAGAGCCAGTAGATGAGCAGGATGATGAGCCCGATTGTGGCACAGAGAAAAAAGAGCGAATGGCGTTGGGCGCGTATGGCCAACTGGTGGGTTTCATCTTCCGCAGCCTCCATGCCGCGTTCGTTCAAATCCACCAGGGTGTTGATATCTGCAATGATGCCGGCCGTCAGATTCATGAATTCCTGAGTTGGCGGAGTGCTGTCATGCAGGGCAAAACGCTCAGATATCGTTTTGTAATATTGATATTTTTCTGCGAGTGCCTCGACAATGTTCTTTTCGCCGATTTCAGCGATGTGCTGTCTGCAGATTGCCAGCGCATCAGCTAACGCTTCAATTTCCAAGTTGTTGATGATTCCCGGCTCCTTTCTGAAAATGAAAGCGAGAACGAGGTTACGGTTTTCTTCCAGCACTTGCCGCGCCTGCTGGGCAGCTTTAATGCTGGCATAGTTACGAGACATGATGCGCTCGGCACTTTGTCCCAAGGAATTGAGGAGCCGGTAATTGATTACCGCGACAAACAGCAAAGCTATTACCGGCAACAGGCTAATGGCAAAGATTTTGATACGGATCGGCCTATGGATGACCATGAACTTTCACACGCTTTTAATTGAAAATAACCAGCAATGTCTTGAGAAAAAAATACATCGAAGGAAAGTACAAGAATGGTTCACGCATCTGGGAGTCGTGAAAATCAGTAGATTGAGGCTACTCTTTTCCACAGGTTTATGCAATTTTTTCTCTGTCGAACCATCTCGGATGATTGATGTTGGGAAGGGGATAATTCGTAGAATTGTTGTCCTCTGGTTTTTACGGTAGTGGCGACAGGACTATGTCAAGCTACTATAGAGTTTTTGCATTTCCGTGACTTTTTTAGCTACCGCCTCACGCCAGCGCAGCGGCGAGAGGACCTGGGCATCACTGCCGAAACTGAGGAGAAAGGATAGTATCCAATCGTCTTCAGGGAAGGTGAGGGTGGCAATGATTGAGCCATCTTCTTCATAGTGCAGGTGTGACGGGCCAAAGTGTTCCTCAACCTTTACCTGGATGGCCGGGCAAAATTTCACGATAAGTTCCACCAACGGGCGGTTATCCCGTTCGGCGAACCGATTGAGGGCCCCTACTTCCCGTCGAATGAAGTGTTCCCGGGTATGTTTAGGATCCCGCATCCGCGATAGGCGAAACAATCGAAAATCCAGTCTTTCCCGGCAATAGGCAAGGAGGTACCAGGTAAAACTTTTATAGATCAGGGTATGTGGTTCAACCAGGCGAAGGCTTTCCTGGCCACCGGCGTCGGTATAGGTGAAGCCGAGGAGCAGCGACCTGCCCACCGCTTCGTGGACTATTTGCATTGTTACCCGGAAAATTTCCGACATCCCCCAGGGGGCGATATCGATGACGAAAGAGTCGCTATAGGTACGGTAGTGGAGTTCCTTGTCCTCAGGGATTAGGGCTGAGATTTTTTCAATAATCCGCAACAGGTCGTTGTTTTGCATGGTCCTGTTGACCCCTTGCAGCGTCGACAGGATGGACAGCATGTCATCAAAGGTGAGGAGCTGGCGACTGAGTTTGTAGTTGTCGGGAATGGTGAGGCCACCCTCGTGGCCCTGGGTCGAGATTACCGGGACACCTGCACCGTTCAAGGTTTCTACGTCGCGATAGATGGTTCGTACCGAAACCTCAAAACGTTCCGCAAGTTCCCTGGCAGTCACCCGCCGCCGGTTGAGAAGGAGGACGATTATGGCCAACAGTCGTTCAATTTTCATGGATTACCAACTTAGGGTCCGTTCACGATATAGAATCATCGGAACGAGGAAAAACAATGAGTTTTCTTTTTTTCGGGAATAGCCTTATCATAAATGAAACAGCAATGAGCGGATCTCTAGTACCTTAGAAATTCCGTTGATAAAAAACAAGAAATCAATTTCTAAGGTGCTAAAGCATGTTTGGGGCTTTCAAGAGCGCATTAATTTGCATCCATTTGCAGGGGGCAATGCCTGAGATGTCAGCAAAAACAATTGATGACAGCATTTTTCCGCAATATCTTGAGCACCTTCTCCAGCCGGAGAGCTATCCTCACCCGGTCGACAAAGTGGAGTTGGTGCAGACTCATATCTCCTTTGTTATCCTTGCCGGAGACTTTGTGTATAAATGGAAAAAGCCGGTCAAGTTCGGCTTTGTTGATTTTGCAAGCCTTGCCAAAAGGAAGTTTTTTTGTGAACGGGAGTTGCTCCTCAACCGGCGCCTTTGTCCGGAAATCTACCTGGAAACCCTCTGGTTGAGTCGAGAAGGGCAATCCTTCAGGTTGAAGGGGGATGGCGAGATTGTCGAGTACGGGTTGAAGATGGTGCGTATGCCCGAGGAAGGCATGTTGAACCGAGTTATTGCCGCCGGACGATTGCGGCAGGAGCATATTGCACAGATAGTCGACATTTTAGTGCCGTTCTACCGGCAGGCGGGTCAAGGGGATGAGATTCGCGAAAACGGCAGAGCAAGTGCAGTAGCTCGGACGATATCCAGCAATTTTGCCGAGACCAAGCCCTTTATCGGCAGTGCACCACTCAGCCCTGAGCGGTTTGCCTGGATCAAGCGGGGTACCGACGCATTTCTCGGCAGGGGAGAGCTTTTTAGCCGGCGTATTGCTGCCGGCTGCATCCGTGATTGCCATGGAGATCTCTATTCCAATAATATCTGCCTGGCGGATCGGGGCAAAATTCATATTTTCGATTGTCTTGAATTCAATGACAGTCTGCGGTTTATCGATACCTGCGCCGACGTGGCCTTTCTTGCCATGGATCTCGACTTTCACGGCCTTGTCGCCATGAGTGACTATTTCATACACTCCTATATCGAGAGATCTGGCGATGAAGGTTTGCTGAAGGTTCTCGATTTTTATAAATGCTACCGGGCCTATGTTCGCGGCAAGGTCGGTTTGCTTGCTGCAGCCGACCCCGTTATGGAAAAAAGTGCAGCCGAGGGGTGGTCGCGTACCGCCGGGCGATATTTTCAGTTGGCCGAGCAATATGCTGGAAGACTATGAAGAATGGTGGCGAGGTGGCGAAAACGGTGGTGGTTTTCTTTGGTCTTATCGCCTCGGGTAAGAGTTATGTGGCCAAGGCCTGGGCGGAAAAACACAGTTTTCCCTATAACAATACCGATGTGGTTCGAAAACAACTGGCGGGGAGAGCGTCTTGCGAATCCCACGCTGAAACTATCGACCAGGGCATATATTCGCCCACATTCACCCGTTTGACCTATGATGCCCTGCTGAGTTTTGCCGAAAAGGCGCTGGATGAGGTAAGTTGTGTGGTACTCGACGGCTCGTATCAGGCCCAGGCGGAGCGGGAGCGAGTGCGGAAGCGCTTTGAACACCGGGCTCGGGTAGTTTTTATTATGTGCAGCTGCAAGGAGGAAATTATTAAAACCCGTCTGGCGCAGCGGGCCCTTGATCCAGCAGCTGTTTCTGACGGTAACTGGGATATTTATCTTCGCCAGAAGGAGGTTTTTGAATATCCGGAGGAATTGTCGGTTGGGCAATTCAGGCGACTGGAAACCAATAAGGCAGTGGGCCTGCTGCTATCCCACCTTGATGACGTCCTGCTAAACGAGGTGTCGGACTGATCCCGCTAAACGGAATAGGTACTAATATTTAAAATCGAAAACCATTGCCACATCTCTCGAGGTAGTCTGGTTGAACGAAGAATCTTCCGGTATCATGAATGACATTGATCGCCGGTCTTGTTTACTGGTAATGGAGAACTGCAAATTTTCGGTGAGGGAGATTCCAAGTTTGACAGCCATATCCAGCGAGCTGATTTTGTTGTCAAAGTCCGAGATGTTTTCACCGTCCGTATACTGCACCAGCATCGACAGGGACCAGTTGTTATTCAAGGGAGACAACTGGGTGTTCAGGCCGAGGGTCCGTTTCGGAACATTGGTAAGATGGGAATTTTCTCCAGAGTGGTCGAAATAGGTGACCGAGGGCGTGACGCTCAGCCAACTGCTGGGATGGTAATCAGTGGAGAGTGTAAGGCCTTGGCGCACTGCTGTGGCAGAAGTTTCATCAAAAGCATATCCTGTCGAATGTGTGTCAGGTGCTATTTCCGGCCAGGCAGTGGTTGCGTCAAATTTTTCGGTGAAAGCGCTCAGGCTGATATCGAAACCATCGAAGAGAGTTTGGTTGTAGCCGATTTCGCGGTAATTCTGGGAGGCGGAGGTTGTGTCGCGAAAGTCGAAGGGATCGTAGTTGATCGTATCAGGGTCGTTTTGGGCAGGGCTATTTGAATTGAATTGCTCACGGCTGTAAAAGGTAAGAGCGCTGTTCTGGTGAACAGCCATTTGAAGGTAACTTTCAAAACGGAAATCATTGTTATCGCCGGCAGAAGTCAGGGCGACGTGGCGCTTGGAACCGACAAACCTCTTTTTCCAGTATTTTTCGGAAAGTCTGGAGACAATGATGCCTTCACTGCTGCTGGCGTGGATGAATCGGCCATCTGAGAGGTAGACACCTACATGGTTGATGCGCTTTTTTTTCTTTCCTTGATTGGCAAAAAAGACCAGATCACCGGTCTGCAATTCACGGGTATTGATTTTCTGGAGTTCTAAGGAACGGAACTGATCCCCGGAGCTGTGTGGCAGGTCGATACCTAAGAACCGGTCATAGACAGTTCTGGCAAAACCCGAACAATCAAAACCCTTTTTTGATGCACCACCTCTTCGATAGGGGGTACCAAGATACTCTTTTACTTCATTTTCAAACTGCTGCTGGGAAAAACCGGCTGATGATAATGAAGAATCGGACTGACTTTCCACGGCCCGTGCCTGGGAAGTTGATATGGCGACAATTACACTGCAAACGATACAAATGAGACTTCTATAAAACAGACGGGGTCGGATTTGTCTTCGCATGGTCCTCTTGTCGCTGTTTTGGCGACTTGTGTTTTTTGGTAACGAGCATGGGACAGAATATTCAACTTTCCGCCACGCGGTTTCTCCTGGGGTGGAATTACGAAATTCCCCCGAAAATTATTTTTGTATCTTAGGAAGTCGTTTCTTGTCCTTTGTATACGAATTAATTTTAGTAGGATTTAGACTATTATAGGGGGTCTTGTCAATCCTGAATCTTTCCGAGCGTACTTTAAAATGCAATGAATTCGAGATTCTCAGCCGAAAAGTGAGGTTATTTATAGATAGGCTGTGCCGGCTTTCAATGAAATTTCAGGTAAAAACCACGGAGAATCATCACCTGGGCAAGGGCTTCCTGTTTTTTTGTTGCGGAGTTGGGTGTTGACAGTAGGGTCTGCGCCGGTCTAAGCTTTAAAACGATACAGATATCACGGAATAGCAAAATAATAAAGTGGAAGCGTATCCACAACAAATCCAACGAACGGAGTGAGCGCCATGATAGACAAGAGAGTAACTGAGTTGTATGGCAGATATACCCATAAAGAAATCAGCCGGAGACAGTTCCTGGAAAAACTGGCCGTTGTCGTTGGCGGGGTGGTCGCCGCCTATGCGGTTCTGCCATTGCTTGAGAACAGTGTGGTGCAGGCGGAACTCATCGCCGAAGGGGATGTCCGTCTGACGACCCAAGTGGTGAAATTTGCGGCCGGAAGTGGGCAAATGTCCGGATATCAGGCACAGTCAAAAAATATCGCGAAGATGCCGGGCATCCTTGTCGTTCATGAAAACCGGGGCTTGAACCCCCATATAGAAGATGTAGCAAGGCGCTTTGCCCTTGAAGGATTTTTAGCTCTCGCCCCGGACGCACTCTCCTCCATGGGCGGCTCACCCGCTGATCCGGAGCAGGCGATCGGCATGATAAAAAATCTCGATATGCAGGAAACCGTCAAAAATTTTGCAGCAGCCGCGGCCTATCTCAAGACCCATCCGCAATCGACCGGCAAAGTGGGAGTTGTCGGTTTCTGCTGGGGTGGTGCCATTGCCAACTATCTTGCGGTACAGTCAGCCGACATCAATGCCGCCGTACCCTATTACGGCAAGCAGCCGCCAACCGAGGATGTGGTGAAAATAAAGGCGGCGCTGCTCCTCCATTACGCCGGTCTTGACGAACGCATCAACCAGGGAATCCCGGAGCTAAAAGAAGCACTTGTCAAAAACGGTGTTGAGCATGAATTGTATATGTATGAAGGAGCCCAGCACGCCTTCAACAATGACACCAATGCGACACGTTACAACAAACAGGCAGCCGAATTGGCCTGGCAGCGGACCATCGAATTTTTGAAGAGAAAATTGAAAAGTTGATGGCGATGTAAGGCTGCAGTTCTGACTTTGCTATTGCTGCCGAGCGGGCTGAGCTAAATACTGTCCGCAGGAACTGCCAGCGGCAGGTCGATAATAAAGGTTGTGCCTTTGCCCTGATCGGTCTCGAAGGTGAGCGCGCCCTGATGCTTGTCAATCACTACCCGCCGGGAGATCGCCAGCCCCTGGCCGGTACCCTTGCCCATGGCCTTGGTGGTGAAAAAAGAATCGAATATCCGGTTCTGGATGGCTTCCGGGATGCCGCCGCCGCTATCGCTGATACGGATCTGCACTGCATCCTTGATTTTCCGGGTGGTGATTTTAATCTGTCCTAAATCGGTGTTCCCTTCCCCGCTCTTGCCCTCTATGGCATGAGCGGCATTGACGATGAGGTTCAAAAAGACCTGGTTGATCTCTCCGGCAAGGCATGGCACAAGCGGCAATTCCGCCTGAAAATCGGTTTCCAGATTGGCCACATACTTCCATTGATTGCGACTGATCGTAAGGGTACTTTCCAGTAGTTCATTGATATTAATGTCTATCTTTTCATCTGTGCCGGGATGGGAAAATTCCTTCATTGCCCGGACGATTTTTTCAACACGCCGTATGCCATCGATGCCCTGTTCTACTGTTTTCGGTATTTCGTCACACAAGTATTCGATATCCGCTCTTTCAATGGTCTCATCAAGGTCCCGGATAACATCGCCGGAAACTGTTACACCTGATTTCACAAGAGCATACATCTCATTATAGCCTTCAAGTACCCCGGAGATATCGGCGAAGGCATCTTGTAAAAAGCTGAGATTGTGGCCGACGTATTGGATTGGGGTATTGATCTCGTGGGTGATGCCGGCCGCCAACTGGCCAATTGCCTCAATTTTCTGGGATTGCCGGAGTTCCTGCTCAAGAATAAGCCTCTCAGTGATATCTATATACAGTCCAACTACCGAGAGTATTTGCCCCTCCTTGTTATGAATGGGTGATGCGACAATTCGAAAATCACGTTTCCCCGCTCCTGTAGTAATCGGCTTGATAGCGGTTACCACCTTGCCCTGGCGGAAACAGTCAACGATAGGGCAATCCTCGCAGGGCCGGTCTTTTTTATGGTCAAGGAAGATTTGGTAGCAGGGTTTTTGCGAGTTAGGTGTAATCTCGGGAAACCACTGGCGAACTTGGCGATTCAGTTCCAGGATGATCATTTCCGGGCTGAATAGGATCACCCCGACATTGAGGTTATCCATGATGGTGCTCAATTTTTCTGTTCGTTCCCAAACCTCCCGCTCCAATTCCTTTTTGTAGGCCAGCATGTCACGATCCAACCGCAGATGCTGCAGGGAATTTTGTACCGTGATGAGTAAGGTGCTGCGGCTAAACGGTTTGAGGATGTAGCCATAGACCCCGACATCGAGAATTTCATTGGCGATATCGCTATCGCTTGACGAGGTGACCATAACCCGGCCGGTCTCGGGATAATTGGCTTTTATGTGACGAATGAGGTCGAGGCCTGATTCTCCCGGCATATTGAGGTCGCAGAGCGCCAGATCAAACCGGTTTTTTGAGAGAAGCTTTCTTGCTGATGCGGCACTTTCTGCCGTTTGACATGTATACCCAACCTCTTCAAGAGATCTAGTCAGCAACCTGCATATCGACTGTTCGTCATCGACGATCAGGATATTGATATTATTGGTTGTCTTCGATATTTGAGTCGCAGCCATCTGAGCCTCCGCAAAATTTTCAAAGGTAAAATGTGCAGATGAGGGGCGGAAAGCGTATCTGTCAAGAGGATAGCAAATTTCATCAGGTAAAAGCAAGGCGGCAGGGAAATATTTGACAACAGGACAACTACCACGTACGCTCAACACAACACAACACAACACAACACAACATACCCCAGTCCGAGAAGTACCTCGACTGGGCTGTTGCCGTTGTTTGTAAAGCACTATTGCCCGAGAGCCACCGGCCGCGTTGCAAAAAGGAGGAACAGATATAATGGAAAACATCATGATGGACATCTTGAATACCAAGGAAACGGCGGCCTATCTGAAAGTCCATGTCGAGACTATTCGCAGGCTGGCCCGGGACGGCGATATCCCGGCTTTTAAAATCGGCAAGGACTGGCGCTTTGACAAAGAGGTACTGCGTCGCTGGATTGAAGGTAAAAGATTGAATATGCCCGGAAACGGGCATGGAACGTGACGCAAAATGCATCGAGCCACCGGACGAAAATAACAGGTATCGGTCTGCATACCTCAGAAGGAGCACTATGGCCACCCGGAAAAAAGATCCCCGCAAAGAAAAGCAGCAACCACCGGTCGCAGGTCAGGGCGATACCCGGATACCCGAAACTCCGGAACCACCCGAGAAACAGTCCATCGATTTTCCGATAGTCGGTATCGGCGCCTCGGCCGGAGGACTTGCGGCCTTTGAGGCCTTTTTCTCCGGCATGCCCGTAGGCGTCGAACCGGGTATGGCCTTTGTCCTGGTGCAGCATCTGGCCCCGGATCATAAAAGTATCCTCACCGATCTTATTCGTCGTTACACCCGCATGCAGGTCTTTGAGGTCGAGGACGGCATGAGGGTGCAGCCGAACTGCACCTATATCATCCCGCCCGGCCGCGACATGGCCTTTCTGAACGGCAACCTGCAACTCCTGGCACCCTCGGCACCCCGAGGCCAGCGTCTGCCTATCGACTTCTTTTTTCGCTCGCTGGCCCAGGACCAGCGCGAGCGGGCCATCTGCATTGTCCTCTCCGGGACTGGCAGCGACGGCACCCTGGGAGCTCGGGCGATCAAGGGCGAGGGCGGTATGGTCATGGCCCAGAACCCCGAATCGACCGAGTACGACGGCATGCCGAGAAGCGCTCTGGCCACCGGTCTGGTGGATTACCAAATGCCGCCGGCCGAGATGCCCGCCCAGCTGATCGCCTATGCCAACCGAGCCTTCGGGAAAGTTACCCGGCCTGTCATCGCCGCAACACCCCAGGACGAGAACGCCCTGCGGAAGATCTTCATTCTCCTGCGTGGTCAGACCGGCCACGACTTCACCGGCTACAAGCCGAGTACCATCCAGCGACGCATCGCCCGCCGCATGGACGTCCATCAGATCGAAACAAAAGCTGATTATGTGGCCTATCTGCAGCAGACCCCTACCGAGGTCGACGCCCTTTTTCGTGATCTTCTTATCGGTGTTACCAATTTTTTCCGCGACCCTGAGGCCTTCAAGGAACTTGAGGAAAAGATCATCCCGGAGCTTTTTGAAGGCCAACCGGCCGGCTCGATGGTCCGCATCTGGTCGCCGGGCTGTTCGACCGGCGAGGAGGCCTATTCGCTGGCCATCCTTCTGGCCGAGCACCTGGAGGAGCTGAAGCAGGGCTACCATGTACAGGTCTTCGCCACCGACATCGACAGCAGAGCCATTACCACGGCCCGGACCGGACTCTATCCGTCAAGCATCGCCGCCGATCTCACCCCGGAGCGGCTGTTGCGGTTTTTTACCGCCGAATCAAACGGCAGTCACTATCGCATCCATAAAAACATCCGCGATATATTGGTTTTTTCCGAGCAGAATATCATCAAAGATCCGCCATTTTCTAAACTCGATTTGATCAGTTGCCGCAATCTGCTCATCTACCTCGACAGCGACCTGCAGAAAAAACTCATTCCCCTATTCCACTACGCCCTCAAGCCCGGCGGTATTCTCTTCCTCGGCACCTCCGAGAGCGTAGGCGATTATTTAGACCTTTTTCACCCCATCGACCGCAAATTCAAGATATTTAAGCGTAAAGATGACATGGCCAGCCCCAGGCGCTCAGTTCTGGCGCGCTTTCATGTGCCAATGGCGGCGCCGGATACAGCGCCCGCCCAGGCTACCGGCAGGAAGGCCATCGCCCGCAAGCTGTCGCTGCGCGATCTGACTGAACAGACCCTTCTGCAACAGGTTGCTCCGGCCGGGGCCCTCGTCAACAGCCATGGCGATATCCTATACCTGCACGGCCGCACCGGCATGTACCTGGAGCCGCCGCCGGGCGAGACCGTTGGCTACAACGTCCTGAAAATGGCCCGCGAGGGCTTACGGCACGACTTGGCTGTAGCCCTGCACCAGGCAATACGGGCCAAGGAAACCGTACACCGGTTGAACCTGCGGGTTAAAACCAATGGCGACTTCACCCTGGTCAACTTGATCATCCGGCCGGTGGCGGCAGATGCCGGTACAAAAAAAGAAGGGCTGTACCTGGTGATTCTCGAAGAATCGTCGGTGCCGGAACTGGTGGGCAGTCATCCGCCGCAGAACACCGACAGTGTCGAACCTTCGGGAGATGAGGGGCAGGGTCTGCATATAGCAGCCCTCCGTCAGGAATTACGGGCGAAAGAAGAGTACCTGCAGGCCGCCAATGAAGAATTGGAGACCTCGAACGAAGAGCTCAAATCCTCGAACGAGGAAATGCAGTCGGTAAACGAAGAACTGCAATCCACCAATGAGGAACTGGAGACCTCCAAAGAGGAGCTGCAGTCGGTCAATGAAGAACTGGCGACCGTTAATTCCGAACTGCAGACCAAGGTGGTGGACCTGTCACGGGCCAATAACGATATGAATAATCTCTTGGCCGGTACCGGCATCGCCACCGTCTTTGTCGATCATAGTCTGCGCATCCTGCGCTTTACGCCCGCCACCACGAGAATGATAAATCTGATCCTCAGCGATCTGGGCCGACCCGTCGGTCACATTGTCTCCAACCTGGTGGGCTACGATAGCCTGGTCGCAGACCTGCAAGGGGTACTCGACAGCCTCATTCCCCATGAGGTGGAGGTGCAGACCGGGGAGGGCAGGTGGTACACGCTGCGCATCCAGCCCTACCGGACGCTTGAAAACGTCATCGAGGGCGCGGTCATCACCTTTGTCGATATCACCGAGGCGAAGAAATTGAAGGAGGCCCTGTGCGCCGCCAACGACCAGCTGCGTCTGGCGGTCGTGGTGCGTGATGCCTACGATGCCATTACCGCTCAGGATATGCATGGCCGGATTATTGCCTGGAATCCCGGAGCCGAAAGGATGTACGGCTGGAGTGAAGCCGAGGCACTGGCCATGAATATCCGCGACCTGATCCCCGAGGCTCTGCACCAGGAGGCGCTGGCGACCATCCACCAGTTGAGCCGGGCGAAAATTCTTGAACCGTACATCACCAGGCGGATCACGAAAGATGGTACGGAGATTGAAGTGCAGCTGACCGCCACGGCCCTCACCAGTGAAACCGGGCAGATATATGCTATAGCGACAACCGAACGGGTAAAGAGCTGATACGCAAAATCAATCCAGTAAATAGGCAGGCATGACCAGCAAAAAGAAACAACTAATAATCGCTACTCCCCCGCTAGCGGATGCAAGCGGCAGCACTCAGGCAGAGGTACCTCGGCTCGGCTCGGTACAGGCCGCCCAGGCGCTTCGTCGGCGAGCAGAACAAATTTTTCAACAAAAAGCGGCTGAGGTGGCAAAAGACCTGAAGGCCATGACGGGTGAAGAGCTCCAAAAGGTATTACATGAGCTGCAGGTGCATCAGATTCAGCTTGAAATGCAGAACGAAGAACTACGCCGGGCGCAGGTCGAACTGGACGCCTCACGGGCGCGTTATTTCAATCTCTATGACCTGGCTCCGGTGGGTTATTGCACGATCAGCGAAAGAGGGTTGATCCTTGAGGCCAATCTGGCCGCAGCCAACCTCTTAGGTGTAGTCCGGGGAGAACTCACCAAGCGGCCAATCTCAAGGTTTATTTTTAAAGAGGACCAGGATGTCTACTACCTGCTCTGTAAAAGCCTTTTTTTGACTCGAGAACCACAGGCGGGTGAACTCCGGCTAGTCCGTCAGGACGGCACCTCCTTCTGGGCGCATCTGGAAACCACTGTGGCGCTGACTGATAGCGGGGAAACTGTGAGCCGCCTCATGCTGAGTGACATCACCAATCGCAAGCGGGCGGAAGAGGCCCTGCAGGAGAGCCATCGTCTGAACGAGGAGATCCTCGACAGCATTACTGATGCCTTCATCTCCCTCACCGACAATATGATCATCCGTTACTTCAACTCGGCAGCCGAACGGATACTTAATCAAAAACGCATCGACGTCATTGGACGAAGGTTGGCCGATGTTTTCCCGGAGGTAAAGAGGTCAATTTTCGAGAAAAACTATGCCAAAGCTATTCGCACAAATACCCCACTGTCGTTCGAAGCTGAGTTTACCACGGCACCCTACCGGAACTGGTATGACGTCCGTGTTTATCCTAACCGAGAGGGAGGGACGATCTATTTTCAGGTAATTACCGAGCGCAAACAGGCGGAAGAGGCAAAAGCCAAACTCGAGTCAGTTAACCGGCAGGTTCAGAAGGCCGAAAGTCTGGGCCGTATGGCCGGAGCTATTGCTCACCACTTCAACAACAAACTCCAGGTAGTGAAGGGTTTTCTCGAACTGACTTTAGACGTTCTGCAGCCGGGTGATCCATCCATAGACAGACTGACCGTCGCCATGAAGGCCGCAGATCAGGCAGTGGAGGTGAGCAGAATGATGCTCACCTATCTCGGTAAGACACTGGAAAAACGAGAGCCGTTGGACCTTTCCGAGATTTGCAGAAAGATCTCTCCAATGGTTCAGGCCGCCATGCCGAAAAACTTGGGTTTTAAGACTGACCTAGACTCTCCCGGTCCAACCATTTTGGCTAATGCAAAGGAGATTCAACAGATTCTGATTAACCTTGTAACCAATGCCTGGGAGGCCGCTGGTGATGATCACGGGGATATTTATTTGACCGCCAAAACGGTCGCCTCTGCGGATATCTCTTCTTCATTCAGGTTTCCGGCCAACTGGCAGCCTTGTGGCAACGCTTATGCCTGTCTGGAGGTGCGGGATAATGGCTGCGGCATTGCCGACAAAGACCTCGAAGAGGTATTTTCGCCATTTTTTTCCACGAAGTTCACTGGTCGCGGTATGGGCCTGCCCGTGGTTCTGGGACTTGCACAGGCACACCAAGGTGCAGTCACGGTAGAGAGCCGGCCGGGCCAGGGGAGTGTCTTTCGTGTCTTTTTACCGATATCAGAGGAAAAAATTGTCCGGCAGCCACAGAAAAAGACCAAAGCCTCGGTAATTCAAAAGACAGGCAAAGTGCTTCTGGTTGAGGACGACGCGATAGTTCGGGAAATTACCAGTGTAATGCTGTCGACCATGGGTTTTACCGTACTGAGAGCCCTGGATGGCATCGAAGCTGTGGAGAAGTTCCGACAGCACAAGGATGAAATTTTGTTCGTGCTGAGTGATGTGGCCATGCCGCGCATGAACGGCTGGGAAACATTGATCGCTTTGCGGCAAATTGTGCCCGGTATTCCGATGATTTTGGCCAGTGGATACAGCGAGGAGCAGGTAATGGAGAGGGTGCATTCTGAACGTCCCCAGTTCTTTCTGGGGAAACCCTATGGGTTTAAAGATCTCAGAGATGCGATTAACAGGGCGCTGGCGGATCACGAGAAATAAAGAGGACATGGTGCTTTTGCCAAACGAGCAGGTCTGAGGGCTGAAAAGAATGGAAGACAATATGACAAACAACGATACGCTCTGTGCAGACGAAAGAGAGCTTCGCCGCCGGGCCGAAGAGATAGCCCTTCAAAACGCAGCCCAGTTGCCGGAAAACAAGGGGCCCATGTCGGTCGAAGAAACAAGGCTGGTGTTGCACGAGCTGCGGGTACACCAGATTGAGCTCGAAATGCAAAACGAAGAACTGCGAAGGGCCCAGTTCGAGTTGGACAGTGCCAGGGCGCAGTATTTCGATTTCTATGATCTAGCCCCGGTAGGTTATTGCACAATCAGCAAGGAGGGGGTGCTGTTGAAGGCCAACCTCACCACCGCCAGACTCCTGGATATTGATAGGAAAACACTGGTCGGACAGACGGTTTATCCCTACATCCACAAAGAAGACCAGGATCGTTATTACCTGTTCTTCAAAAGCCTTTTGAAAACAGGTGAAGTAACGAGCTGTGAGTTACGCATGGTTAAAAGGGGCGGGGCAATATTTTGGGCGCATGTATTGGCAATGACCGTACCTGACCCTTCGGCAAGCTCTGGGCAAGATGCCGGCGGTGCCGGAGTCTGCCGGTTTGTGATAAGCGATGTCACTGAGTGTAAACAGGCGGAGGATGAGAGGGAAAAACTCGCAGCCCAGCTGCAGCAGGCGCAGAAAATGGAATCGGTGGGCCTTTTGGCGGGTGGCGTGGCCCATGATTTCAATAATAAGTTGACAATTATTCTCGGCTATACCGAGATGCTCCTGGGCAAGGTGGCGCCGACCGAACCGCTCTTTGCCGACCTGCAGGAAATTCAACAAGCGGCCAAACACTCTGCCGACCTGACCCGGCAACTTCTGGCCTTTGCCCGAAAACAGGTGGTAACTCCAAAAATCCTTGAGCTCAATGACATGGTCGATGGCATGCTCAATATGCTGCGCAGGCTTATCGGTGAGAATATCGATCTTCTCTGGCGTCCGGTATCGGGTTTGTGGCAGGTGAAGATCGACCCGTCGCAGATCGACCAGATCCTGGCCAATCTCTGTGTCAATGCCCGGCATGCCATTGCCGGAGTCGGTCGCCTTACCATTCAAACGGCAAACATCGTTCTCGATTCCGATTATTGTTCCGACCACATCGGCTCTGTGCCTGGCGAATATGTCCACCTGACAGTAAGTGACGACGGCTGCGGCATGAATGAGGAAACCCTGGCGAGGATTTTCGAGCCGTTCTTCACCACCAAAGCTTTCGGAGAGGGGACCGGCCTAGGCCTGGCAACAGTCTACGGCGCCGTCAAACAAAACAACGGCTTTATCTATGTCGAGAGTCGGCCGGGGTCGGGCACGACCTTCAATATCTACCTTCCCCGGCATAGGAGCATTACCCTGCAGGTACCGCAGGAGGTTGCAGCGGAACCCATCGAGGGCGGCCGGGAGACCATCCTGCTGGTCGAGGACGAGGGGGCTATTCTGAAGATGGCCACCATTATGCTGCAAAATCTTGGTTACACCGTGCTGGCGACAAACAGCCCGGTGGAGGCCATTCGCCTGGCTAAAGTGCACACCGGTGCGATCTCTCTCCTCATGACCGACGTAGTCATGCCCGAGATGAACGGCCGGGATCTGGAGGAACACTTGGCATCCTTCATCCCGCAGCTGAAATGCCTGTTTATGTCGGGGTATACCGCCGATATCATCTCCCGGCAGGGAAAACTCGATCCGGATCTGCACTTCATTCAGAAACCCTTTTCGGCAAGTGATCTTGCGGCAAAGGTACGCAAAGCGTTGGAAGGGTAAGACCTGGTTGTGGGGGGAGTATTGCGACCTGACCCTGTGGTGTATTCGGGTTGGTCCGTGACAACGTGATGGATCAAAAAAGGACACAACAATGAACCTGGATAAAGATTCCTGTGACCGTATAATCGACAACCTGAACGACGGTCTCTACTTTGTCGACACCAACAGGGTTATAACCTACTGGAACAAGGCGGCGGAACGGATCACCGGCTTTACCGCCGCCGAGGTGGTCGGCAAATCCTGCGCAGACAGAATCCTCACCCATATCGATAGCGAAGGGAAATGTCTTTGTACGGGGCTCTGTCCCCTGGCTGCGACCATCGCCGATGGCGCGAACCGTGAGGCGGAAATATTCCTGCATCACAAAGATGGGCACCGGGTGCCGGTGCTGGTGCGTATCAGTCTGCTCAGGGATCAGGACGGCAAGGTCATCGGTGGTGTAGAGCTGTTCACCGATCTCAGCAATATTCGGGCAAATACTCTGCGTATCCAGGAACTGGAAAAACTCGCCCTTCTCGATAATCTCACCCAGCTGGCCAATAGAAATTACATCGAAAGAGCGCTCAGGTCGGGATTTCTAGAGCACAAGCGAATGAAAATCCCCTTTGGCCTCTTCTTTATTGACATAGACCATTTCAAGAAGGTCAACGACACCTACGGTCACGATGGAGGCGATGAAGTGCTGCGCTTTGTCGCCCAGACCTTGAGCGCCAACTCAAGGCCTTTTGATCTCTACGGTCGCTGGGGAGGCGAGGAATTTCTCGGGATCATCCGCAATATCAACGCCGATGATCTGGTGCAGTTGGGCGACAGACTGCGGGTTTTGATCGAACATGCCTATATTTATCATGATGGCATAAAACTTCAGGCCACGGTATCGATTGGCGCAACTTTAGTGAAGGAGGGTGACACTGCCAAGAGCCTTATTAAAAGGGCGGACAGCCTGCTCTATGAAAGCAAAAGGGGAGGGAGGAATCGCCTCACTTTTGGTTGATAGAAACGTTTCGACAATATTACCGAAGAGGGAACTCTTATGATAAACTGGAGTACACCAAGCTGTTGCTACTTTTAGATAGTGTTGGCTCACAGGAGACATTTGAAATATGAGCGAATCCATAGGGGTGAATGAAATTCTTATTGTCGATGACACAACAGCCAATCTGCAATTGCTCTATGAAATTCTCGACAGTGCCGGCTACACAGTTCGTCCGGCCAGTGATGGCCAGACTGCATTGCGAAGCGCCAAGGCTAAAGCGCCAGGGATTATTCTGCTGGAAATCAAAATGGACGGCATGGATGGCTTCGAAGTATGTCGGCAGCTTAAAGCGGATCCGAAAACCTGTTCCATCCCAATTATTTTTATCAGTGTTTTAGGTGAGGAACATGAAAAGATCAAAGGCTTCCAAGCCGGTGCCGTAGACTTTATCACCAAGCCGTTTTATGCCGAAGAAGTACTTGCACGAGTAAAAACGCATCTTTCCATCCAGCAATTGCAAATGGATCTGAAAGACCAAAGCTCGCAACTTTTGCTGGAAATACAGGAACACGAGCGTACCGAAAAAGCCCTGTTTGCCGAAAAGGAACGATTGGCAGTTACCCTTCGCAGTATAGGTGACGCCGTTATAACGACTGATATACATGGAAATGTCGCCTATCTTAATCCGGTTGCCGAGCAGCTCACTGGCTGGCAACAGGACGAGGCATCCGGAAAGCCACTCCCCGAGGTGTTTCAAATCATTAATGAACAGACACGCGAGGTATGTCCTGACCCGGTGGAAAATGTCTTACAAACCGGTTCGGTTGTAGGGCTTGCCAATCATACGGTGCTGATTGCCCGTGACGGAACGGAGTATCCCATTGCCGACAGCGGCGCGCCCATCCGTAACGACCATGGCGAGATTCTCGGAGTGGTCATGGTCTTTCGCGACAAGACAAAAGAACATGCGGACCAGCAATCAATTGAACGTCAACAACAATTGCTCACATCTATTGCCCAGGGACAGGCGCATTTTATTGCCGCCGACACTGCTGCGAAGGTGTTCGACCAGATTCTCGAAAATTTGCTGGCCATTACCGACAGCCAATACGGCTTTATCGGGGAAGTTCTGTATTCTTCTGAGGATCAGCCCTACCTCAAGACCCATAGCGTGACCAATATTGCCTGGAACGAAGAAACACGAAATTTTTACGACCAAAATGCCCCTGAGGGGCTGGAATTCCGAAATCTCCAAACCCTTTTCGGGGCAGCGCTTATCTCCGGCGAACCAATTATCGCCAACGATCCACTGAACGATTCGAGAAGGGGCGGCTTGCCCGATGGCCACCCATCTTTACAGGCTTTTCTCGGCATTCCTCTCCATTTGGGCGGTCGGATGTTGGCCATGGTGGGTCTGGCCAATCGCCCCGGCGGCTACGACCAGGAACTGCTCGATTTCCTGAAGCCGTTTTTGGTCAGCGTTGCTCAGCTTGCCGAGGCCTTTCGTCATCGATCCGAAGCGAAGCGAACCAATGAGATACTCAAAGAAAATGAAATCCGCTATAGAACAATCTTCGATAATTCCTGTGAGGGTATCATTCTGCAAGATGCGTCGGGCAAAATAATAACCTGGAACAAGGCCGCCGAACGAGTATTCGGCATTAGCGAAGAAGAGGTTGCAAGCCATACCTCCACCAGCCGCGAGTGGAACACGATGAGGGAAGATGGCTCTGCCTTCCCAGGTTCGGAGCATCCTTCAATGGTGACCCTTGCTACTGGAAAGCCGTGTAACAATGTGGTCATGGGCGTGAAGAACGCCTCGGGGGCAATTGCCTGGATAAGTATCAATACCAATCCTTTGTTTACCGAGGACATGGCCATGCCTTCCGGCGTGGTTATTACTTTTTCAGATATCACCGAACTGAAGCAGGCGGAGATGTCGGCGTTCGACGCGGCAAAGGACTGGCAGTTCACCTTTGATGCCATCAGCAGTGCCATCTGGATTTTGGATAGCCGCCAGCGGATAGTGCGGGCCAATAAGGCTGCAGAGCAACTCTGCCGTCGAGCGGATGGCCAAATGCTCGGCCAACAGTGTTGGACACTTGCCCATGGTACAGACTGCCCGATCGACGGATGCCCGCTTCTGAGAGCAAAAGAAAGCCTGCTCCGTGAAACCATGGATCTGCAACTTGGGGAGGGGTGGTTCGAAGTGGCTGTGGACCCAATTTTTGACTCGACGGGCCGGTTTTCCGGCGCGGTCCACATTATCAGTGACATCTCCGAGCGCAAACAGGCGGAAGAGTCCCTACGGGAGAGCGAGGATAAATTTAAACACATCTTTGATTATTCCGCAGCCGGCAAATCAATCACCAGACCTACCGGTGAGATCGAAGTCAATCATGCCTTATGTGAAATGCTGGGGTATTCAAAGGTGGAGCTTAGCGACTGCAAGTGGCAGGATATTACCTATCTTGATGACATTGAATTTACCGAGAATGAAGTTCAGTCTTTGCTTTCCGGGGTGAAGACTGCAACGCGTTTTACTAAAAGATATCTGCATAAGAATGGCGCGATTGTCTGGGCCGACGTAAGCACATCGTTGCGCAGAGATAAAGACGGTAAACCGCAATATTTCATCACCACGATAAATGACATCACAGAACAAAAAATATTGGAAAACCAAGCGGCCACCCTCCAGGCCCAGCTGCAGCAGGCGCAGAAGATGGAATCGGTAGGCAGGCTTGCCGGTGGCGTGGCTCACGATTTCAACAACCTGCTGAGCATCATCCTCGGCTACGGGGAGATGATTCAAGCAAAAACCAAGTCAGGGGAGGATCTGCATGAATGTGCCCGGGAAATCATCGATGCCGGTGTCCGTTCCGCAAACATCACCCGGCAACTTTTGGCCTTTGCCAGAAAACAAACCATCGCCCCTGTGGTCCTCGACCTGAATGAAGCCGTGAAAGACACGGCCAAGATGCTACGCCGGTTGATTGGTGAAGATATCGACCTGACTTGGTTGCCCAAAAACGGACTATGGCCGGTGCTGATCGATCCGGCACAGCTTGACCAGCTTCTCGCCAACCTCTGCGTTAACGCCCGGGATGCCATCAAAGGAGTGGGGAGAGTCACCATTGAAACCGACATGGCAATTTTAGATGCCGCCTATTGCGCCGACCACCCTGGCTCTATTGCAGGGGAATATGTTGTCCTGACTGTTAGTGACGACGGCTGCGGCATGGATAGCGATACTGTCGGCAAGATATTCGAACCCTTCTTTACCACCAAGGCGATCGGGCAGGGGACGGGTCTTGGCCTGGCAATGGTCTACGGCATCGTGAAACAAAACGGCGGCTTCATCAACGTTTACAGCGAACCGGGCAAAGGGACAACCTTTAAAATTTACCTTGCTCGCCATGACGACCCGGCATTTGAGGCCGAAAAGAAAAACCAGGTTGGCACTCCTTACGGACAAGGGCAAACCATCCTCATCGTCGAAGACGAGATATCCATCCTGAAACTTGCCAAGAGGATGTTGGAAGACCTTGGCTATAAAGTTTTTACTGCGGCAATGCCTGGCCAGGCATTGCGTCTGGCCGAAGACCACCCCGGCACAATTGACCTGCTGCTTACCGACGTGGTCATGCCGGAGATGGACGGCAAGGAGCTGGCGCAAAAGCTGACCAAGCTCCGTCCAGGATTGAAGATCGTTTTTATGTCGGGTTACACGGCGAATGCTATTGCCCACCATGGTATCCTCGAAAAGGGAACCTTTTTCATCCAGAAACCGTTCACCCGAGCGAGCATGGCCCTTAAGGTCAAGGAGGCGCTTGAGATATGATTTGCCGCCAGCGGCCAAAGATGACAGCCCACGGCAACTTGATGTTGAAGCGCTGGGCCGGAGTGGGAAAGAATACAAGATTTCAGCGTATCAACTCGAAGGAATTACCACATTTTCACAGCCTGATAATCACTTGGAAAGTGATTATCAGGCTTAAGGTTGACACAATGAATTCAGATAACAACGCCTAGGCCCTTAATATCAACGCCGATGATCTGGTGCAGTTGGGCGACAAACTGCGGGTTTTGATCGAACATGCCTATATTTATCATGATGGCATAAAACTTCAGGCCACGGTATCGATTGGCGCAACTTTAGTGAAGGAGGGTGACACT
>JAHJLI010000111.1 GCA_018821785.1 Pseudomonadota bacterium
AGATCAAAAAAGAGATAGAGATTTTCAAAATAGTCTTGCCCTGGGCCGTCATTGCAATCCCCCATGAGCATGATTCCGGGTTTGGCGAGTTGGCTGAATTTGGCATCAATGTACTGCCGTATGTTTCTGGCCTCGGTCGCAAGCTTCACCCGCGTCTCCAAAGCCATTGCGAGGTAATTTCCATGCAGGTTGTTGCTTTCATCCCAAAGGATTTTCTCCTTATTAATTTTTGACTTCAGGTGAACGCCGATCAGCTCAATCTCCAGGCCATTATCAAACCGATAGATCATCACCTGGGGGTGGCGGTAGTGTGAATGGCGGCTTGTGTCCTCCCGGCCCCAGTGATGTACCTCCCAAGTCTTTGCATTTACAAACGACTGCCAGACTTCCGGTGATTGCAGGCGACAGCTTTGCGCAATGGAATTACGGACGAGAAACCAAATCCACTGTGTACCGGCAATCTGGTATTCGGAGTCGCGGTAACCAAGGATATCACCGGGTTGTTTGAGTAGGACGGGTAAGTAGTGCCCGCCAAGGACATCCAGACAGAAGCTGCTGATCGCTTGTTCTCCTTTCGGGCCTTCGACAAGACAGAGGATGTCGGGAGCAATGCTGTCGATGGTTTTTTTCACTCGGTCACGCCTGTCAAGATTTTGGGGTGTTGGATGAGGATCAATCAACCTGCCGGAATGTTCAAGATTCCATATCGTGACTTTTAATTGCATCGGTTCCTCCTTAATCTTCTGAATTGATCAGCGTGAACTACTCTTTTCCCTTCCTAATATTTGGACCTACCTACCAGTAATTTTTTTACATACGGTTGCATCAAGTCAGATAAAGAGGTTATCTTGATTATGCGAACGGTAAAATCACCATTTTATCCGGTATGTTATTGTTGTAATTATAGATAGTGCCCCCAGAATTCTGCTATGAACGTATGCCGCCGAAGAACAAGATGAGCAAAGCCGCAATGGATACAACGAATAGTGCAATTGCGGGTAATCTCAATTATTTTTAATAAGACATGCATGCCCTATCTATTTACAAACTATGTTTGTCGATTTTCTGGATATCATTTTTAGATATCTTGACGCTATACCCATCATCAACCCAAATTGTCAAAATATCTTCATTCATTGAAATTTCCTTGGCTTTCATTATTCCACCGGATTTCAATGCAATAATATAGAAAAAGCTCGCATTGATAGTCTCAGGAGCAACAAGACTTTCTTCCTTTTTTTGTACAACTGCCGATGGTTGTTGCGGCAACCTTGGTTCTACTAATTTTATTGAGGCACGTGGTGGGTCTGGATCTGAAATTATAGTGCGTTCTATCTTTTTTGGTGAAGCTGAAGTTGTCTGGTTCGGAATCTTTGTTTCTCTCAGTTGATTTATGGCCTGTGGCTGATTCAGATTTTTTTGAATTAGTTGTGGAATATGATGCGAAATAATAAATATTATCAACAGAACAATTGAGCCTGGGATAAATAGTTTTGCAAAATTGTATAAAAAAAGAGTGTGCTTCATTATAAAATCATGAGTTAATATACATTCTTGATCGGTGCAGTTTCATAATAGTGGATACTGCTCCATCCATGTTTACTTGAATTAGTGCAAGCCCAAACTGTTTTTCCATTTTTCAGCGTTGCTTTTTTAAATTTTTCTCCACAGCTTGCACACGAAGGTGTCCAATAATCACCGCTCAGAAGTTCTTTCAAAATACTTTCTCGAACAGTGTCGCCAAGTTTATTAAAAGAATTTAGTATGTTATCTTGATCGAAAAGTTGAATGTTATTGGCAATTGCAAATTCTCTAGCTGGTATTGTGAAGCCCGAAGTTATGTAATAACCACCATTTTCTACTTTTTCTGCAGCCATTTGGCCTCGTAATTGTTGCAAGAGAGGCCTATCTACTTTCCGGTTTTTATCCCACTTTTTGCATTGAATCAGGCATAGGGTCTTGCTTTCGTCATTGTTATCAAAAACACGGATATCAACACCTTCATCAGCCCCATCGTTGGTGAGACATGCGTTCAATCCAGAGGCCTTTAATATCAGATGACAAAGTAATTCAAATCTTTTCCATTCAATTACTTCTATGATTTCAGGTATGAGTTTAAAATCTTTTTCCTTTAAGTAGTGATCAATTGAGGTGTAAGTGTTTTCAGGATTTGGGAAGTCAATCGTTGGTCCTACATCATCTTCTTTTTGTAATAGTTTTGACCGAGGTTTTTTAAATGCTGTTGAAAATAAATTATTTTCAGAGAATTTATTATTTTCCAATTGAATTGATGTCAAAACAGAGGATACTACTGCAGAACAAATAAACAAACCTGCAAAAATCATTAAAAAATTTGATGCATTTCGAAAAGTTACAAGGCAAATAACTACGACTAACACTATCCACAAAATAGTTAAAAGAGAAAAGGATGAAGTGGATTTATTTTGTCTCATTTGTACCAACGGCTAAAGTATAATACTTCAATGTAGTTATAGAACATTCGGTCTCACCGGGTCCGCGCTGTTTGCGGGGTCGGTGTGAAGGCGGTGGTTATCGAAAATCTATTATCATTGCCGAGTGATCACTTATCCCGTTCTCTCTTTCTTTGTGAGAATAGAATACACTTTTGACCATGTTATTTAGATCGGGGCTAGCAAATGCATGGTCAATTCTGAATCCGTTGCCAACGTAGCTGAACCATGAATACTCTTGAGTTTCAAAATGTCTTGAACGCCAAATATCTATAAAACCATTACGTTCAAGATCCTCGAACTCTTTTGCGCAATGAAATGTCTTACCCACTTCATCAAGGAAATGTCTTCCTGTATTGAAATCACCAATAATTAAACATTTTTTATTTAACAAAACCAGTGCGTTATCGTTTAAGAAATTGAACAATATTTCTTTTTCTTGCTTCTGAGCAAAGTATACACCAACTACAGAAAATTCATTAAAATTGGCTACAACCAATCTATGGCCTTCACCATTTAGTTCTTTATGAAAAGTTTCAGGAACAAAAGATTTTTTCGAAGCTACACAGACAGTGTTCAAACCTTTTTCGATCGAAGCGACTGCAGAATTGAGATACCCAAGTTCTGACAACCTTGTTCTAAAAAATTGTGAGTTCTTATTCTCTCTAAATTCGGTTAGCACTAAAGTATCAGGATTATGGCTAGCAATTGAATCAATTATTCTTTCATTTCTATCGCCACCACCTTGGCGTATATTAAAGGTCATTACTTTCATTATTTCTTCATCGATAACAATCAATTGGGGATGTTACACAGAAATATGACATCATTTTAGAGACCTTAATCGATGTCTTTCCAAAATCCACATATTTCCAAATGATCATAACCTGACGTGAGGACAACAGAAAGAAGATTGTTCCAGAACGTCAGGGAATATAACCTGATCTAACCATAGTTTGAGATGAGCAGTTCGGTATGCAACTGTGCTCTGGCCTCAGGTTTTATACTCATCGAATACTTGAGGGTACCTTCCTGGAAGGTGAAAATCCTTGAAGATGGCCCTCACCTCCTCAGTGTCGTTAATGGTCATCAAAAACTTGCCCTTGATGTTTCTTAGAATTGCCGCAAGTTCTATAAAGTCCGGTTCTTGAAAATCGTGCTTATAGCCTGGGATCTTCCAATACGGTGGATCGAGGAAGAAAAACGAATGTGGCCTGTCGTATCTTGGGATGAGATCGCGAAAGTCCTTGCATTCGATCTGGACAATGATCAGGCGCTGCCAGGCTTTTTCTAAGGTTGACTCCATGATGAGGAGGTTAAAACGGGGCTTGCCGGTAGTAGTCATTCCGAAGGTCTGACCGGTAATATGGCCACCGAAGACGCACTTTTGGAGAAAGAGATATCTTGCCGCTCTTTGGATATCGGTAAGCGTCTCGGGGGTGACCTGTTGTTCGCGGTCAAATTCAGAACGACTGACCAAGCTAAATTTATATTGTTTGTAAAGCTCCTCGGGGTGATGTTTGATTACCCAGTTGTAACCTTGCGCGTAAACGTCGAAAGTTCTCAGATTGCAAAATAACAGAGCTACTTGACTTCCCTAACGAAATCGAATAAACAAAAAGAGAGGCTGTTCTTATTTAGACTGCATTAGTGCCAGCACGGAATCCCGGCTGGTTCCCGTAACTACCCATCAAGGTGAGCGGGCTTCTTCAACGGTTTTAAGAAGCTTACTCACGCCATTTCTTATAGTTAAGCTTCTTAAAGTACATTTTCTTAAGGAGCTTACGCATGACCAGTCAAATCGTTAAAAACCGTCTTAAAGCATTCAAAAACCAAGCAGGCCGTTGTTATTATTGCGAAAGCATAATGTGGCTAGATAAAAAAGAAGACTTTGCTGCAGATCATAAAATCGGTATTTCAGAGGCCGAGAAATTGAAATGTACGGCTGAGCATCTTATTGCACGCTGTGATGGTGGAAAAAACAACCAAAGCAATATAGTTGCCGCATGCCTTTTATGTAACAGTGAACGTCATCGCCTCAGACAGCCACCTGCTCCCACCCAATATAGAGAACTTATAAAGAAGAGGCTCAAAAAGGGGAATTGGCATCCAAAATCTCTTCTCCTCCGTGTGTCCCAACACGTGTGAATAGCGGCTGGTGCCTACTCTCCAATTTTTTCAGATTGCGGAGTAGGCACCAGCCTATCTACATATAGTTCGAAATGAGTAGTTCGGTTCGCAACTGCGCTCTGGCCTCGGGTTTTGTACTCATCGAATACTTGAGGGTAGCTTCCTGGATAGAAAAATCCTTGAAGATGGCCCTCACCCCTTCTGTGTCGTTTATGGTCATCACGAACTTGCCATTGATGCTCCTTAAAATCGCCGCAAGCTCGATAAAATCAGGTTCTTTAAAATCATGCTTATAGCCTGGGAGCTTCCAGTATGGCGGATCGAGAAAGAAGAATGAATGCGGCCGGTCGTACCTCGGGATCAGGTCGCGGAAGTCCTTGCATTCGATCTGGACGTTGATCAGGCGCTGCCAGGCTTTTTCTATGGTTGACTCCAGAGTGAGGAGATTGAAGCGTGGCTTGCCTGTGGTAACTGTTCCGAAGGTCTGACCGGTGATATGGCCACCGAAGGCACACTTCTGCAGGAAGAGGTATCTTGCCGCTCTTTGAATATCGGTGAGGGTTTCGGGGTTGACCTGCTGTTCGCGATCAAATTCAGAACGACTCACTAGACTAAATTTATACTGTTTGTAGAGTTCCTCGGGGTGATGTTTTATTACCCGGTACAGGGTGAC
>JAHJLI010000112.1 GCA_018821785.1 Pseudomonadota bacterium
GATCGCCGGATAGCAGTCATCAGCCAGATTGAGAGAACTGAAGGTGACCATCTCCTTGATGAGTTGGGCAACCTCATATGAACGATCCCGGAATGTAAACCACTTGTCTTTTACCCATTTCGGAGTCTCTCGGAATGACCACTCGCCATATACCCCTCGAACAGCCTTCTTCAGACAAAGCGGGGAAATGTCTGTTGCTAGAATGGAAATGTTCCAGTCCTCCCTATCGAGGAGCATACCAGCCAGCATTATGGCCAAGGAAAATGGTTCTTCGCCGGTAGCGCAGCCAGCACTCCAAATCTTGAGCTGCTGCTCTCCGCCTTTTTTAGCCTTGAGTATTCCAGGAACTATATTTGTTTCAAGGATTTCGAAAACCCGTTTATTTCTGAAAAAGTAAGTTTCTCCTATGGTAAGATAGCCAGCAAGTGTTTTAATCTGGTTTTGGGACAGGGTTGAGGAGAGCAACCATTCAACAAATCGGTCGACAATGTCAAATCCGAATTCGTGGGCAGCTTCACTAATACCTCTTTCAAGATCACCGAGTCGTGCCACTGGAAAATGCAGGCCGAGGAGAGCCTCAATTTTCTCACCGAGTTGAAGAAACAGGGCAGAAGGTGAAGCCGTTTCTTCTGTATGAGCTGAGGTCATTGGAAACACATCTACCTTACTGGCTCATCGAGGAGCAGTGTATTATCGGCTGTCAAAAGAGGAGTTATTGCAGCGACTACCTGAGAGGAGAAGAACTTATCCAAATTATAAATGTAAATGACTCCGCCTTTTAGTTTAGTAACTCCCTGCAAGAATTCGATCTCAGCATAAAGTTCGTTTGGATTAATGATATCTAACTCGTTGTATTCGCCTACCCCGATTACCGTATCAACGACTATCGCTATTGGAAGATCTGCTGCCTTGCCAACAATGATCTGGTCGTTCAGGGATATTTCAACCTCGGCCAATCGAAAAAGCTTGCGAATATTCAGCACCGGAATGATATGGCCCCGAACATTAATCAGGCCCATGACAATCTCGGGAGCTCTTGGTGCCGGATTGATCTGGATGGAATGTAGTACTTGTTCTATATCGGAAAGTGGTAGCGCACAATGCAAACCGGACAGAGCAAATACCAGAAGTTTCCTTCTCTTCATTTGATTATTACTGGGTTCAAGAAATAAGTGTTAGGTCGTAAAATTGAACTCGGATTCTTCTTATTATCTTACGCTCATGAATTAAATAAAACAAGGTCCTCTAAAAAAGATAGGATGATTTGTTGACGTAGGCAGCGGGGGGGGAACAAGACGGTATTTCTTCGTAGATAAATACTCTGAAAACGTCGAAACTACAGTAACTTGACTGCCTGCCGGGAATCGTTGTGCGCACAGCAGCGACCACATATGCTGTGTGGCACAAATTACGGGATCAATAAGTGACCACCTTGGGAACTATCCGGATAGGCTTGGAAATGTCAGCTGGCAATCTTGTGATCACAAGAAAAACTGAAATTTAAGGTCTCTCCTGAGAGGGTAGGATTGGCCAATAGCTATGAATTGTTCAGAAATGGAGCAACTGTAAAGAAGAGCTTACCAAAGAAAACCTCTCAAAATTGCAACAGAACCCCAGCGAGACATATCTACTGTGAAGGTTGCTGGCCAATATACGTAATTAATCCCCTCAGCCAGAGTCCAACATATTTCCAATAGGTCATAACCGATGAAGTGGATACCAGATAGAAGATAGTTTAAGATTGATTGCGAGCCCACCCCGTACCAGAGCAGGCGTCACGTGACAGTCACGGTTCTGTGTCACGTGACGTCACGCAGGAGAACAGATAAGACAAGAGGAGAGAAGATAAGACAACAAATCAAGCCCGACCCTGGTTGTCCGAAACCCAACTGGCCAAGATTTCCGATCGGGAGTTGTCTGGGTTTGGGAAAAAACATCGTCCTGAACAGCAGCTGCGTGCTGCTTATATCGCAGCTGAGACATGGCGGCGCTATAGCCTCGCACTCATTTTAAAGTTTTTCCCTAGGCCACTGACGACAACCGTCATTATTTTTGCTTTCCAATTCAGTTTCTTCGGCAGATCTGTCAAGCATACGCCGAATCTGGACACGTCAGAAATCACCCTTTGAAAAAAATCCGACTCCATCTGAGGCGTCAACAGAGAGGTTCTTTATCTCTAGCTAGTCGCGGATTTGCATAGGACTCAACGACAGATCTGTACTATTTGCCATTCGCATCTAAAAAAAACACCTTGGCTCAAACCAATCCGATTTTCTCCCAGTACCCCTCAATTTCAAGTTTCTGTTTGAGAAATTCAAAGAGGTCATTTTTAGAGTAGTTGCCCTGAAACCGTCTGCGGAATTCGGAGAGTATGGCGTTCTGTTGTTTTGGTTGGTAGAGGTCCCACTCAATCAAGAGGTCCTGTTGTTGATTCTGAGTCATGGTGTGTAATTTTTTTAAAGTTAGAGTTATGTTTTTTTCAAGGAACCTTCTCTTTCAGCAGTCATCTTGGGTCCCTCCATGTCCGACCATGATAGCTTTGAAACCTTACAAATATCTTACTGCTGCCGGACTGATTCGAGAAAAAGATAGGGACTGGTCACCCAGATGGCGAAGTGAAGGCAGGAGACGTCTGCTATCACGCGTCACCTCAACGAGAGCCATGGAAGCCGTAGTCGCTGGTTTCACCGCGACTACAGTGATTAATGGCCGTTGGCTGATCTACAATCCCATCATCACCGCCGGCATTGACGTTATGAGGCATCAGGAAGGGGTCTCATAACGTTGTATTCGTGATGGATTATATGGCGACAGGTTTCAGGCGACGAATGTGAATGAAATCGTCAGCTGGAGTTGCAACGAGATGCAGGCCAAGGTCATCGGTATCGACGCCCATTGTCGCTGGAGTGCGGACGGCAGAACGAAAGTTGATCAGACGACACCGTCCTTCCAAGATCAACCGGGTAAAATAATTGTCACTAAATATCGATTGGATTTTTTCAGGGGGCTGCTTTGGGTGTTCAGCGTGGGGGAGAGCATGGGGGAAAGAAAATTTAGGTATAAAAAAAGGGGTTAAGATTTAATCTTAACCCCTTGAAATTCCTGTGGTAGCGGGGACAGGATTTGAACCTGTGACCTTCGGGTTATGAGTCCTGAACTGTCTGTAAATCGTTTCGAGACTTTTCTGTTTCGGGAGCCATTTTAAGCCTCACTAATGTCTGGAACAACTCTTCAGTTCTCCATGTAGCCGACAACATGGTATTTTCGCAAAGGTGGCTCCTGTTCTGCCCCGCGTTTGTCAGTATAAATATTTTTCCACTTCATTCTTCACCCTTAAAAAGAACCCTGAAAATAATTGCCGGGCAGGCTGCCAGAGCTCGAAACTCTACGGGAGCTACCCCGGCCAGGCAAAGAAAATTATTGTATTGCTCGAATTTTCCCCCCTTCGGCCTTCATCGCATCCGACAAAATATCGTCAACAGTATCAGAGGCCCGGCGTAAAGCCTCATCCCGGTAATGTATATAGCGTTGCGTCATCTGGGGGCTTTTGTTGTGGGTCAAAAGTTTTTGCAGGGTAAACATGTCCACTTTACCGGAGCTTGCCAACATTGTTGCGTAAACGTGCCGCAAACCATGAAGGGGCCGGAAGTCGGCGGGTAGTCCGGCTGCCGCTTTGTCTTCACCCATCAAGAATACTGTTTATATTTTGTTTCTTCGTTGTCTTTTTTCGTCTGCTGCTGGTCAAAGGTTGCCATAGCCTTCTTGACCGATTCGTCATTAACATGGCTGTAACGCTCGGTCATTTGTAGTGTTTTGTGACCAAGGATTTTTGCAATTACAGGTAATGTTATCCCCTGATTCACAAGCCAAGATGCAGCCGTATGTCGAAGAGTATGGAAAACAACTTTCAGACGCCTGTCATCGATACCGTCATTCAATCCAAGCTCATCCACTGACCTGTGGAATGAATGGGACGCATCAGACTGTATACCTCCAACTCGAGAAGGAAAAACCAGCTTATCAGGTTTTTCTTTTTCCAATCCTTCGAACATTTCAAAAATAGCATCTGTCATAAACACCATTCTGTTTTCTGAGTTCTTCGGGTCCATCACCTTTATCGTCCTGGTCTTGATGTCGATGTGCTGCCACCTCAGAGAGGCGATTTCTCCAAATCTCATACCAGTATTGAGGGAAACAAGAGCCATGCGGTAAGTCTGTTCTGAATGTCGTCGGAGTGTTTCTAGCAGAGTACCTGCTTCTTCTACGCTGAGATATCGATTCCGTTTATTATCAATCTTCTTTACAACTTTGGGAAGATCAATACTGAATGACAAAGGCTTGCAGAGATCGCGGCGAACACCATAATTGATAGTTCGTTTCAGGAGGGTAATAGCTGTGGATACAGTATGCGGGGCAAGTCTTTTTAGAAGTCTCCTGACAACTCGGTCTATATCCAACTGAATCAGCTCATGCGGTTCTTTCTCGCCAAAACCATTCTGCAGATACAAACGAAATCTGCCATCATCTGCTTTTTCCGGATTCGCGAGCATCTTGCGATACTCTGAATACAACCAGGCGATGTTATGCTTATTGGCAAGCTGTACCGCTTCATCTCGCTTCCCTTGGTTGCTCAACTGCTTGCCCTCAACACGTTGCGCGCGGAGTCCGGCAGCACGTGCAGGGGTCATATCATCGGCATACTGCCTACCGGCTTTCTCTTCGGTGAGCTTGCCGTCATGTCTGTAGCGGATATAATAAATTTTCTCGGTGCCGGTCCTGCCCACTGCTTTTCCTTCGATGAAAAAAACTCCTGGATAATTTGTTTTAAATCGTTCTTTAGTTGCCATGTTTCCACCTAAGCTGAAAATCTATTCCCCACACTATTCCCCACACATTGGGACAATATAGGGGTATTTCCCGGCAAGTCAAGGTAAAAGATATGCTCTGTAAGTAAATGAATATATGACATTAAACAACAATCCGGTAAGAACAGGTAAAAACTAAATAACGCTCTCGTAAAGCGCAGGCCAGCGGTTCGATTCCGCTTGCTGGCTCCATAAAATTTAAGCACTTAAGCTGTTTTGGTTTAAGTGCTTTTTTTATTTCTCGCGGACCTAAGGAGGGGAGTAGCTTTTTGTTATATGGCTGATCTGAATGCAATTGATCTTGCTTCGGGGAAAATCCTCTTGTATTTGTAGCGCGTCGCGAGGTATGGAACCATTTGTTGCAAGGTTTGAAACCACTTTTGCGACACCAAATAACCCCCGAAAGCCACTGTTTTTATCCTCTGTTAAATCTGCTTTAAACATAATTTGAAATCAGCAATTCGGTACGCTGTTTTGCCCTCGCCTCCGCCTTCTTACTCATCGAATATTTGAGGGTAACTTCCTGAACAGAAAAGTCCTTGAAGATGGTCCGCACCTCTTCTGTGTCGTTGATGGTCATCAAAAACTTGCCATTGATGCTCCTTAAAATCGCCGCAAGCTCGATAAAATCAGGTTCTTTAAAATCGTGTTTATAGCCTGGGATCTTCCAGTATGGCGGATCGAGAAAGAAGAATGAATGCGGTCGATCGTACCTCGGGATCAGGTCGCGGAAATCCTTGCATTCGATCTGGACGTTGATCAGGCGCTGCCAGGCTTTTTCTATGGTTGACTCCAGAGTGAGGAGATTGAAGCGTGGCTTGCCTGTGGTAGTCATTCCGAAGGTCTGACCGGTGATATGGCCACCGAAGGCACACTTCTGCAGGAAGAGGTATCTTGCCGCTCTTTGAATATCTGTGAGGGTTTCGGGGTTGACCTGCTGTTCGCGATCAAATTCAGAACGACTCACTAGACTAAATTTATACTGTTTGTAGAGTTCCTCGGGGTGATGTTTTATTACCCGGTACAGGGTGAC
>JAHJLI010000113.1 GCA_018821785.1 Pseudomonadota bacterium
CAGCTGAGGAATATGACGAGCAAAAAAACCTCTCAGCGTGATTTACCAAAAAATGCTTACTGGATCTGCAGAAGCCGCGCTCTGCAGATAACAAGATAGTATCCTGAAACCAACAGCAAAGGGGTTTTAGAAATAGCAACCCCTTTGCAACTCAATGGTCACAAAACATTTCTCGATTTATGAGGTGCTAACAGATCGTCAGGATGTTCGCCATGAGGAAAGTCCCCAGCTTAAATCTCCAGGGTGGTACCGACACTCCCGAAGAAGAATCGCTCCCCCAGTTGCGCGTGCAACATTGCCGCCCGCGGTAGCCCGGTGCAATGAGAGACACCAATGCGCTCGATTCGATAGCGGTCGATCACCTTCAGGGTTTCCGCAAACTGTTCATCACTGGAAAAGCCAAGGTGTGTCCCCCCGATAATTGCGTAAATGCGATCACGCCCTGTCTGTTCCAGAGCGTACTCGATAATGTTAATCATGCCGGCGTGGGCACAACCGAGGACCAGAACCAAACCCGCAGGCGAATCAACAATAAGCGACAAATCGTCTTTGAGAGGATCGGGATGGCTCTTACCTCCGTTGGGGAGAATTGCCGTCATCGTGGCATCACCTTTCTCAAAAGTGTTTCGCCGGGGAATTTCCCCGGTCAACAGGACGCCGGGGCCAACTGTAACCAATCCAATCCCCAGACGGAAGTTCGCCCCCAATGATTCAAGATAAACACGGCGATACGGAATGCCGACAAATCTGCTTTGATCCCCCGATGACCAGACCCGTTCAGCAAAGATATCCGGATGACCGTAAACGTCAACCTCTCCTCGCAGCTGCAAGACCGCCGGCAATCCGCCGGTATGATCGTAATGACCGTGGCTGATCATAACCGCCTTTACGCTGCGCAGATCCTTGTTGAGTGCCAGGGCATTCTGCACAATCCCGAACCCCTGACCAGTGTCGAAGAGATAGTTGCCGTCGGGAGTCTCGATAAAGCAGGCAAAACCGTGTTCGCCGATAACCCTGAAAGGAACACCAGCCGAATTTTCACAAAGAATAGTCAATCGAATCGTCATTGTTCTTCTCCATAACAAGGATTTGCTGAAAAAGGGCAGAAGCGCAGAGACCGCTTCACCTCCTAGCCAGCGACCTGGTTCTATTAGACTAGCAAAACCAAATCGAAGAAAGAGTTACTTTTGCTCCAAGCTTTATCTGAACATATACCTGCCTGCAACCCTTTTACGCCCAGAAGACAATCTTCGAGACCATTCGTGCCGTTGTCCTTATGAAGTAACAATGGTGGTTCTGATTACCAAGGTCCAGGGTATTTCAGCCAGGAAGTGAGAATATCACATCCTGGCAGGATTTCGTAATGACGGCATTTATCATCGCCACCGGCGCATCTGCCATATTTGAGCGGGTTGTCAGTTTTTTACACCCCCCTCACACCGAACCCGCCAGGACTTCCCGCGCCTTGATGCTCAAATCCTCGGCCGAGAACGGTTTGTGGATGAAACTGATGCCCTCGGTGAAAATTCCCTGCCCGGCGATGAAACCGGCGGTGTAGCCTGACATAAATAGGCTCTTCATCCCAGGCTGAAAACCTAGCAGAATCCGTTCGAGATCCCTGCCGTTCATTTCCGGCAGGACCATTTCGGCGACGAGAAGGTCCAGAGGTCTCGCCAACTCGCGAACCAGAGTAATTGCCTCGGACGGACTGTCCGCCGCCAGCACCCTGTACCCCGCCTCCTCCATGATCTTCCGGGTCAACCTCAGGATCGTCGGCTCATCCTCGACGATCAGGACAAGTTCTCCATGACCCGCCTCAATGCGGACGATTTTTTGCTCCGTCTTCCCGACCATCTGCCCGGTGTGCCGGGGCAGAAAGATTTTAAAGGTCGTTCCTTTGCCGGGTTCACTGTAGACATCAATGACCCCGTTATTCTGCCTGATAATCCCATAAACCGTCGCAAGCCCGAGCCCTGTGCCCTGCCCCGCTCCCTTGGTGGTGAAAAACGGCTCGAAGATCTTGCCAAGGATATCCCGATCCATACCTGAACCGTTATCACTTACCGCCAGAAGAACAAACTCACCGGCGGCAACCACGGCATGGCGGGCGCAATAGTCCTTGTCGAGAAAAGCGTTGGCCGTTTCTATCAGGATTCGTCCACCCGAAGAAATCGCATCGCGGGCATTGATGCACAGGTTGGAAAGGAGTTGATCAAGCTGTGAGGGATCAATCCGCACCGCCCAGAGGTCCTCCCCGGGAAGCCAGGCCAGTTCGACATCTTTGCCGATCAACCGTTCCAGCATCCTGAGCATTCCAGCAACCGTCGCATTTAGATCCACCACCTCGGGAACCACCGCCTGCTTGCGGGCAAAGGCCAGCAACTGCCTGGTAATATTGGCGGACCGCGTGCCGGCATCAAGGATATCCAGGAGATAGCCGTGCTCCTTCGAACCGGGATTGCTCCTGAGCAGAGCCATTTGGGTATTCCCAAGGATGACGCTCAACATATTATTGAAATCATGC
>JAHJLI010000114.1 GCA_018821785.1 Pseudomonadota bacterium
AAGAGAAAAATCTACATCGAAACCTTCCTCTCGCGCTGCCTCCAGGCTAAGACCGACCGATCCGATGGATAACTCAAAAGCTTTTAAAATAAAACTCCCAACCCCACCCTTGAAAACTGAAGGAATTCCGGCCATATTGTCGGCAGCGACCCGCCCCTCCCTGTTGGCCATGCTTCCGAAAGGTGCGACAAAACGTTTGCCGGAGACAAGATGGGCAATTTCGACGCAGTCGCCTGCTGCAAAGATATTTGGATCTGAGGTCTGCATTCGGGTATTGACTACAATGCCACCCGCCTGTGACACGAGCAGCCCGGCGTCACGGGCAAGTTCGGAACGCGGCCTGACGCCCACCGCCATAATCACAATATCTGCTTCAAGCGTGCGCTTACTCGTTCGAACAGCTATTGCTTTGCCCTGATCAACAACAATTTCCTCGGCCGCTTCACCAAGATACACTTCGACATTATGGTCACGAAGGTGCTTTTGCAATATAACTGCCAGAGGCCAATCAATGATTCGTGGCAGAAGCTGATCCATATATTCGACAATTGCCGTTTCTATACCCCACAGATCGGTAAACGCCTCTGCCATTTCAATGCCAATGGCTCCTCCCCCAATCACCACTGCTTTGCCAACTTGTCCTTTCGCCATTCTCTCTTTTATTGAAATGGCTTTGTGCAAGTCACTGATGACGAAAACCCCGTCGGCAGTGCTGCCGGGTATCGGCAACGATACAGGCTGGCTGCCGGTTGCAAGCATCAGGGTGTCATAAGCAAGATGGCTTTTCCCTCCGGTTTTCAAATCGATAACTTCAACTGTCTTCTTTTTTCTATCAATTGCCAGAGCGCGAGTAGAAGTCAAGGTAGTTACCCCCTTGGTCTTGGCAAAAAAATACTCGTCTCTCAGCATGTGGAAACTGGTGGACCTCAACTCTTTTTCGTCAGCGACATCGCCAGAGATATAATAGGGAATACCACAGCCGCCGTAAGAAATAAGATTATCCTGATCAACGACCGTCACCTCGGCATCCGGCAGAAGACGTTTTACTCGACAAGCAGCCTTAGGCCCAGCAGCCACACCCCCGATTATCAAAATTCGTTTACTCATTCTTACGCCTACCTTCTACGTTAATTTTTACAAACAGGTTTTAACGATGCGTGCATTATTAAAAAAATCATATGTATCACTGTTTTGCTGGAGGGAGTCTGATAATAAAAGTTGTTCCAACACCCTCTGTGCTCTGCACTGCCACTTCAGCGCCATGGTTATCGAGGACATTCTTTGCTATCGCCAGGCCAAGCCCGGTTCCCTTGTTTTTATCACTAAAAAAAGGGAGAAATATTTGATCAATTTTTTCAGGAGCTATACCTACACCGTTGTCACTGATTTTAAGCTCAGTTGCCCCGTCAGCCAGGTTGTGGGTACCAACCTGTAAGTTGCCATTTTCATTCATTGCCTGGATGGCATTCATAAAGATATTCAAGAGAGCTCGGTAGAACAGCTCCATGTCGAGATCGTTTGTTTGAAGATCAGGCGCCAAATCGACAACCAACTCGATACGCTGACGTTTAAGCTCCGGCGAAATGAATCCAAGCACCTTTTTGACAACCTCATTGATGCTGCCGGGCTGAAAATTGGCCTTTGGAGGTCTGGCAAAATCGAGGAACTCGACTACAATATTGTTGAGTCGGACCGTTTCATCGACAACAATTCTGGCAAGATGTTCACTTCCCGGCGCAAGTTTGCTGATTCTCTTCTCGAGTATCTCGGCGGTACTCCGGACGATACCGAGAGGACTTTTAATCTCATGACTGACGGTTGCCACCATCGTTCCGAGATGGGCGAGCCTTTCAGCCTGATTAAGCTTTTCTTCAAGTCGCAGTCGCTCCAACGCCCTCCGTTCGATAATGCCCCCAGCCCGAGACACGATAAACCGCAGAACAAGGAAAAGAATGCCCATAACTCCGCTGGAAACCAATATTATCCTGGCCTGTAGGCGGATAATATTGGCATAGTTGCCAGTTAAATCCTTCTCTATCTCTATAACCCCCATGATCAGCTCACCCCCTCCCTCGCTGTCCTTACGAACCTGACGAAAGGGTATGAACGTCTTCAACTCACAGCTTACCTCGGTGGTTACCCCCATAACACTTAGGACCGTGCCACTATAAGTGAATCGCGAATTAGGCGTCCCCTTCAAGGCCTTGTAATATTCAGCAGCGCCGACACCCTCTTTGCCGACCAGGTCAGACAGCGTCGAATAGGATATGATGTTTTTACTTGAATCATAGATGGTCACGGAGTCAATTTTAAGTCCCTGGGTAACCCCTTTGACGATGCCGTCAAGAAGTTCAAACTGCTCGGGATTACGCAAGGCAATGCCACCGTAGCGAATAACAGCGGGGAGGACGAA
>JAHJLI010000115.1 GCA_018821785.1 Pseudomonadota bacterium
AATAAGTGAATACTGTCCCTCCAGATCACTTTCGATCTCACCAGCCTCGTTCATGCGCAGGATAAGTTGCCTGATCTCCCTCACTCCCTGTTTCAGTTCTTCAGCGATTTTTTCAATACTCACCACCTGGGGCTGCGGGTTTCTGAGATTTTCACAGAGAATACAGAGAACTCGAAATTTGTTTTCTTTTATATTTTCCATATCATACCATCTGGTTAACGGTTCATGGTTGTGCCCGTTGCACATTGTCGGGCCAATTACTTTTGAAAATCACCAGCATGCCAACGCTATTCATTCGTTGGTTCACCAATCTGGCAGATTCAACTGGTTAGCTGACATGAAAAGCAGTCCAGGTTAAAATTTGTTCTGCGATCGAGTAGCTATTGAGATTTTACTGCCATTAGCACGAGAAAACCATCATATGGCCAATGGCATCCAATAATTGTATACAATAATTCTGGCTAATTCAACTAAAAAAGAATCGGTCTGAGCCGCACAGTACCAACCGACAACTTAATAGCTAAAAAACCTATTCAGGTTCCATCCCGAAACCATAATGATCAGAAATTACAGGTTAAACTTGATATAACATCGTAGATTTCTTTCTGTACTGTAACTAAGATGCATATACCAACCTATTGAAATGGTTCAAATACATCGTTTTTATTTTTTTTGAGGGGGGAGAACCTGTCTCTATCCGCAAAAAACGGAATCCGTCAAGGACAATTATCGAAGTCCTTGGCAAAAACCCCGGGCCACAGAAACTTGAGCAGATGTCTCTCATCCATGATGCCAATCCTGAAATCCTGTAACTGGCTTTCGCCTATCTCATACGAGGTTTCAGGAAAAACACTAGATATGATGGTTAACACGTTGGCGAAATAGACCTGCCTTCCTTGCCAACGTGGGTTAAGTTAAAAAATCGCAAACTCAACATCAACTCAGAGCCAAAATCAAGGAGGCAGGTCATGGAGAAAATTATAAAGTTTATAGGTTTAGATGTCCACAAAAACTCAATCTCAATTGGGATAGCAGATGAGGGACGTGATGGCGAAGTCAGATATTATGGTAAAATCGATAACGACATGAATCAATTAGACAAAGTTATCAGGAAACTCATATCGCAAGGGGCAGAACTTCGGTTTGTCTACGAAGCCGGACCGTGTGGATATGCCATCTATCGCTATTTAACCAAGAATGCTATGGATTGTGTTGTTATTGCTCCGTCTAAAATTCCACAACAAAGTGGTAATCGTATAAAAAATGACAGGCGAGACTGCCTTTCTTTAGCCAGATTGCATCGGGCAGGTGAGCTTACGTCTGTGTACGTTCCAACTGAAGAAGATGAGGCCTTAAGGGATTTAGTGCGAGCCCGAGAAGACGCGACTCGTGCAGTTCGCACAGCGAAGCAGCAACTGGGTGCATTCTTGCTTCGACACGATATTGTATATTCAGGGAGAACAAAATGGACAAAAGCTCATTTTAACTGGTTGACAGATATCGCAATGCCACATCCCGCACAACAAATAGTGTTTCAAGAGTATATTGATACCGTAACAAATTGTTGCAACCGTGTTCAGCGACTAACCGAGCAAGTCCGGTTTCAGTCCAGGCAAGGTCGTCAGCATAAGTTAATCGAGGCCCTTCAGTCTATGCGCGGAATTTCTCTTATTATTTCCGCAACAATAGCCGCAGAACTGAGCGATCTCACTCGTTTTGAAAACCCGGAAAAGCTTATGGCATTTCTTGGTCTTATCCCTTCTGAACATTCAAGCGGTGACCGAGTGAGCAAAGGTTCGATCACTAAAACAGGGAACGGACACGTACGCAGAGCCTTAGTGGCAGCAGCTCATGCCTATCGATTTCCAGCAAGAAAAAGCAGGGCCATCCGTAAACGACAAGAAGAATTACCCGAAGGAGTGATCGATATTTCTTGGAAAGCTCAGTGTAGACTTTGCACCCGCTATCAGTATTTAACGGCCAAAGGAAAAAATGTGAATGTTACTAAAACAGCGATTGCCAGAGAGATCGCAGGTTTCTCCTGGGCAATTGCACAGGAGCTGTCCAAGGCAGCCTGATTGTTGTGTTGCATGCTAAAGCTGAGTGTAGCTATGATTATATGCGGCTTGCTGCGCTCGCCGGTAGTAGGTTTAACGCATTAAAGACTGATGAACAGGAAGTAAAACAAAAAAAGGCTGGACAGTAATATTACACCTGCCCAACCTCCCATTCATCAGTCGCTCACCACGGCGCTCGGGTCGCTCCTCAGCGTTGCCCTATCCTCCGGGTGAGCTCTGTCAGTATAACAAGAAGAGAGACAGTGACAAATAGAATTTCACGTTCAAGGAGTGCGTATGGAAAAATCACAATAACTCTTTCAATTCATCGCCAGGGGCGCGGTTACGGTCAGGAGAATCCTCGAGGCTCCTATGGGAATAAGCATAGCTATAGCTGAAACTCCCGCCTCTAGATAGAGGTAGCTCCACGACGAAGCCAATTCATTCGGTACCCAACCCGCGCATATCAGACTGATCAACCGTCGTTACACGATGACCCCGCCTCTGGCCATGAACTGAAAGATACTAATTAACCTCGTTGCAAACGCTGATAATCAGTAAAAAAGAGGCCATGGACTGCTGTTTTATTGTTGACAGTGTTAACCATATCAGGAGCTTGTCCGAGAATAGACATTTTGTTCAAAATCGAGGCATTTACAAAAAACAAGCACAGCCACATAGTTGATATCGGAGTCTGCGCTTACCTGTGAGCATTGTTTTTTGCAAATAACGAAGAGTTTGGGCAGGTAAGCGAGGCACGATACTCCGAAAGGGCATTCTCGGACAGGCTCCTAGAGCCAGTGACTTGGATCGTCTCTGGACTTGGATTTCAGAGGCCTTATGCGGATGGATTTGATAATCATATAAAAGGCACCTCCCGGAGACCAGTCCAACTGGATCTACCGATATCACCTCAAGTGGTGATATAATGAGATAGGAGTAAAATAATAAAGGAGGTGCCTTATGAGACAATTATACACCGGAATCGACCTTCATTCAAACAACAGTCACATTGGAATTATTGATCAAGAGGACAAAAGGATCTTCCATAAACGTTTACCAAATCAGGAAGATGTTGTCCTTGCAGAATTAGAACCTTACAGAAAAGAAATGGTCAGCATCACAATTGAATCCACCTTTAACTGGTATTGGATCGTGGATTGTCTCACGGATGTTGGCTATTCAGTTCACCTGGCGAATCCTGCCGCTATGCAGCAATATAAGGGACTTAAATTCCTTGATGATAAACATGATGCATTCTGGTTGGCCCATATGGACAGACTTGGGATTCTGCCGCAAGGATATATCTATCCCAAAGAGGTGCGCCCAATACGCGATCTGTTAAGGAAACGCGGGCATCTAGTCAAGCTGCGGACGTCATTAATCCACAGCCTGCAGGGAATTATATCGAGAAATTGCGGATACAGCCTCAGTGGACAAAAGATGAAGCAGATAAAAACAAACCATATAACACCACTTCTGGCAGATAATGAAGATCTAGCGCTCTGCGGCGAAGTGTCAAAACAGAGCATTGACTATCTGAGCAGTCAGATAGTCAAAATTGAAAAAACCTGCCAAGACAGGTTGAAACTGAATCCGCAGTATACGGGGCTTCTCACCATTCCCGGTATTGGCAAGATTCTGGCGTTGACCATAATGCTGGAGACAGGACCTATCGAGAGGTTCAAGAAGGTGGGCGAATATTCTTCTTATTGCCGCAAAGTACCAACCAAGTGGTTGAGTAACAATAAACAAAAAGGTAAGGGGAACAGTAAAAACGGCAATAAGTACCTCTCTTGGGCTTTTGCTGAGGCTGCCGAATTTGCCCGGAGATACGATGACAAAGCTAAAGCTTTCTTCAATCGTAAATCGGCAAAAACTAAAACAACGGTCGCTTACGCCGCATTATCACACAAACTGGCACGAGCCGCCTTTTACATCATGAGGGATAATGTTGAGTTTGATAGCAACAAACTCTTTGCCTGAGATTCGGC
>JAHJLI010000116.1 GCA_018821785.1 Pseudomonadota bacterium
TACCCGCCGGTGCTATGCTGACAACCTTTTGGTTTTCCTGTGGTACCGCTGGTATACATAAGGAAAAGAGGATCTTCGGCGAGCATCTTCTCAGGTGTAATACGAGCGCCGTAGTATTTTTTCAGCTCCTGATTGACGATGATGTCGCGGCCTTCAACCAAGGGTGCCTTGGAGGAATTTGTGCCGGGATGACGCTGCCAGACCAACATCTTGTCGATCTTTTGACCGCCTTCTGCGGCTATCTTGCAGGAATCATCATCAACAGCCTTATGTTCGAGGAGTTTCCCGCCACGGTAATAACCATCCATGGTGAGAAGAACTCTACTTTGCGAATCGATGATCCTGTCGGCACAGGCGCTGGCTGAGAAGCCTCCGAAGACGACGGAGTGGATGACGCCGATGCGGGCACAGGCCAGCATGGAGACGGCGAGATCCGCCGACATCGGCATATGGATGGTAACCCGGTCTCCACGTTTCAGGCCGGCACTATCCTTCAGCAATGCGGCAAACTCGTTGACGCGAACAAACAATTCCTGATAGGTGACATGTTGGACGGCTTCATCTTCCAGCTCGGGGACAAAATGGATGGCGGTTTTATTCTTGTTATTTTTCAGATGCCGGTCGATGCAGTTGTAACTTACATTGAGCAAGCCGCCCTTGAACCATTTCCAGCAGGGGGCATCACTTGTGTCAAGGACTTGGTCCCATTGCTTATACCAGGTGAGAAGGTCGGCGAATTCAGTGTAGCAATCAGGAAAGTTTTCAAGACTGAAGCGCTTGAATATGTCTGGATCAGTAAGATTGGCTTGGCCGATAAATTTTGTTGATGGATAGAAGTATTCCTCTTCCTGCCAATGAACGGCAATTTGGGCTTCTGATGTTTCGACGACTTCTTTGTTGCTCATTGTTCATCTCCTTTCAAAAGAGTTTTTCTTGATTACCTCAATTTCTTTACCATAGACATTGCTGGACCAGGCAATATTGGTGCCTGTTAAGGCACAGGATAGAGCAGCGACCGATGATGCCCTCTCCTTCGTCCACCCGTACATCAACCACCACTGGAGTGTTGGTACAGGTCGCCTGACCGGAAATTCCAGCCGGACTTAAAGAGATTTGAAATCAATGAATCTTTTGGGTTGCTGTTGGGTCACCTCCTTTTTCGTCCCATAGAGTTTTTTTCATAGTGTAGACCATATTCCGCAGGATGCTGTTTTCTTTGCCGTTCAACATTGCTGGATCTGTGACCGGCTGTCATACATCCCGCCTAAAGGTTCAATTTTCCGATCTGGATGACCAACCCTAAGCAGGTCCCCAAGCGTCTTGATACCAAGGGCCTGTAGCTTAGGCAGGAGACGCTGGAAAACTTGGGCGGTCATAAAAGCGTCCATGAGGGCATTATGGGCACCTTGCACCTGGATCCCCAATTCTTTTGCGATTTCCACAAGCTCAAACCTTTTTGGGGCAAAACATTCCGGGCCTTGTTTCGGGGTATTTGATCGCCAAAAATGCATGAGGGACATGGTGTCCAGCGCGGGGTTTTCCAAAACCCTGCCTGTTGTTGCTGTCAGTTCCCGATTGATGAATGCCAGGTCGAGCGCAATATAGTGGCCTACGACGATGTCCTTTCCGCAAAACTCCAGAAACTCGGAAAGAACCGGACCGATGTCCGGTTTCTCCAACACCTCGGCCGGAGTAATTTCGTGGATGATGACAACCTCGGCATTCATTTGCATCCGGGGGTTTACCAGTTGATAAAAAGTTTGGCCTATTTCTACCCGGCCTCCTGACATTTTCACCGCACCGATGGAAACAATGGAATCCTGCTTACGATCCAGGCCGGTGAGCTCCGTATCGACAACCACCGCTTTTATTTCCTGAACCGGCAAATCCAGCTCCCATGAAGGGTCGGAAGCAGATTCCGCGAGCTGTTTCGATTTTTTCGATTTGAAAAAATTGAACACGTTGTCCTTTTCAAAGGTTCTAAAAATAATGTTGGGTAAGCAGAAGATTTTGAATTCTGCCGATAAGCACAAAAGCCTCCTGCAAAGCCTTTTGTTCAAGGCTGTTTAATCGCTCCGGGTGGAAAGAGGGATGAGCCGGAAATCCCTGGCGTATCTGATCATATTGGTGTTGCAGCCAGAAGCCGAATATCAAATCAAACGAATATTCCAGTTCCCGGCCGTATTGTTGGATCAACGGAGAAATTGTTCGCAAGGCCCGCAGGCGGGCAAGAGTATTTGTTTCCCGGATCCCATTTTCGAGGGCCAGGAAGCGGACGATATCAACCAGGGGTTTTATCCCTTTCTCGGAATAATCAAAGGGGCCTGGGGGCTTTTCGGTATGTTCGGCCACGAAATGCTGTGACCCGGCGAGTGGAGGAATGGTCTTGAGGATGGTTGAGGCCATGGTCTTAAAAAAGTCGCGGCCGGCTTGCAGATGGGAGCGGATTGAATCGCCGAGCTTTTCGGCCATGTGAACTTCGCCATATAGACAACGGAAATCGAAAAAGCGCAGGGAGGATTGCACAGAGAATGCGTCTGCCTGGAGTATCCAGGCAGAAAATGCTTTTTCCCAGGATCTTTCAGACTGGCACCAGATGGCAGTGTTGCCGGGGTCTGGTATATGGACAAGGGGAAGACCCATGTGTTGTAGGGTTTCCTGTGCAAGAGTAGTAAAGTGGTGAAAGTATTCCTGTGCCACCCTGTCCTGTTCCGGGTTGGCGGGATCGGCGTATATCACCGCACTGTTTTGTAGACTGGGTAAGGCCTGTTCTTGGCGGCCCGAGCATCCCAGGGCTAGAAAACAATAGGGCACAGGCGAGGGGCCTGCCTTCTTTTGCGTCATCTCCAGCACTTTACAGAGCAAGCGGTCGCCTATTTCGGCGGCAATGCGCAGGACGTGGTTTGCCTTGACCCCTTCCTGGAGGAAATGACCGAGCAGATCCCTTATCTTACGGGCCGGAGAGGCGAGCTCTTCGACCGAGTGTCGTTCTTCTATTTCCCGGACTATTGAAATGGGCGATGCGCCCTGGAGGCGCATAAGGTCATGGGTAGTGACGATCCCCTTCAGCCGGCCGTTATCAAGAACCAGCAGATGGTGGATATTGTAATGGATCATTTTGAAAAGAGCCTCGATACATAATTCCCCGGCTTCGGCTTTAACCAGGGAGAGGCTCTGGATTTTTTTTACCGGTTGAGCAGTGTCGCGGCCCTTGGAAACCACCTTGTCGCGCAGATCTTTGTTGGTGATGATGCCAGCCGGCAGACCCGTTGCATTGATGAGCACCAGGGAGCTGATCTGATTTTTGGCCATGATCTCTGTTGCTTCGCGGATGGAGATATCTTCCGGGGCGGTTATGAGTGTTCTGGTTGTGAGTTCTCCTATCGGTGTGGTGAAGAGGAGGCGATCGCCGCCGCCGTAGAAAAGCTTTTTCTTGCCCAGTTCCCGGTACGGCTTGGCGACATATTTATGGAGGAAGGTGACGAAGAACTGCCGTGCAAAAGTTTTGTGACGCTGTAGTAGGCGGAGAACCGCTTGCCGCTCGACCCGATAACAGACAGTATCTTCAAGAAAGACAATTTCCCCCCGCAGTTGATCGCCGGTCAATAGCGCCAGATACCCGAAGATATCGCCTTCCCCCCGATAATCGACCAAAGCTTCGTCGTTGCGGCCGAAGACAATAGTGACTTTTGCCGCGCCTTTCTTGATAATCCGCACAGCGGTGGCGTTCTCACTATCCAGGTCGGAAAGGGTTGATCCCCGTGGATAAAATTCTTCGCTGACCGTTGCCACAAGCTCTTCTAAAGCTGCCTGGTCGAGTTCCTGGAAGGGTGAGGATGCCCTAAAAAGGCTTATTGCAGTGCTTGAAATCATGCCTTTGGTTTAGCAAAAGACATGCCAGTAACCCTCGGAGGCTTGATAGAAAAACTATTGGTCTGATATCATTACAAAAAATATGAACCGACGGGGTGGTTTTGATTTTGGGAGGGAGTACTGTTGGCCGGGGAACAGGAGGAAATGTTACTTATTGTAACCAAATGTCGGGATATATAAATGTTTTGCAATAAAAACTAATATTTGATTGATGTTACCAAGGGTTACATTGAGCTGAATGTGTTACTATTGGTTACGGTGGAAGCTTTTCTTTAACGATACCTTTCAGTCAACCAGAAAGATTATTTGCATGGTATTTTTGAAAAAATCTTCATGAAGTTACATATCCCCCCAAGGAATATTACAAACGAATCTCGTTTGTCGGGCTTAGGTATGAGGCCGATGCAGGCCCCAACGCTTTCGTTTTTGCCACAGGGCCTTGCGCGTTATTCCCAGCATCTTCGCCAGCATTTGTTCGTTGAACTTTGGCTGATATCTCAGGATCAAGGCTTGGGCATAGTTTTCAATTGACAGCGCCTGGCCGAGGGCCTCCTGTTGGAAGGAATCAATTTTTTTCAGTCCTTCAGGGAGATGTTCGGGCTGGATCTCCAACCCACCGGAAATCAGCACGGCGCGCTCGACGATATTGCGTAGTTCTCGAACATTTCCCGGCCAGTCATAATCATTCAGCACCTTTATTGTGGCTGGAGCCAGTTCCTGGACTGGTTTGCCCAGTTCCTGAGCGTATTTTTTTAAGAATTGCCCGGTTAGCAGCGGGATATCTTCTTTTCTGTCCCGTAAGGGTGGTAACATAAATGTGACGACATTCAAGCGGTAATAGAGATCTTCCCGTAATGTCCCTTCTTTTACCGAATTGGTGATATCTTTGTTGGTGGCGGCAATGAAGCGCAAATCGACTTTGCGTGATTGATTGCTTCCTAAGGGGCGTATCTCATGATCGTCTATGACTCGGAGGAGTTTTGTCTGCAGAGGCGGGCTGAGGTCAGCTATCTCGTCTAAAAAGATGGTTCCGCCATCGGCTTCTTCAAAGAGGCCTCGTTTGGTCTGGTTGGCCCCGGTGAAGGCTCCCCTGACATAGCCGAACAATTCCGACTCGAGCAGGGGGTCAGGGATGGCGCTGCAATTGATCGGCACAAAGGGTTTATCGCGCCCGGAGCTGTTATGATGGATGGCCCTGGTAAACAGCTCTTTGCCCGTGCCGGTTTCTCCAAGTACCAAGACATTGCTGCGTGAATCGGCTATTTTCTTTACCATCTCGATGAGAGCTCCGATGGCCGGGCTTTGTCCTAGGATATGTTCGAAATCGAAATGTTCCTCGATCTGTTTTTTCAACAGGAGATTTTCGGTCTTCAGGGATCGGGCACCGAGCGCCAGGCGGACCAAGCGTTTGATTTCCTCATGGATTACCGGCTTGAGGATGTAATCATCGGCACCGGCCCGAAGGGCGCCGACGGCCGTTTCGATGCTGCCGTAAGCGGTCATGACGATGACCAGTTGCTCTGGTGCCAGCTGTTTTACGTTTTCCAAAAACTCGATGCCGCTCATTCCGGGAAGAAGGATGTCGGAGAGAATCAGATCAAAGGTACTTTCTTCAAAGAGCTTCAGGCCAGTCTCAGCGTCGCCGGCAGTTGCAACTTCATAACCGTCTCTTTCAAAAACCCGCCTCAGGGATTCGCAGAGTGTGGTTTCGTCGTCGACAATCAGAAGCCGTTGGGTCATGTTTTTCCCTATTTGATAAAGGTGCTTGCCTTAGTCTGCAAGTCAGCGATAATACGGAAAGATTCACGCAAGGTCTTTTTCTCCAGGCTACTCAATTGATCGGGATGCAAAATTGAATCTGATGGGAGCCCCATTTTGATTTGCTGAAATTGATGATGAATCTGCAGTAATTTCATGAATTCAAAAGATTGTCTGAGTTCTCTAGCCAGGTTACCAAAGGTTGCATCCTTTATCTGCAGGGCGCGAATACGGCCTAAGGTGGAGGACTCGCGAACACCCATGAACAGAGCGAAAAGACGGACCAGGTTGATTATGGGCAACAGTCCCCGCTGGTAGAGGTCGAGTGTTTCCTGCTGGGAGCCATCCCGTTCGATGACCATGTTTTTGGCAAATCCCACCGGGGGTGGAGGGTTGGTTGCCAGCAAGGCGATCATTTTGAGAAAGTCTCGGCGACCTTCGAGCAGGAGAGGGGTGACCCAATTCCTGCTGGCCTGGAAGAGCATGATCTTTCCGGCGAAGGGTCGGGCATCGAAAAAAGGCAGGATGGAGGTGGTATTGTCCTCGGAAGGATGGGATATCCACTCCTTGAAAACCGTTTCCCATTCCCCGCAAGGATGGTGCCACCGGGGCATGGCCAATTTCCCGTTGTCGGAAATGGGGGGTGCCCCGAGAGCCATGAGGCTGTCGCGGAAAAAAAAGTGAAAATTAGAAAAATATTCTGTGGCCTCACGCTCTACCTCGGCGTTTAACGGATCGGAATAAATAAGGACATAATGTTGGAAGATTTTAAAGATATGCTCGCGTCGACCTTCGCTGCCTAAGGCTACCAGGCAGTAGGGCAGTGGTGGCGGACCGAATTTTTTTTCGCCGATTTCGAGAATTTTGCGGAACAGGCGGTCGTAGATTTCGGTGATGATGTTTGAAAGGTGAAAGAACTGGGTCTCCTCTTTCAGCAGCAGACCGATGATGTTGAATATCTTCCCGGTCAGGGGTATCAGTCCTTCAACGGTTTGCTGGTTGATGATGTCATTGGCGAAGGAAACAGGTGATGTCCCCTGCAGGAGCATGATGTCGTGGTTGGTGACGATTCCTTTGAGTTCACCATCTTCCACCACCGGAAGGTGATGGATGTTGAATTGAATCATTTTTAGCAAAGCAGTAAAACAGGTGTCTCTACCGTCCGCCCGGATAAGTGAGATGCTGCCGATGTTTTTCACCGGTTCCAGGACATCTCTGCCTTTGGCCACAACTTTGTCCCGAAGGTCACGGATAGTTATGATTCCCGAGGGCAGGTTGTTTTCTTTTTCCAGTACCAGGGAGCTGATTTTATTTTGGGCCATAATTTGGGCGGCTTCCTGGATGGTGGCGTTTTCGGAAATAGTGATATGCGGGATGGCGATGTCGCCGACCCGGGTCGTGAACAGCAGGCGGTCGCTGCTGCCGTAGAAGGAACTGCGATGATGCATCTCCTGGTAGGTTCTGTCGACGTACCGTGACAGGTAGGCCATAAAATATTCACTGAAAGGTTGGCTCACCTCAAGCAGCTGACGGACCTGGTTCTGGCTGAGAATATAACACAGAGCGTCCTCAACAACTTTGACGGTGGTTCGTTGACGATCCTTGCCGATCATTGATAGGAAACCGAAGTTGTCGCCTTCGCCTTTTACCTCAAGCAGCAACTGGTCTCCATCTTCGGCATCCATAAGGACCTGGACCGACCCTTTTTTGATAATTCGCAGACAGTCGCTGGGTGGTCCGTTTTGCTTCAGTACCACCGTGCCACGGGGGTAGAACTCAAGGGACAGCTCACTAGCCGCCCTTTTAAGGTGTTCTGCCTGCAAAAATTGGAAGGGAGGGGTCCCTTGTAAAAAATCTAAGGCGTCTTCGAGGATCATGGTTTATTCAAAACAGGCAGATGACGAATACAAATAATGGGCTCGGTGGTGATCAAGGCTGCCCTTTCAATGATGGAACGAAGCTCGCGGATATTTCCCGGCCAATGGTATTGAGTAAATGCCGCTATGCCTTCGGGTTCAATCTCGGTAATGGTCTTACTGAATTCTCCGGCGTAGTACTGCAGGAAAAACCGGGTGAGCGGCTCAATGTCTTCCTTACGGTCGCGAAGAGGTGGGAGTTTGAAGGAGACACCTTTCAGCCGCCGGTAAAGATCCTCGCGGAACTGACCGGTTGTGACAAAGTCGCTCAGCTCCTGGATGGAACTTGAGATCACTGTTATATTGATCTTCATCTTCTCGGTTCTCCCCGGCGGCAGGAACGCCTGGTCTTCAAGGGCCTTGAGCAATCTTTCCTGCAGGTCCTGCGGGAGGATTTCAATCCCGCTGAGATAGATGGTTCCCCCGTTGGCTTCTTCCAGCAGGCCACGGGTGATTTTTTTCAATCCGGCAACCGGCTCGTTTGTCATACCAAAGAGCTTTGTTTCCAGGAGGTCGGCTGGAATGGCCCGCAGGTTGATGGACATAAAGGTCTTATCAGCCCGGGAACTGTTGAAATGGATGGAGCGGGCCAGGAGGCGTTTCCCGGTTCCGACTTCACCGGCAATGAGGACCGTGCTTCGTGTCTCTGTTATCTTTTTAACCCTGGCAATAATTTGCAGAATCTCCGGGTTCTGGCCGATAATGCGGCTTAAGTCATAGGACCCGGTAATCTGCTGTTGTATGAGGACGGTTTCTTTTTTCAGGGCCCTTACTTTCAGGGCACTTTTCACTATTTGTTTGAGTTCCTCATGAATAATCGGTTTGACGACATAATCATAGGCACCGGACCTCAGGGTCTCCACAGCGGTTTCCAGGGAGGCGTAGGCGGTCATAATAATTACCATCTGGTCCGGCACGTTGTCTTTTAGCCACTTCAGGAGTTCGATCCCGGAGATACCGGGAAGAATAACATCGGTGAGAACCAGATCAAAGGAACCGTCCTGCAGCAGGGGCATGGCCGGTTCAGCACTGTTTGTTCCGACAACTTGATACCCTTCCCGGGTGAAAACCCGCGTCAGGGAGTCCCTCAAGGTGTCCTCATCTTCAATAATCAGGATTTTCTCATTCATTTGCTTTCCTTATACGGCAGGCGGATCTCAAAAGTCGCGCCTTTGTCTTTTTGGCTCTTTACAGAAATAAGGCCATTGTGATCTTTAATGATACCATAGCAAAGGCTCAAGCCCAATCCTGTTCCTTTGCTGAGCGGTTTGGTGGTGAAAAAAGGGTCAAAGATTTGGGTTATATCCTTTTCCTCAATGCCGCAACCGGTATCGGCAAAACGGATGATCACCCAGGGGTAGGTGTGCCTTGCGGTTATTTCCAGAGTTCCGCCATCGGGCATGGCGTCAATAGCATTGATCGCCAGATTGAGAAACACTTGTTGTATTCGGTCGGGGTTGACTTCCAGGAGGGGGATTTGGTCGGCACGGGTGATGAATTTAACTTTTCGGGAACGTTTGTCGTATTTCACCAGAGTTACGGTCTGCGCCAGGAGTTGAATGATATCGGTGGCCGTTTTCTCGGTCACCGAGGTTCTTGCAAAGTCGCCAAGGCCACGGACGATTTTGGCTATTCGGGCCAGATGGTTGTTGATGGTAAGCAGGGATTCTTGGGTAAATTGCAGCTCTTTCGGGTCATAGAGCTCTATGGATTGCAGTTCCTGTACAAGAGATGAGATTGAGGCAAGGGGGTTACCGATTTCATGCGATATGCCGGCTGTGAATTGGCCAAGGCTGGCAAGCTTGGTGGTTTGCAGCAGCGACTCTTCCATTTTCTTTTTTTCCGTGATGTTTTCAAGAATCGCTACCAACCCGCCCGAGGGATCTTTAAATGGGCTGATATTGAGTTTGATGGTCTGACTGTCGGAGGTTGCGGCAACGAGCTCCTTGTGCTCGCCCGGTATCCAGGCAGCAGCCTGAACCCATGGTAGCAGGGGTTGTATTGGCTGATTAATTGCGGCGGCTTTGCTGACACCGGTGAGATTTTCCATCTCTTTGTTCCAGTATTTGACAGCCAGGTGGGAATCAATGGTAACGATGCCAAGCGGGGCGCTCTCAATAATATTTTCGCTGAATTCCTTCAGAAAGGCGAGATTCCGGTTGGCATCGGCAAGTTCATGTCGGGACAGGCGGAGGTTTCTGGTTATCTCTTTGATGGAGTTGGAGAGCTCACCCCGCTCTTCCTCAGTAAGGGTCAATTTGTCTTCAAATATAATGGTAGAGATGGAAGATCCTAGCACGCCGGAAAGAACCCTTTCGGCCTCATTACGCAGGCGGATCAATTCCTCCCGGGTGATGTTTTGGCGATTGATTCCTTCGTTGACGATATAACGGCTGGTAATATCCAAGGCCTCTGTTTTGCCGACATACTGACCGAGAATGTCTTCGATCATGGCGATCGTATAGAGACTTTTCTTTGACATCAATTCGGGGGCGTAAGAGTCGACAAACAGCAACCCCTGCCGTTCCTCATCCTCATCTTGCGAGGTAAAGAGGGAAACCCCAATGTAGGTGACCAGGTTAAAGAGCATTTCCCAAAACAGGCAGTGGCTCCATTTGTCGAGCCCTTTGAGCCCAAAGAGAGATTGGGGATTTAGAAAATCGTTAAGCAGGAAAAAACTCATGAGCCCTTCTTTGGAGATAACTTCGGCCTTGATCAGAGCAGGCATTAAAAGGGTATAAAACCAGATTACAAATCCGGCAATGATTCCGGCCATTGCCCCCTTGCGGTTGCCTCTTTTCCAGTAGAGACCGAGGATGAGTGCCGGGGCGAAGATGGTGACTGCTTCAAAAGACTTGAGACCGATCTCAACCAGGGTGTAGAAGCGGCCGATGAAGACAGCAAAAAAATAGCCGAGGAAAACGCAACCGATGATGAGGATCCGTTTTATGTTCAGAATCAGCGATGGAAAGCCGTGGACATGCTTGAAACGGAGGATGGCCGGCATCACCAGGCTGTTCATCATCATGGTACTGAGGGCCAGGGATTCGACTATTACCATCCCGGTTGCGGCCGAGAATCCACCGATAAAAACCAGCAAAGCCAGCACCGATTTGCCTTGGCTTAAGGGGATGGTGAGGACAAAGCTGTCTGCCTCCAATTGACTATTGCCGAGAAGAATCCCGCCAAAGGCAATGGGCAGCACAAAAATGTTGATCAAAAACAGATAGAGGGGAAAGAGCCACATGGCTTTGGCGATATGGGATGGATCGGAGTTTTCCACAACTGCCATGTGAAATTGCCTGGGAAGAAAGAGGATGGCCATCATCGACAGGAAGAGCATGGAGGCCCATTCTTGATAGCCGACGGCGGCGTCGCCGCCAATATTTAACAGGTAGCTGAAAGCGGAATTATCGATCTGATTGAAAATGTCGCCGAATCCATCGAAAAGCCCATAAGTAACAAAAATACCAACTGCCAGGAAGGCGACCAGCTTGATCAGGGATTCAAAGGCGATGGCAAAGATGAGCCCGCCATGCCGTTCCGAAGAGTCGAGCCGTCTGGCCCCGAAAATAATTGCAAAGACCCCGAGTACAAGGGTAATCACCCAGCCGGCGGCAACGCTTCCCGTAGACTTGCCGGCCATGATGGTGAAGGTATTCATGATGGCCTTCATCTGCAGGCCGAGATAGGGGGTGATGCCGATTATGGTGACAATCGTCACCAGTGCCGACAGAGACAGGGAATTGCCGTACCGTGAACCGATGAAATCGGAGATGGTGGTGATCCGGTGGCGTTTAGCAATGCCGATGATTTTCAGCAGCAACGCTCCCCAGAGGATGGACATCAGGGTTGGACCGATGTAAATGGGCAGGAAGGAGAGTCCGGATGTGGCGGCTTTGCCGACGCTGCCGTAAAA
>JAHJLI010000117.1 GCA_018821785.1 Pseudomonadota bacterium
GACTCCAAAGGTGTGCTCATGCCCGGCGATCAAAGAATGCACCCCAGCTGCCACCCCCGCCACACTCAGCAGCGCCAATATGGCTACGGTGAGAGTATATTTACCCGAGCCCTTTGCCTCCAAGCCTCCAGCCTGCGGGAGTATTCCTGCCAACAGATTATTCATCGTCCCTTGCTCCTTCTGCATGCCAAAATTAGTATCACATCATCGCAACTCAAACCAAAAACACCTTTTATACCCTTCAGCCAAAAACAGGCTTTCAATTAATGGGACAAACTGCAATAAAAAACAACAAAAAACTCAATCACAAAGGAGATACTTCCCCAATATATTGGCCTAGCGCACGGTCACACCTGGTGCCCCGGCAACGATCTCGCCGATCTTCATCGCAACCCTGATGCCGGCAGTGTGTAGATCGGCAAGCAGCAGCGAGGCCTGTTCCTTCGGTAGAGCCAGCATCAGACCACCCGAGGTCTGCGGATCATAGAGCAACTCTTCCTGAGCCCTGCTCAAGGTCCTTTGTATTGCCAGGGGAAAACGCGCCACTAGGGCCCGGTTGGCTTTGTTGCTGCCGGTTGTTTGTCCCTTGTCATACATCGATTCCGCCCCGTCATAAAATGACAGAGCGGCAAATTCAATAACCGGGTGGACCCCTGCGCCTACAGCCATTTCTACGAGATGGCCGAGTAAACCAAAGCCGGTGACGTCGGTGCAGGCATGGAGGTCGTAGGCCAGGGCTTTTTCCATCGCCAGGCCGTTGAGGGCTGCCAGGACCGGCAGGACGGATTTCTCAAGTTCTTTTAAACTGAACTTCCCGGCCCTGGTTGCATTAAAGAGCACCCCAGACCCAAGAGGCTTGGTGAGGATAAGGGTATCCCCCGGTCGCGCCCCGGCGTTGGTGATAATTCGGTCCGGATGAACCACTCCGTTGACACACAGACCGTATTTGGGTTCATTGTCATCGACGCTATGTCCCCCGACCAGACAGGCCCCGGCCTCCACTACCTTGTCATTACCGCCGCGAAGAATGTCGCGGAGGATTCCCATATCGAGATGCTTAGCGGGAAACATCACCACATTCAGGGCTGTAAGGGGTTTGCCGCCCATGGAATAGACATCGGAAATTGAATTGGCCGCAGAAATCTGTCCAAACCAGTAGGGATCATCGACCGGCGGGGTGATAAAATCGACGGTATTGATCATTGCGACCTGGTCGGAAAGCTTATAGACCGCGGCATCATCAGAGGTTTCTATGCCTACGAGAAGGTTTTCATTACGCTGAAAGTTCAGCCCATTCAGTGCGTCCGACAGATCCGCCGGACCTATTTTTGCCGCTCAGCCACAGGTCCTGGCGAGCCCCGTCAGGGTTTTTTTCTTAAACGACCACATTATGCTTTTCTCCTAAACCGATAAACGGGATACATGCTCATTCTCTTGGTTTTTTTAATGGTGTAAGGCAAAACACTTAAAGCTCATGCTGCATGTTCACAATAATCAAATAGGCCTTGCGGGCAAGGGGAAAAATCATAACAGCGAACTGTGGGGCCGGAAAGTTGCAAAAAATCCCCTTTTAGCACCAAGAAATTCTCCTCGCCGCGCCTGCCTGTTGACAAATGGATATGAGCCAATTAAACAACAGGCGATACATCTGCCCCCCTCCCTCGAATGGCCCGGGCCTTTTCACTCTTTTCACTTTACAGCGAGTAACTCTATGAATTTTCTTATATACGGAGCAGGAGCCCTGGGACAGGCCCTGGGTTGCATGCTGGCCGCCGACGGTCACTTGGTGGATTTTGTCCTGCGTCCTCGATTTATCAAGCCGATTTCCGAAAACGGCCTGAAAGTAACCGGCATTTTCGGTAATTTTTCAGCCGCAAAAGAAAACTGCCGCCTGCTTGAAGGAATACGTCAAGCCGACAAGCACTATGAGTATGTTCTGCTTACCACCAAAGCCTATGATACCGCCACTGCCGTTCGGGATATCGCCACCCTTGCCGATCGCACCAACACTGTCGTTTCCATGCAAAATGGCTGCGGCAATGTGGAACTGGTCGAAAGCTGCTTTGGCCCTGAAAAAACTCTGGGGGCCCGGGTAATAACCGGTTTTGCCATCATTCGGCCCGGCCTCATCGACATAACCGTTTCCGCCGATGCAATCCATGTGGGAGGCAGCGTCCGGGGAACCGTGCCCGACTCGGCCCACCTCCTTTGCGAATTGATAAGCCGTGCCGGTCACCCGACGCAAGCGGTGGCGGACATCCATCAATCACTTTTTGCCAAACTTCTTTATAACTGTGCCCTCAATCCTCTCGGTGCCATTCTGGGCGTGCATTACGGCGCACTGGCCGAACGGCAAGAAACACAGCAGGTGATGAACAAAATCATAGAAGAAACCTTCGCGGTTATCAAAGCCCTCGGCGGCAACACCCCCTGGCCCGATGCAGACAGATACAAGCAGGTCTTTTACGGCACCCTCGTGCCGGCAACGTATAACCACCGCGCCTCTATGCTCCAGGACCTGGAACAGGACAAGCCGACCGAGGTCGATGCCCTGGTGGGATATGTAAGCAGTCATGGCAAACTTTATGCGCTGCCCACCCCAACCTGCGATCTCCTTACTGCACTGGTCAAATTTAAAGAGGCTGGAGGTTCAAGCGGCAACATCGGGACAAGGTTCGACATGGTTTAGGGTGCAATGATGAGCGAAGGCTCCCCACCGGACAAGACAAAGGGCCTATCAAGGGTCAAAAAGATATCGAGCTCTTCATCAAACCGACCAAGACGGTGATTTCTCGACCGTATCTGCAACCTATCGGAACCTTCCTCGAAAATCATAAACCGTGACTGGCTGGCCATAAAAGGCCCGGTATCGATAGAGCTGACATTAACAAAGCAAGTCCCTCCAAGCTCCCCCGGAATGCTCACGGTTCCGGGAAATCCCTGTGGCAGGTGGGTGTGCCCGGATGCCCAGACCGCCACTCGCGCCTCCCTCAGCACCTTTTTAAAACGCTTTGAGCCTTCAATCTGCCGACTTCTAAATGATGACCCGAGAAGACCACTGTTTTCCAGCTGGCCGTGGGTGACGGTAATGATGATGCGGTCTTGATTCCGCAGCACCATATCTCGCCACCACTGGAAAGCCTCATCGGAAATATCGGTTTTCGAGGAAGGCAATGCATCGGATAGAAGAAGCAGGAGGATATTACCCAGCTCCACACCGTAATAGGAAGGCCGCGGAAAATACTGATGAAACAGCGGCTCCGACCGGACATCATGGTTGCCGGCTATCTCATACCAGTGTCGAACCTTTGAGCGGTTGCGGGTGCTCAGGAACCAGGAAAAATCCTCGTCCTGACTTCGAGATTTCAGAAGATCCCCGGCGATTACCGCCATATCGACCTGCTCGACACGCTCATTGACATCGGCAATGGCCTGCTCAAAATACAGTCTATCCACCAAAGTCGGGGGTTGAATATCAGAAAGCATCCAGACAACAAACGTTCGACCTTTACCAACCTCCGGCCGGTCTTCCGGAAACTCTCCGGTGCGGATGCCGGAACATCCGGCGAGAAGAAGAAAGACAAGAAGCAGCAAGCTGATTCTCTGTCCGGTCACCCTCGGAATTATCGACTGTTGCACCACGCTCGCCTCTTTTATGCTGTCACTCCCCGATCTGGCGACCAAGTGCGGCCCTCTCAACTAAAATTTCTGAAAAAAGTTTTCTTTTCCAGAATCTTCTATGCGGGTATCACCCTTGGGAAACTTGACGAAATTATTATCTCCTTTGTAAACTATCCGTTCCACTTTATCTTGCAACTCGATTGAATTATGGTTGCCTTGTATCGTCAGGGTCAATATACGTCCGGCCCCGTTTAATTTATTATTGTCGCCTTTGACGAAAAGATTCTGATTAGATACGGCAGTGTTTATATTGCCGCCATCAGAGGTGATAATCACATCGCCTTCACCTCCTGCACCTCCGCGACCCTGTTCGATAACAACACCGGGAGTCTCCACCCTACCGCCTGCCTCAACTGCGACCCCGGGAGCACTGGCCTTGCCCTGATTTATTGCCACACCCGGCGTCCGAACACTGCCACCTGGTCCAATCTCCACGCCGGGTGCGGTAATGCTGCCGTCGGTGCGAATCTCCAAGCCCGGAATACTTATCATAGTATTTTCCGCAGCAAAAACCGCACAGGCCGCAACCATAGAAATTCCTCCAGCTAAAAGCATCAATGTTTTCATAGGCTATCCCCCCTTTTAAAATTGTTTTGGATGCATTGTCTTTTCGACTCTAACAAAACAACGATCACTAGCAAATAAAATACGCCGTCCAAGCTTTCAACACAAGAGGCGTCAGGCCGATAGCAAATAATAACTTGACCAGAGTGCATTACGGGCGACGGCATAAGGGGCCGTAAA
>JAHJLI010000118.1 GCA_018821785.1 Pseudomonadota bacterium
GGGAAAAGATGACGCACCGGATTGTTCGGGCCGATGCCGAAGAGGGCGCGCTGGGAGATGCCGATGAGCATGGCGGCGAGGGTAATCGGCCATTTGCGCCACAGCAGCTGTCTGAAGATGACCCCGAGTTATGCTGCCCTTTGTTCCAGGCATCCTGGCGGAAATGCCAATCTAAAGTGTCTTTATGGGAGAGTATCAGGGGAGCATTTAAAAGGTTCGTCGTGCCTTCCATGGAGGTGATTCTGCAGGTGATTGTCGCTGACCTGAAGTCAGGCGGGAGAAAACATCCGATATCAAAGAGCAGGACCCTACCGGAAACTTGTCAGGGAGGGTGAAAGGCTGTACTCTGCCTTTAAAAGACTGGTTTTCAGCAAGTTATGGTCATTCTTGGCCTATGTGCCCCCTCGTTGTTCCAACCGGGTTACCATCACTACCCTTAAAACCATATCACGGGTTTTAGGTTGGCGAAAGATTGGGTGAATTGCAGGTTTATTCTAAATTTCTCCATCAAAATGGGAATGGCTGTTATTATGTAACGTTAGCAAGTACCATCATCGAAAGGGATATAGTTAGAGGGTATAATCTCTTGAAATATGTAGCTATTCAATCCGGGATTTTAAAATCACACAAGATCGGCATCTTTCAGCCTTCTCCTCAAGTGAACAACCCTGGGCGCAGGCACACAATGTTCCCGCTAAAAACCAGCAAAGATGTCCGCTTTGAAACTCCCAGGCTGGACATTGCTCCTTCATCTCGCATTGTTTTATTTCCCAGCAGGGTGAGATGCTGTTTTGTATTCCACGGCGATTGCTGAGTAAGAAAAACACATGCCGTTCAATATAGGGGGGAATTTCTCTCCACCCCTGTTCGTAGCTATGAACCGTCTTTAGAGCTACTCCGAGAAGTTCTGCCATCTCTTTCTGGGTTCTTTTGAGAATTTTTCTGTGTTTAAAAAATTCTTCTGAATTCATAAAAACCTCCTTTATAGTGATGCACCATAACACAAAGTAGTATTGCAGATGAGGTCATCTTGCAAGGTGGGGATGTTTATTATTTGGGTGCCTTTCGTTATGGGTGAGTTGGAAGTATTCGACGACCGATCCTTTCCTCTCATACAACCACACAAAGAGTCGCGTGATACCGACTGTAAAGAGTCGCATAGCGTCGCATATATGCTACCCTATTGCCGAATGATCGATGTCCAGGCATCGATAATATCATAATATATTATATCATTACAATATGATAAAAGGCATAAATGACAAACATCGTCTAATGGCATTAAATTTGCTGTATGAATATCATGAAATTGAAAAACATTGAAGAAAGAGTAGCAATTACCGTCTGGGGAAATCGAATATCACCGGTCTTCGACTCTGCGCGGACCCTGCTTATAGCAGAGATCAAAGACAATGCTTTGGTGAGAACTTCATATTCGAGCTTTAATTTTGACCGACCCTTAGAACTTTTGCGGATATTGCGCGCCGAGGAAGTCGGAAGCATTGTCTGCGGTGCGATTTCCAAAGGACCGGCCAACATGCTTCTAGGTGCAGGTTTTAAACTTCATTCTTTTATTGCCGGTGATATCCACCAGGTGCTGGAAGCTCTAATTAAAGGTGATCCGCTTGGTGAAGATTTCAAGATGCCGGGGTGTGGTAAGAACATCTGTTGTCGGGGCAAGATCCGCCGCGGTTTTGAAATTGCAACGGTAAGTGACAACGATCATAAAAGAAGAGGTCGCAGTCGACAATCTCCAGCGAGTGTTGCTGATCGGAGTGATGATGACAACAGCAGTGCAACTTCGGTAGAAATGTCTGCGCGATTATCAGGAAAATCCTGAACACTGCCCCAAAAATCACTTTTCAAATGGAGGGAAGAAATATGCCTGGAATGAATAAAAAAGGTCCTTTAGGAAATGGTCCGCTGACCGGCGGACAGCGGGGTATCTGCAACCAGACTGGAACAGACAAGACTAATCAAGCCGAAGATGCCACAGTTGGTGTTGTACCGAAACAAGGTCGGAGCTTGGGCCGAGGGCAGGGTGGTGCGGGCCGTGGTGCTGGAAAAGGCCAAGGAAGAGGCCAAGGAAGAGGTCAGGGAAGAGGTGGTAATCGCTAACCGGGAATTGGTTTACCTGCGGATGCCAGCTGAATAGTACAAAAATAACCGGCTGCCGAAGCAACGACAGCCTGATTTTCATGGAGAGGATATTTTTGAAAGTCTTACTTGTAGCAAAAGATATCACGCAATTTTCCGCGCTGGAAGTGAGGTTAAAGTGCCTACAGGAGATGGACTTGGTGTCGGCGGCGACTGGAGACGCAGGGCTTAGCCAGCTTAAAAGCCAGAAGATAGATCTGGTGATCGTTAACGAACAATTAGCTGATATGAGCGGTATTGCTTTTGTCAAACAGCTCGTCCGGATCAATCCACTGGCCAATACGGCGATTGTCAGTGCGCTTACCGACGAAGAATTTCACGAGGCAACCGAAGGCCTGGGGGTGTTGATGCAATTGCCTCCTCAAACGCAGGAAAAGGATGCTGAGGCACTGCTATCCATCCTCGAAAAAATAGGTGTCCTCCTGCAACCAATGGCGCCGCAACCACAAAAGGCGACAAAACCATGATCATCAGCATAGCCAGTGGCAAGGGAGGCACCGGTAAAACCACCATCTCCGTCAACATGGCACTTGCTTTGGGTGCCGGGGTTGAACTACTCGATTGCGACGTCGAGGAACCTAATGCCCATCTTTTCCTCAAGCCGAAGATTGAACGAAGCGAAAAGGTCGAGGTCCCGATCCCTCTGGTGGATCTTGACAAGTGCACCTTTTGTAAAAAATGTTCGGATATCTGCAGGTTTAATGCACTGGCGGTGGTCGGCAAACAGGTACTCGTTTTTCAGGAACTCTGTCACAGTTGCGGCGGCTGCATGGCCGTCTGTCCCGAAGGGGCGATAACCGAGACCGGTCGGGAACTGGGATTTCTCAATTTTGGCGCACGGGATGGTATCGGTTTTATTAATGGACGACTGCGAGTGGGTGAGGCCATGTCGCCACCGCTGATCAAACAAGTGCGGGCAGCAGCGAATCCGCAGCGCATCACCATCATTGACGCGCCTCCGGGAACTTCTTGTCCTGTAATCGCAGCCATGAGCGGCGCCGATTTTATTCTCATGGTCACCGAACCGACCCCCTTTGGTCTCCACGACCTGAAACTGGCAGTCGAAGCGGTACGATTGCTCGGCATTCCTTGTGGGCTGGTGATCAATCGGGCCGATATCGGCGATCGCAAGGTGTTTGACTATGCAGAAAAAGAAAATCTTCCCATCTTGTTAACCATCCCCTTTGACCGTCGTATTGCCGAGGCCTACTCCCGGGGCAAGAACATCGTCGAAGAATTCCCCGAATGGCGACAGCGCTTTACGGAACTCTTTCGGAAAATCGAAGTAATAATCACCGAAAGAGGAGGGGCGGCTCATGCGTGAAATAGTAATTATCAGCGGCAAGGGCGGTACCGGTAAAACCAGCCTGACTGCAGCTTTTGCCGCCCTAGCTAAAAACAGCGTCCTGTGTGACGCAGACGTTGATGCCGCCGACCTCCATTTGTTGATGCAACCCGTGATTCAGCAGATGGCTGATTTTATGGGAGGCTCTAAAGCTCTCATCAATCCTGATCTTTGCACCAGCTGCGGCACCTGTATCGACCTCTGCCGCTTCGGAGCCATTAGCGAACAGTTTCAGGTTAATGCCATACGCTGTGAAGGTTGCGGTGTCTGTGTTGATTTCTGTCCGGAGGCAGCCATTGGTTTTCCGGTGCAGCGCTGCGGCGAATGGTATATCTCGGACACCAGATTCGGTCCCATGGTCCATGCCCGGCTGGGTATTGCTGAAGAAAATTCCGGCAAGCTCGTCAGTCTGGTCCGCAAAGAAGCCCGGCAACTCGCGGAAAAACGGGGTGCTGATATGATCATCACCGACGGTCCTCCGGGCATTGGTTGCCCGGTCATCGCCTCCATCGGCGGGGCCACTGCCTTGGTGATCGTCGTCGAACCAACGGTTTCCGGTATTCACGATATGGAGCGAGTCGTGGATCTTGCCGCCCATTTCAAGGTCCCGGGTATGGTCTGTGTTAACAAGTTTGATCTCAATGTCGAGATGACTGAGGCCATTGAGAAATTGGCGATCCGGCGCAATATTGCGGTACTTGGCCGGGTTGTCTTTGATCCGGCCTTCACCCGCTCCATGGTCGAAGGTAAAACTTTGTTCGAATACGGAGAACCGACCGCAACCCGGCAACAAGTCCTCGACATTTGGACACAAATCATAAAGTCACCTTCCATGAATACCCTCGGTATCGTGGATCTTAAATCAACAATTCAATAAACACGGAGAAAAAGAGTATGACTATGGTACGAGTAGCGATCCCTTCCGAGGGTAACGGTGGTTTAGACGGCAAACGGGCAGGACATTTCGGACATTGTGATGTGTTCACCTGTTTTGATGTCGAGGACGGACAAATTAAAGGGGTTACCATTTTGGCTAACAAGGAACATGTCCAGGGCGGCTGCATGGTTCCGGTGAATCTGCTGGCTGAGGCCGGGGTCAATGCCCTGGTGGTCGGCGGCATCGGCATGCGGCCTCTCATGGGATTCAAGCAGGTTGGCATCGAAGTATACCATGACGGCGAACGGATGGACATCCGACCGGTGGTTGAGGATTTCGTTGCCGGCAATCTGCAGATAATCACCGACAACCAGGTCTGCGGCGGTGGCCATTGAGCGCGTAGACCAAGGAGGAAAAATGAAAGTAGCAGTAACATCAAAAGGACCTTCGCTCGACAGTGAGATCGACCCCCGCTTTGGCCGGGCGCCGTATATTCTCATTGTCGACACCGACACTCTTCTCTTTGAAGTGGTGGATAACAGCATCAATGTCAATGCCTTTAAAGGCGCCGGCATTCAAGCAGCCGCCATGGTCAGTGATAAGGGCGCCGAGGTACTGATGACCGGCTATTGCGGCCCCAAGGCCTTTGCCACCTTGGAGGCCGCCGGCATTAAAGTGGTTGACGATATCACCGGTAAAGTCCGGGATGCAATCAAGACCATTAAGGAGGGCAAGGTTACCTATGCCGCCGGAGCTAATAAAGAGGCGCACTGGTAATCCTGCCATACTACCCGACAGCTGGAATGCTTCCCGGGAAGACAGGCCGCTCAGGCGGCCTGTCTTTTTATTTTGAAGCCTCTGCAGAGGTGAGTTCTGGTTGAAAATGTTTAGTGAGGGTTGGAAGAAATGATGACTGACAAAAAATACGATGCTCTGATAGACGAAATTCAAGGAAAGATTTTGCTCGAAACTCAAGAAATCTATGGCGAGAGAGGGCTTGAGCGCTGGCAAAATCCGCAATTCAACGGCAGGCTGGATGATGCTGACGCCCATGGGCGAATTACCGGAAAATGCGGTGACACAATGGAAATTTTCCTTTGCTTTGACAATAATCGGGTCAGCAAGGCATCTTCTTTCACCGATGGATGTTTTTCCAGCAGGTTGTGCGGCTCTTTTGCAGCCGAACTTGCCATTGGAAAAAATCCCGAGGAGCTCTTTGACCTGACAGGAGAAGACGTTTTAAAAGCGATTGGCACTTTTCCAAAGAAAGAGGCCCATTGTGCCTTCCTGGCAGTGAAAACCATGCAGGAGGCTGTCAATGCCTATTTGGTCAAACAGACAGGACAAAAATGAGTTTCGCCAAGTAATAGGACAAAGAGCATGAACAGAGAAAACGTCATCTTCAAGCCAATTGGGGTGATTCGCAGTGAACATGTGGTGGCGCGTGAGACCCCCATCCAGCCGGTCTACGCCAAGGGCTGCAAGGGACGGGTGGAGATCTTTGCCGAATACGCGGAAGGCTTGCAGGATCTGGATGGATTTTCGCATATTTATCTGATCTTCCACTTCAACCAGGCAGGTCCTGTACAACTCACAGTCACTCCCTTCCTTCAGGATATTGCCAGGGGTGTCTTTTCCACCCGTGCTCCATGCCGTCCCAATGGTATTGGTCTCAGTATCGTTGAACTTATCGGTCGCCAAGGCAATGTGCTCCTGCTTGACAGTGTGGATATCCTGGATGGCACACCGCTCCTTGACATCAAGCCCTACAGTGCAAAATTCGACCGGCTGGACCATACCCGCAACGGTTGGCAGGATGAGGTCGACGAAGAAACGGCGCAGGTGCGTGGACGCCGCGAAAAGCAAAATGAGAAGATTTGAAGCCATGGCGACAGCCAACGCCCTGATTGAAATACCCGAGGGGTGCGCCAACATCAGAGGGGGTTCTTTGACGGAGGCGTGGTTTTTCGGTGACAGACATATATCATAACCCCAAGACACATTATTCTCTATGGAGATACTCAATATCCTTTTCGCTTTTGTCATTCTTTTTTGCCTGGCCCTTTGCTGGTTTGGTTTTCATTATCTTACCAATAAACCGCTTGCCAATCCGGATGGCCACGCCATTGTCACTGGAAACTGCGGCGATACCATGGAAATCTCCCTGCAATTCAAGGATGGCAGAGTGTGCAACAGTTCTGCCTGGACCAACGGCTGTTCAGTAAGCAAAACGTGCGTCGAGGCGGCGGTCATGCTGGCCCGTAATCGGCAGTTCAGCGAAATTAAAAAGATCAATATGATGACGATCATGGAACACATCGGCCAGCTGCCCGAAAGTCACCTCCACTGCGCACAGTTAGCCGAAACTACCCTGCTTGCGGCATTAAAAAACTATCGAATGTCAGAACAGCAAAAAAATGTTTAGCGTTGTCCTTTTGATTGAGCAGCCCTTGGCAAGAAGTCAAAACTGATACGCGAATGGCATGAGACATCGAACCATGAAACTGGCCTTGATCGCTACTCCCCATACCCATCCTACCTGTCCGCCCCTGGGGCCGGCGATTCTCTCTGCTTATCTACAAAAAAAAATGCCGTATATAAAAGTTTCCGTCTTTGATCTCAGTCTGAATTACTATTTGAGCAGTTTTGATAAAATTAAAGAAGGGATTTTTAGCTTCCGGCTGTACAAATGGGATGAAAAGACAACCGCACGTAATCTTGAGCAGGCGGTTTCCTTTTTCAAGAGCTGGCATCCAAATCATAGAAGCCTCAAGGAATACCATCATTGGGCCACGATTTTTTTAAGTTTTGAAAATATTTTTAACGCTTTTATGGCGGAAATGGCCAGAAAAGCACTGGTCGGCCAAAGCATCCCGAAGAGAATTGAAACCTTTTTTGAAGACCTGATCCAACCGGTGCTGGCTGCCAGACCCGATTTGGTTGGATTTTCAATTCTTTACCAGCAGCAGGTCGTCTTTGCCGCCCTGCTCGCCAAACTGATCAAAAAGCGAATGAAAGTGAAAATTGTGGCGGGCGGAGCGAAAATAAGCGTCATGATCGCGCCGGAGAAACTACTTACCACCCCGCTTGTACAGGAGAACGAGGACGCTCCCGAGATCCTTTTAAAAGAAGTTTTTGATTACCTGATATCTGGCGAGGGGGAACTCGCCCTGTATTATCTATGTCAAGCCGAAAATTCTGCTGATCTTGCAAATGTGCCAAATCTGATTTATTTCAACGGCAACAATCTACGAATCAATCCACTGGCCATAGCCGAAACCGATATCCTTCCCTATCCTGATTTTTCTGATTTCAAACTGGAAAACTACCTGACACCAGAGCCGGTTTTGCCGATTATGACCTCACGCGGTTGTCCCTGGAGGAAATGCACCTTCTGCACCCACCATCATAGTTACCTCGGCTACCGCACCCGCAGGATTGAAGATTGTGTCGCGGAAATAAAATTCCTGCAAAAACAATACGGCTGCAGCCTCTTTTATTTTTATGACGAGATGATCTCACCCCTGCGTTTTAAAAAGTTGGCCGGACAGATTATCGACGAGGGGCTTATGATTCATTATGGTGCTTATGCCAAGCCAGTTAAGAAATTCAGCCCTGATCTCTGCAAACTGATTCAGCGTTCAGGCTGCCGTGTTTTGCAGTGGGGGGTGGAAGCGGCCAGCCAGCGAATCCTCGATCTGATGTGCAAGGGAACCGATATCCAGGAGGTTGAGAAAGTGCTCATTCATGCCACCCAGGCAGGGATGTACAACCTGATCTTCATTCTTTTCGGTTTTCCCTCGGAAACGACGGAAGAACTCCAACAATCCCTAACTTTTGTCGACCGCAACAGAGAGAATATTCATGCACTTTGTGCCGGAACATTTGTCCTGACCGAGGGGTCACAGATTCACATGGAACCGGAAAAATTTTTCATTCGCCAGATACAGGAACCTATAAAATCACCAATCCTGTATCCTGTATTGGATTACGATGTCAGCCAGGGGATGACCACCAAAGAAACCCGGGAACATTTCAATGCTAACCAGAAATTTTTGAACGGGATCCCTTTATCACGTCGCTTGGGGACTTACCGCGAGCACCTGCTCATTTATGGTGCAAGACATAATGCGGCCAAGAGAAATGAGAAAATTATTGGGTACCTACCAATAACGCCTGAGATAAAGCAAACGACCTCTCTCTCAATTATTAGAAATTTGAACACTTAAATTTTCTTTCACTTCCCTTTTTCAATGGGAGGGCAGGGAAGATTCACAACGAGTTGCAGCACCAACTTTTGCATTGAGCCACTTTCTCATATTTAAAAGTACTCAACTCAAAAGAGCCTACAAAACAAGCGGTGATTCATAACAAATATCAGCTGAATTGGATGGACCTTTAGAGAGTGTAAAAATACACTACAGGCAAGTAGCTTTTGGCTACATTTGTCGAAGCCGCCTGTCCATCGCACTTTTACCCTTTTATCCCTCAAATACTGCGTCTTCAATGTAGCAAAAAGCTACGCCCCGCCCAGTGTCCTGCGTGACCCGTTTTACAATTTTTTACCCACAAGCCATATAATATTCTGATTTAAATCAATAATTCATTAATTTCCCCCCTTTTTTCTCCTGTGGCACCGGGATTGCAATACTATGGGTAACTACCAATCAGGTAAAATTACCCATCGGGTAAAAGGAGGGCAAAATGTTATTCAAAAATCAGAAAAACATCGTCAAAGGGTTCCAGGTAATTGAAAACGAATGCATTTGGTCGAAGGTGGGAATCGTTCAGTCCAGTCTGTGCGACAATGTGTACGACTGCCGGACCTGCCAGTTTGACAGGGCCATGCAGAAGACCTTCAATGCAGATTCTAAAAAAATGGGATCTGGTTGGGCAAATAATGTGAAAGACATCTATGATTGGACAAACATTCCCTGCCGTCATGTGCTGACCGGGCGGGTCAGTGCAGCCAAGGTCTGTGTCAATAATTATGAATGTAATCATTGCGCCTATGACCAGATGCTCGATGATGAGGACATGGATTTCCGGAACGAAAAAACGGCCTGTTTGAAATCATCCGGCTACCTTCTGGCCAAAGAATATTACTATCACAAAGGGCATACTTGGGCCCGGTTCGAACACGGCGGTCGAGTAAGGATAGGTTTTGACGATTTCATGGTCAAGCTCCTCGGCTCTCCATCACATATTTCCCTCCCCCATCTGGGCGCTAAGCTGAATAAAGACCAAGCCGGACTTATCTTTTCCCGCGCAGATAAAGAAGCCGAAGTACGCTCTCCCGTTACAGGGACTGTGCTGGCAATCAACCACAGGGTCCTGGAACATCCGGAAATCGTTCATGAGGATCCTTACAATGAGGGATGGCTCTGTATCGTTGAGCCCAATATGCCCAAACGGAACCTCAAGGAGCTTTTTTACGGAAAAGACAGCCTTGAATGGACAGATCGGGAGAGCCAGAGACTCCTGCGCCTGATCGGGCCTGAATACCAGAACCTGGCTGCTGCCGGAGGCGAGCAAGTGGATGATATATATGCAAGCTTTCCCGAGATCGGATGGGACTGCCTTGCAGAAATATTTCTAGGAAGTGCAAAGAAATGGGGGAATCTTACCGCGGCAGCCGTCTTGCACAGTCCGGGCACAGGTAAAATGGAATCTTGTTCGGCTCCTCAATGACACCTGAAAAGTGCATGATACATTTGGGTTCGTTGCAATGGAACAGGTTGAACAGGTGGCCCAGTTCGTGAAGTGTGAGCTTGGCCACCCTCTCGAAAACCAGGGAGGTCGATGGTGTTGATCCGTCGGCGTTCCTGTTTAGCCTGAAGAGTGATATCAAAGCCAGGCTGCCGCCTTGGACTGCCTGGCCGTACACATAGTTGAAAAACTACCCATCAAATAAAAAGGAGGACAATATGTTATTCAAAAATCTAAAAGACATCGCCAAAGGCAAAACACAGAAAATCATCGCCAAAGCCAGACCACAGAGCAACATCGTCAAAGGCTTCAAGGTAATTGAAGACGAATGCATCTGGTCGAAGGCGGGAATCGTTCAGTCCAGGCTGTGCGACAATGTGTACGACTGCCGGACCTGCCCGTTTGACAGGGCCATGCAGAAGACCGTCAATGCAGACTCTAACAAAAGAGGATCTGGCTGGGCAAATAATGTGAAAGACGTCTATAATTATACAAACATTCCCTGCCGTCACGCGCTGACCGGGCGGGTTACTGCAGCAAAGGTCTGTGTCAATAATTATGAATGTAATCATTGCGCCTTTGACCAGATGCTCGATGATGAGGACATGGATTACCGGGACGAAAAAACGGCCTGTTTGAAATCATCCGGCTACCTTCTGGCCGAAGAGTATTACTATCACAAGGGGCATACTTGGGCCCGGTTCGAACACGGCGGTCGGGTAAGGATCGGCTTTGACGACTTCATGGTCAAGCTCTTCGGCTCTCCATCAAATATTTCCCTCCCCCATCTGGGCGCAAAACTAAAAAAAGACCAAGCCGGACTTGCTTTTTCCCGCTCAGATAAAGAAGCTGCAGTAAAATCTCCCGTTACAGGGACTGTGCTGGCAATCAACAACAGAGTCCAGGAGCATCCGGAAATCGTTCATGAGGATCCTTACAATGAGGGATGGCTCTGTATAATTGAGCCCAAGATGCCCAAACTGAACCTCAGGGGGCTTTTTTACGGAAAAGACAGCCTTGAATGGACAGATCGGGAGAGCCAGAGACTCCTGCGCCTGATCGGGCCTGAATACCAGAACCTGGCTGCTGCTGGAGGTGAGCCAGTGGATGATATATATGCAAGCTTTCCCGAGATCGGATGGGACCGCCTTGCAGAAACATTTCTAGGAAGTGCAAAGAAGTGAGGGAATTTTAGCGCGGCAGCCGTCTTGCACAATCCCGGCACAGGTAAAAAGGAATCTTGTTCAGATCCTCAATGACACCTGAAAAGTGCATGATACATTTGGGTTCGTTGCAATGGAACAGGTTGAACAGGTGGCCGAGCTCGTGAAGCGCGAGCTTGGCCGCCCTCTCAAAAATCAGGGAGGTCGATGGTGTTGATCCGTCGGCGTTCCTGGTCAGCCTGAAGAGCGATATCAAAGCCAGACTGCCGCCTTGGACTGCCTGGCCATACACAAAGTTGAAAATCGGAATAAACATATCCTGGGATATGACGCCGACAATTTTCGAGTACCCGTCAAAATCCAACGCATCAAGCTTATTGATAAGGATGCCGGCATTATACTTCAACCGGGCCTCATCAAAGGTAGATTCGGGAATAGGCCGCATAGGCAGGATATCAGCTGGCAACTTGTAATACGCGGTGATATTGGCTGCGATCACCTCGACGGCCAGTTTCGGCACCTCCCCCAACGGAACCACTCCGATCAGTTCTTTCATGCCGGTTTTTTCAAGTCGCTCCGTTTTATAATCTTATGGAGGCTCACCCGGTTGATACCAAGAATTTCTGCCGATTGGGTAATCTGCCAGTTCTGTTCCTCAAGTACCTTGAGAATATGCGCTTCCTCTACCTCTTTTAATGTCCGGGGCATGGATAGGGTCGCATGCGCTGGCCTAAGAAATGAAAAATCCTCGATGGCAAGTGTCCGGGATTTGCTCAGAACAACGGCCCGTTCAACGGCATTTTTCAGTTCCCTGACGTTTCCTGGCCATTCATAGGAGGTTAGTAGAGAAATGGCATCCGATTTTATCCGGTCCACATGCTTCGTGGTTTCATGGCTGTACTTTTCCATGAAATGATCGACAAGAAGGGGAATATCACTTTTTCGTTCCCGCAGGGAAGGCAGGTGAACCCTGATTACATTAATACGATAGAAGAAGTCTTCCCTGAACTCTCCCTCCTGAATACATTTTTCAAGGTCTTTCCGAGTAGCCGAAATCAGACGGAAATCGACCTCAATAGGGGTTTTGCTGCCGACGCTGAACATTGTCTTATCATCCAGGACCCGAAGCAGGTCCACCTGCATTTTTGCACTGATATCTCCGATTTCATCCAGAAAGAGGGTGCCACCGGAAACCACTTCCAGAAAACCCCTTCTGGAGTGTTCTGCCCCGGTGAAGGCTCCTTTTCTATGCCCGAACAATTCACTTTCCATAAGCGCATCCGGCAGAGCACCGCAGTTGATGGCAACAAAGGGGAGCTGTGCCCTGAGGCTTTTGGCATGGATGGCCTTTGCCACCAGTTCTTTGCCGGTGCCGGTTTCCCCGGTGATCAGTATGGAGGCATCGCTCTGGGCCACCTCCAGAATTAAGGCGTATAATTTTTCCATGGAGGGGGACTGGCCGATGATATTGTCAAACTGGGTGATCTGATCCAGGCATCCCTTGACATAATGATAGTCCGAGGTGATTTTCTGCTGGCTTAAAATTCTCTCCATCACCAAGGAGAGCTGGTCCGGCTTAAACGGTTTCAGCAGGTAGTCACTGGCACCGGCACGCATGGCTCTGGCCGCGCTTTCAATGGAACCGTGAGCGGTAATAATGACCACCAGGGTGTCTGGGTAGTCTTTCTTTACCCTTTCAAGCAGTTCAAGGCCGTCCATCCCCGGCATTTTAATATCCACAAACAAGATCTGAAAAGGTTTTTGCTCTATCTTTTCCAACGCCTCCGCACCGGAGGCTGCTGTCTCTATTTCATGACCGTATTTTCTAAACCAGTACAAAAGAGATTCCCGGACAATCAGCTCGTCGTCCACAATCATGAGTCTCAATTTAGGTTCCATGTTCTTCCCCTTAAGGATTATCGTAAGGAATCACCGGAAAGGTCAGTGTAAATGTGGTGCCTTCCCTCTCCTGGCTGTCTATTTTTATGGTCCCTCTGTGATTTTTGACCACCCCGTATACAATGGACAGTCCCAGTCCCGTACTTTTACCCACATCTTTTGTGGTGAAAAAAGGATCGAACAGGTTATTCATTATTTTTTCCGGGATGCCATACCCGGTGTCCCGGATTTTGAACCAGGCCTTATCCGCTGTTTCATCCATCCGGGATGTCACCGACAGCTCCCCCCCTTCAGGCATGGAATCAATGGCGTTGAAAATCAGATTCAAAAAGCATTGCTGAAGCTGGTTGATATCCCCTACAACCATGATCGGGGTCGGGTACAGCCCTGTCGTCAGTCTGATATTCCCGAGTTTCATCTTGTGGCGGGTCAGGGAAAGCGCCGCATCGAGGGCCTTGTTTACATCGACATGGGTATGTTCCACCCCCGATTCTCGGGCAAAGGAGAGGAGTCCTGCCACGATACCACCCACACGCTCCAGTTCCGTGGACATGAGCCGCAGGTGGCCTTTGAATTCTTCCAGGGACTCCTCTGCCGGGGGACCGGCGGTCAAAATGTCCTGCATATACCCGCAGAAGGTCAAAAGGCCCTGGATAGGGTTGTTGATTTCATGGGCAACGCTTGCCGCAAGTTTGCCGAGAGAAATCATCCGGTCTTCCTGGATCATCTTCTGGATATTGGATTCGAACTCTTTGGCCTTCTTGTTCCACCGATCCGAAAATTCAGTGGTAACATCCCGCCAGAACTCGATCACCTGTGTGACATCCCCGGCATCATTCTTGATTGGATAGGTGGTCAGGTCGCAATACATCCGTTGACCGTCCGGTCCCGGATGGTCATGGATGACATGGACATTCTGGCCGGTCCTCACGGTTTCAAGCATGGGGCATTTCACCCCGGGAAAGGAACTCGAACAGGGGGTGTTGAGTCCGTGGGAAATTTCATAGCAATGTGCGCCGATGACCGTATTCTTCGCCTTTTTCACCCTATTGAGATAGGCGTCGTTGGCATCGGTAATGGTGAAATCCGTATTGATAAAAACAATGGACGCCGTGCTCTGCTGGATCAATAAATTGGAAAACGTCTTCTCGGCGATGAGCCGCTGTTCGGTTGACTGCAGCCACTGGCTCACCACATGCACGAAGCTGCGCACTATCTTTTTGTTTTTGAACTCAAGGACACCGACGCCCTTGGGTCTTAAACGGATAATTTCAAGGAGCACATCCAGCTCGCCGGTCAGCTCCAGGACAATATCAAGCTGGTCGATATTCAGCAGATCGCGAAGATTGTCGGTGGTATATATCCCCATCTGTTCGGCAAGCAGCATCCCCTTTGCATCGCGATTTTTATCGCATACCCCCAGTATGTTGATGTTATAAATAGGAGAGGGATTATCCTGGATCAGGTCGAGGAAAAAACGGCAGTCCCGGCCGCCGCCCACCATGGCAATATTAATGGAAAACCTCTCATTCACACCGTCCTTTGGCATTTCGTTTTTTGTTCTCATCTAACACTCCTTCCGGTTTGCCTTAAGGTTACGCGGCACTCCAAAATTACACGGCAAATTTTATCCGATAGATTGGTGACCATAAGGATGTGGCGACAGAACAGTCGTAGCGTCTTTAGACCCGGGTGCCCAACAGATCTAAGGGGAAAGCGAATGATAACTTGGTGAATCGAATGACTACTGGTTTTGCCCATTTATTAGCTTAAGGTACCGTTTAAAATAATTTATCATTAAAGAGGAACTTAGTAAAGGTGTTCGCGAAGTTTACGGCTTATTGCAGTTAGAGGATTCTGTTATTGGTGGATCATTAGGTGAAACAGCACCTGGATGTACCTGCCGGAAACCACGTCCGCAAGGGAAAAACCGGGGATTTCATCCGGAACGATAGTTCCTGAGACCGCCAACCAGATGTCGCAAGACAGTTTGTTCAAAGCCGGAAGAAGAATGTTGTCCCACAGGTCGCTGCTGCTCTCGGTTTTCAAGCCGAAGGTACGGCACTGCAGGGGCCGGAAGGAAAAGAGCAGGCAGTTGCCATCACAGAGTAGCGGACATACGGAATTGGCTGTGGCCAAACAACAATATTCGCCGCCCCGATGCTTTTGCTGATTGCACGCTCAAGCCGAGCCGTTGCAACTGCCTTTTCAATAATCTCTAAGCGTTGACTACTGGAGAGTTGACTGTTAATACGCTGGGTCAGGTAAGATGCCTCGATCAGGGTGAGACGGACGAGGGTGGTACAGCAGCGTGTATGATCGCGCCCACAGCATCCTCCTGATGGCTGTTCGGCCTCAAACCGGGCATCTGTGCTCTGCGCCAGGCTTTCATAATCATTGAAAAAAGGATGGAGATCAACTACATGACGAAATTCCAACGAAGGTTCACGGATCGTCAGTTTCGGAGAATTCCGTCCGTATTTGTGAATAGTCCACCATTGGTTGAAATTCGCCGGCTTTGAGCGCAATTTACGGAGTTTGAGCCAGGCCTGCCGGTGACCAAGGCCGCGCCGCAGGAGGTATCCGTTGAGTACTGTGCCAGCGCGGCCTATACCATGCCGGCAATGGATCAATACCTTCTTGCCGAGATAAATGGCCTCGTCCAGCCAAGCCAGTGCTTTCTCCAACTCAGCCAGCTCCGGGGCCTCCTCATCGGCGAGAGGCATATGGTAGACCTCAAAACCAGCCGCGCTTTCAATATCATGCAGATCACAGAATTCGCCACACAAATTGAGGATGCATGTAATTCCTGCATCGTGCAGGGCTTTCAGTTGGGCATAGCTCATCGGAGCTGCACCTACAGCACGATGGCTGACCCGAGGACTATCAGGCAGATGCCGAGATTGAGTTTTGTCTCGAATTTCTGGCGCGAAAAAGAGCGGATCATGGCACGGTTTTTTTGAGGCCAAGTTGTTGTATTTATCGCCGGACTTCATTATAATCCTGATCCTGTGTCGTGATTATGCTGGTCATTCCAGCTGCTTTTAGTATTAAGTGGTCTCCCTCCTTTTTGTCATCCAGGGCAAACATTGCAGTGGTGATGCTGTGTATTTTCTCGGGGTCGAAATCTTTGCGGGCCGAAATAACCCAGCCAGGGTAGAGCCGGGTTTCAGCCAGGACGCGGATCTGTTCTATATCGATCCTGCCGGAGACAATGTCGAGGGTGCCTTTGCGGATGGTTCCGAGGTCATTAGCACCGACGTTGACCGCCAGCACTACGTTCTCCTGTTTGCCACCGGCACCAGGTGCGAATGCTATCTCGCTGAAGTCATCGGCAACAATGCCATGGTCCATGAAGAGGCCAAGCGGGAAAAGATAGCCTCCGGCCGATTGCGGATCGACGGCAATCCAACTCTTTCCCCTGCAATCCTCAAGCTGCTGAATGGTTGGGTTGTCTTTTCGGATAATGATCTGACCCTGAAAATCCTTGCCACCTCCCGGCTCGACGATGCGGGCAAAGGCCAAGGACCCAAGGGTGGCCATGGTTGTATAGACAAAGGGGTTTGTGAAGGAAATATCTATTCCTCCACTCTCAACCATTTGGATGTGTTCACTAAAGGTGTCTGGAAAAATCTGGCGGAACTCAAGGCCGGTTTTCTGACGAAGGTACGTAAGCAGGAGTTTATGGCGTTCAAATGAAATCGTATGCGAGTACTGCGGCAGGTAGGCATAGGTGATGGCCTTGGGCGGTTTTGGTGGTGGTAGATGTTTTACCTTGGTATAGTCGACCGAAACAACCTGCTCCCCATCGGAACATCCGGCAAACAGCAGCAGACAGAGACATAGGAAGCGAATGAGGGGCATAGCCGTACTCCTACTGGTAATTCATAACACGATTGTATCGAAACTCGTTATAATGTGCAACGGATCTTTCAACGTCTCTTATCGTAGAGCAATAAGTGCAACAGACTGAAGTTTAGAAAGTGAGTGAATTGCAGGTATGTTCTCAACCCTCACACTCAAAACAGGTCTGTAATGAAAAACCAAAACAAACAGTAACTAGCTAAGTATTGATCACAAAGATATAATGTTCAGCAGTTTTCTTCTTGTGATGTGCACGAAATTGAAATTGCCGGAAGATTAGAGCATTGAGTTGTTCATTAAAATCCATCTGTAGAGGCCTGTTGTGTCGGGATACAAACGGTGGGGAATTTTAATAACAACTTGGAGTGATAGGATGTTTATGAAAAAATGCCGACTGACTTTCATTGATTTGTCAAGCAAGCATTTGTTTTGATAATATATAATCTGATTACCCCTAAAGCTCAGCAAGAAAAAACATGCAAGGCTCAAGCGACTGTAATGACATTATTTGTACAAATTGCTTAGCAGCTACCAGCTGTAATATTTTCGGTAGTAACAATGTGAAATCAGTAAGTTGACGATTATTCTTTCTACCCCTTGAAATGTTTGCTGAGCTTTAAGGGTAATCAGAATATGTAATATGATTATTTTTACCCGCAATTTTCTGTCCGGACATTACTGGGGTTTCACTTCCCTCTCTGTAGCCCCGAAGGCAAAGTAGCACCGAAGGCAAAGGCTTCAGGCTGGATCAGATGGTGCCTCCGGCGCGCAGAGAATCGGCAAGCATTTCCACCACAAAGCGGACCTTCTCGCCCGCCTGGTGCTGTAGCAGGTTGTCCTGAATGTGCATGACGCAGGTCGGGCAGCCGGTTGCCACATAGTCGACTTCCGCCCGGCGGATATTTTGCACCTTGTGGTTATTGATCTTGATTGCCGTATCATAGTGGGTGATACAGTAGCTGCCGGCA
>JAHJLI010000119.1 GCA_018821785.1 Pseudomonadota bacterium
CTGTCGGTGGTAGCTTGTTGATGGAGGTATTTATTGATGCGCTCAAGTTCCAGGTGTTGTTTTTCCTGAATTGTCTTGTATTCCACAAAGATGCCATTAATGCCTTTGGTGAAGAAATGGGCAATGACAATAACGACAAGCTCAGCAAGTAAAAGCACCACGAAGAAGACGACTGATTTTCTTTTAACCTCTACCTCAAGAGCTTCTTTTTCAATGATGATTTTTTTATCCAGCTCATCAAGGTAGACGCCCTTGGCGATCACCCAGTTCCATTCCGGGTACAGCTTAAAGTAACTAAGTTTTCGTTGTACTTCCTCACCGTTAGCTATCTTGTACCAGTATGTAACATAGGCCTCACCTTGTTCCCGCAGTCCTTTGAGAAATATTTTGCGGAATTCTTTACCATGTACGTCCCGGTAATCATCGGAAATCTTGGTACCGACGAGGTCGGGACGGTTAGAGTTGACCAGCATTGTGGCAAAATCCTTGCCACCGTTCAGGTTGTGTAGTTGGTAGACAATAAAATAATTCTTGGCATCAATTCCCATACTCTTTTCGATGTCAGCGGTTATGCTTTCCTTGGTCATGTCGCCAAAATCCTCGTAATATTCACCAGCGCCAACAAAACAGTCATACTGTTTCAGATAGGTGATATAGGAGATCTTCTTATACAAGCTGTCTGGGGCACCGCTGGGAACAGGCCAGTTGTACTCAAGAAAACCACTTTCTTTTTGCTTAACAACGTTTATAAGATCGTAGATTACCTGGAGCTTCTGTCCACTTAAAACCTGGGTGGCCATTTTCCCTTCAAAGCTTGGATCTGGGGGGTACAAATGAAAAACACTATCCATGCCGATCACAAAGAAATAACCGCGTTTCTGATTGAATCTGATGGGACGAAGAGCCTGTTTTAAAATGTTGTTAAGCTCTTCTGCGGTTCTGTCTGTATTGCCAAGGTAGAGGTTTTCCGCGGTAGCTTTCGCTTCAATGACTCTTGATCGGAGGCTCTCTTCCAGGCGCTGTTTGATCTGCTTTCTGCGGAAATCAATCTGGTTAATTTGCAAATTTACTGTAAAATGCAGCATCTCCTTTTGTTGGTCGATATATTGATTTTCAATGAGGGGAAGGTCGTGCTTCAGTTGCCGTTGTTTGTCTGTAATATAGAGAAATCCGATGATGGTACTGAGGATAGTTACCAGAATGATTGAACTGGAAAAAATGATGCTTTTGATGTTGTTTTCATTGAAAAAATGCATTCAGTCTTACCATGGAAAATATCAGATCAATTATCATTAGTGCCTTGAGGGGGGTGCCAGGAAACATCTCTTGCATAAACAAGCAAGATAGCTGATTTTCATTAGAGCTGCTGCCATTTTCATCCAACACAATTATATTTATGCGGGAATTTAAACATCTCAGTAGTATTTCTGTCTCAGAACCTTTGCTGCCTCGACGATAGGACAGAGTTTTCGGTATCTGCCTGGGTCGAGGCCAAGGAGCTTGTATGAGTTGTTAACAAGGTATTTTTTTAATGCTCCTCTTCGTTACTTATCCTCCTATCGGAATGACGTTTAGAGGTAAGATTCCTGATTATGATATAGTTGTTTAAGAAAAATGATATTGGAATATAGAGGGGGAAGCTACCGTTTTAAAAAACAGAGGTTATTATTGTTTTTTTAAGAGTCGTAAATAGAGAAAAGAGATCCTTGAATCAGTGGGGTTTTAGCGTTATGTTTATTGATTGAGTCTTTAACCCTTTTAGAGGTGCGCTTATGGCCAGGTCAAAATGCCCGACATGTGAATATCACGAGTTTGAAGCTGTTCAGGTTACGACAAAAACCGGGCAAAAATTTTGTCTTATCCAGTGCGTTGCTTGTGGTACAGTCGTTGGTGCTCTTGACGAAGTGAAAATTACCAACGTGATAAGAAATGCAGAAAAAAAGCTGTCCAAGTTTCTTGAAAATCTCAACCGTAAGGTTGTAACTGTCTGTAACAGAAAAAATTCTGACTCTTCAGGTTAATGAAAACCGCAATAACGAAGCAGATAAGCGAAGACTTCGGATGAAGAGTTTTTATGACACCATCTCTAATGAATCCATGAAGGGAGAGGAAAAGTAGTGGAAGAAAATATAGGTAAAAGACTTGTTCAAGCAATTAAGGACCCCAACAATCTTGACTCCCGGGAGAGTATTGCCAAGGCAATGGAGCTCACTAAGGCATATGCGAGCTCTGGGTCTGCCACTCATTTCAGCACGGTGACAAAACTTTTCTACGATCTCTTTGAGATGTTTGA
>JAHJLI010000120.1 GCA_018821785.1 Pseudomonadota bacterium
CGATCTAACTCGAATAGCTTTGCCGGGTTATAAGGATCACCGGCCTTGTAAGGGAGATAGCGGTTCAGCAGGTCTTGCTTCAAGATCTGCTGGACACTGTTCGTCATCCCGAAAAGATACTGACTGCCGGTATCCAGCACCAACCGAAGCGAGGCATTATTGGCCTTTGAATTTATTCGCAGGGACCGTTCACTAAAAGAAGCATCGAGGAAACCTTCCCCAAAAGCAAGGTTGGCCAGTTTTTTCTTGCCCTTTTCATACAGTTCCTGATTCAGTACATCACCTGTTTTCAAAGGAAAATCGCCAAGCGCAGCGCTAAGGGGTTCATTATTTGCGCCGGCGCCGATCAATTCCAGGTCAATCCTTTCAATCACAACCGGCGGCCCCTGGTCAATGGCATACTCGGCATGCCACACCCCCTCCTTTTTTACCAAGCTGTTTTTGATAATCGGATTGTAGTAGCCGAAAGGAGCCAGAGCAGAGCGAATATCCTCCTCTGCCTGACGATGCAGGCGACGGACGGCATTGTCCTGCAATCGCTTGCTATCTTTTTGCAAAAGAATGGTGAGGCGGGCCAGGACGTTTTTATACAGCGGATCGCTTACCCCGGTAACCGTTACCTCGAGTTGTACCGAGGCCGGCACAGCAGCAGGCAGAAAAAGGAGAAACAACAAAAAGAGGAATATGATTCGACAAGACACGGATGTTATATTATGAAAAGGCTCACCTTCAGGGGACAGTCTCTGCTTTGCCATGATACTTATGAATTGCATAAAATACATAGCTAAGCCGATTAAAAAAAATCATGCCACAAAAACAATCTGCAAAACCAAAGGGACATTCTGAAATGTCTGTCAGAAATAAAAGAGTTTTTAACCATTGCAAATTAGAAGATGCAACTGGAAACAATTGACATAGATAAAATAGTCAACGGCGGTTACGGCCTTGCCCACCTGGCCACCGGGCAAGTCATCCTCGTCCGCCATGTCCTTCCCGGCGAGACTGTCATTGTAGCCTTTGATGACAACAAAAAAAACACTCTTTTCGGGCAAGTCCAGCAAATAGTTACCCCCCATACGACCAGACGTGCTCCACCCTGTCCTTATTACGGCGAGTGCGGTGGCTGCGATCTGCAACATTGCGAGTATGCCGGCCAGTTACAGATTAAAAAGGGGGTGTTCATTGACCTCATCCAGCGCAGCAACCGGCAAGAACTCAAGGAGTCTCTGCCATTGCTTGCACAACCGCTGCCCTCACCTGAGGAGTTCGGTTACCGGCAGCGACTCCGCCTCCAGGTTGAAAAAGGAGGAATGCTCGGCTTTCATCGTTTCCAGTCCCATTCCCTCATCCCGATCACGGCCTGCATGCTGGCCGGAGCAACCCTCAATCGCGCCCTCACCTCCCTGAGAACAGAGCCAGATGCTCGCAAGCTCACCACCCTGGCATCCGAAGTGGAATTGCAGGAAAATCCCAGCACCGGCAAAACAGTCGTCATTTTCCGACTGCCACGCAAGCCCCGACCCGCCGAGACCCAGGCTGCTCAACGGTTTACAATCAACAACGACACAGTTGATCGTGTTTTTTTTACCGGAGAACACTTCTCCCTTATGGGCCCCTATTGTGGCGCAAAAAGTGGAGTGAGCGGAAATAAATTTGACAAACATTATCCTGCTCTCACCGGAATCCCTCGGGATTTCCATTTCAGCTGGGAGGTAGGTGGCTTCTGTCAGGTCAACCTGAAACAGAACCGATATCTTATCGAAACTGTCGTGGATTTCTGCCAGGTAAAGAAAGGTCAGAAGATCCTCGATCTCTATTGCGGTATGGGCAATTTTGCTATCCCTCTGGCATTTTTGGGGGCAGAAGTGATGGGCATTGAGGGGCAGGGTTCGGCGATTCGCAGCGCCAAGAATAATGCAAACAGGGCCGGTCTTGTTAATGTTCGTTTTCAGCAAAACCCGATCCATGCTGCCTGCTCCGACCTGCTGGCAAGTGGCGCCCGCTTCGACTGCGTGGTCGTTGATCCGCCCCGCCAGGGTGCACCCGGGCTTGCCGTGGTTCTGACTGATCTCTGCCTCAGGCGGCTGGTCTATATTTCCTGCGATCCGGCAACCCTGTGCCGGGATCTTGTTGATCTTGTCGATCTCGGCTTTTCCATCCGGAAAATTCAGCAAATTGATATGTTCCCTCAGACTCATCACATTGAAACCGTTGTCCTTCTCGAAAAATAACATTCTTATTCCAAGCAGTTCCTAAATTTTTCACTTCGTTTTCTCCCTTTTTTTTAACAAAGCGCTACGCATTACCCTGGCAACATTTGGGATGCTTTGGGCAAAGAGCGTTTCCTGACATTTTTTTCTTGACCAAATTATATCGATACTGTATCAATACCGTATCGATACACAACAAGGAGCCCACAATGGTCAATTACAGCATAGACAAGGAATCGGACACCCCCCTGTATATTCAGATCCGAGATGTCATTCAGGAAGCTATTCGCCTGGGTGAGTTAAACCCCGGCGACAAATTACCGTCGGTCACCAGCCTGGCCAAGGAAATTGGAGTGACCCAAGCCACAGTGCGCCGGGCACTTCAGGATTTGAGCGACGCAGGCCAAGCCTGCTGCCATGTCGGGCGGGGTACCTTTATTCAAAATCCCACCGCCTCCGAGACGAGCCTGGGTGAATTCCGCGAGAACCGCGATCTCCTTTCGAATCTTGGAACAAGCAACCCCTCTGCTGCCCACAATCCCTTGGAGTATGCGGCGCGTCGCCTGCGGATGGGCGTCGGCAAGGCCTTGCGGGATATCATGTCGCTGGCCGACAAACCTGGGATAATCCATCTCACCAAGGGTGTCCCTGATCCGAATCTGCTGCCGGAAAAATTCCTTGAAGAAATTATCAGCGACACACTGGCTGACAAGACCGCCAATCTTCTGGAAGCTACCGACCCTCTTGGCAGGTACGAACTGCGCGCAGAAATTGCTCAACGCTTTAGCGCCGAAGGCACGCCGGTGAGCCCGGAACAAGTGCTGATTACCAATGGTTCGATCCAGGGAGTAACACTGCTCGCCCAGGAAAATCGGGAAATCGGCCGACGAGTGCTCTGCGAGACACCCTGCTTCAAGGGCATCACCGACACCTTTGCCTCAATGGGCCATTGGGTGGAAACCATCACCAGGGATGGGGAAGGCCCGACAGCAGAGCTATTGCATCAACTACCTAACGGCAATCCGTACCTCCTCTACCTCTGCCCATATTCCCATAACCCGATGGGCACACATCTCAGCGAGGAACGGCGTGGAGTTTTGGTCGACTGGGCAAAAAAAACCGGCAGCACCATCATCGCCGACGAACTGTTCAAGGATCTTTCCTGGGCCGACAACAATCCCCACAGCCTCATGAAGGATCTGGGGCCTGATCAGACCGTTGTGGTCAGCTCCCTGTCCAAATCAATTATGACCGGGCTACGCATCGGCTGGATTATCAGCTCGCCGCAGCGCATTCAGCAGTTGGCTCAACTAAAGCGACTCAACGATCATTCATGCCCCACTCTCATTCAAGGGCTTGCTCTGACCATTTTCAAGTCGGGCAGATTCACCGCCCACACCAGAAAAATGGCCGCGATTTATCAACGAAGGCAGGAAACCATGCTTAAAGCTCTGGAGCGTTTTATGCCAAAAGAGGTCAGCTGGACCAGGCCGGATGGAGGTTTTTCTTTGCTCCTGAAGCTGCCACGGGGATACTCAAGCGTCGCCCTGTTTCTCTTTGCAATCGATAAGGGAGTGGCCTTTCTGCCCGGCCCCCTCTTCGATATCGACCAACGCTTTGTCAACTGTTGCCGAATCAGCTACGCCTGGTCGGATGAAGCGGAGATCAAAGAAGGCATCGAACTACTGGCCAGTGCCGTCGAAGACTTCATCCGCCGCCCGCCAGGAGACTCGGGGCTCAGCGGTCTCGGTAGTTACCAATAGCGACCCTCGTAGTCATGCAATCTCAATATATGAACGGTGAAGGGATATGAATCCATATCTTTTAGAATTCGAGCTAAATGAACGACGCAGGATAATGATCGCTGAAGCTGATCGCAGGCGTCTGGTCAATCTCTATAACGCCAGGTATCCTCGAAAAACCGACAAGCTCTTCCTGGCGCTAGCCGATTTCCTTATCGATTTCGGTGAAGCATTGAGGCGTCGTCATGCTAAGCCGCAGGTAGTTGCCGGCGACTTCTGTCGTGAATAGATCAAATTGCAACCATCTCCCCGAGCTATTTGTCTGTTGCAAAGATCAGGAGGATACCCTATCATAGCATCTGGAATGCGGGAGCTCGGTTCAACCGGGCTGAGAGGGGTTTTTGGCAACCCGACCGTTTAACCTGATCCGGATAATGCCGGCGGAGGGACCAGTGTGACACTACAGCCGTCTCCTTTCCCGGAGGCGGCTTCTTTTTTTTAGCCGCCTCCCCCGCACGCAACATCTCTTTAATCATTCTTACAAGAGGTCTGTATGCTTAAGAAAATGTTTTTGCAGTTGACCGTGGGCCTTTGCCTGCTATTCACCACCATTGCCGCCGCTCAGGCGGAGAAGACCCTCACTCTGATGACCCACGACAGTTTCAATATCAGCAAGGAACTGGTGACAATCTTTGAAAAAGAAAACGACGTCAAACTCCGTTTCCTGAAAAGCGGTGACGCTGGATCGGCTCTGGTCCAGGCCATTCTCGCGAAAGACAGTCCTCTTGCAGATGTCTTTTTCGGGGTCGACAATACTTTCCTGTCGCGGGCGATTACTGCCGGGATTTTCATCCCATACACCTCGCCCCTGCTAGCCACGATCCCGACTCACCTGAAGCTCGACCGCGAAAACCGTTTGCTTCCAGTGTCCTATGGCGACGTCTGCCTCAATTACGACAAGGAGTGGTTCAAGAAAAAAAATGTAACCCCGCCGTCCGACCTCGCAGACCTTTTGAAGCCGGAATACAAAGGGCTGACGGTCGTTGAAAATCCGGCTACCTCCTCGCCGGGTATGGCCTTTCTGCTGGCAACCATCGGCAGATTCGACAGTGACGGATATCTTGATTTCTGGAAAAAACTTCGCGCCAATGATGTGCTTGTGGCAAACGGCTGGAAGGACGCCTACTACGGCCATTTCACTGCGGCATCAAAGGGTGACCGGCCGATCGTTGTCAGTTATGCCTCAAGCCCTGCGGCAGTTGTTCACTATTCGAAAACGCCTCTTGCTGAAGCACCCACCGCAGCGGTTATCGGTGACCGAACCTCCTTTCGCCAGATCGAATTCATCGGTATCTTGAAAGGCAGCAAAGAACCTGAACTGGCCGGAAAACTCATCGACTTCATGCTGAGCGTACCTGTTCAGGAGGATATCCCCCTGCAGATGTTTGTCTTCCCTGCCAACTCAGGGGCTAGGCTGCCGGAGGTCTTCGCCAAACATGCGACCGTGGCTGTGAAACCGGCAGAAGTCGCACCAAACGACATCGAAGCCAATCGCGACAAATGGCTTGAAGCCTGGACCAATACGGTTCTCCGCTGATTGCCTGGCAACCGTCTCGACTCTTTGGGAGAATAGCATATGAAAGCCAGAACCCTGCTGTTCTCCCTGCCTCTTCTTTTCTTACTCCTTTTCTATTTTTATCCAATGTTCAGAATTGTCCTGCAGAGTTTTCTGCCGGACGGTATCTGGAGCCCGGAACGACTTGAAAATCTGTTTGGCTCGCCGACCTACTGGCGCATTCTCTGGTTCACCACCTGGCAGGCGGCCCTGTCTACAGTCCTCACCCTGCTTCTCGCCCTGCCCGGAGCCTATGTCTTTGCCCGCTATCGTTTTTTCGGCAAGAATGTGTTCCAGGCCCTGCTGACCCTGCCCTTTGTCCTGCCGACAGTCGTCACAGCCGCGGCATTTCGCGCCCTGCTGGGTCCAAATGGCCTCATTAACACCTGCCTGATGAGCGGCTTTGACCTGGCCGGTCCGCCGATCCGCATCGACCAGACCCTGGCCTTTTTCCTTCTCGCCCATGTTTTCTATAATTACTCCCTGGTGCTGCGTATCGTCGGCAGCTACTGGGCCGGGCTGCATCCCGATCTGCGAGATGCCGCAAGCATGCTCGGCGCCTCGCCTCGCCAGACCTTTTACCGGATCACCCTGCCGCTATTAATGCCCGCCATCGGCTCGGCAGCGCTCCTGGTCTTTATCTTCTGTTTCACCAGCTTTGGCGTTGTCCTCATCCTCGGCGGTCCAGGTTATGCGACCATCGAAGTGGAGATTTATCGCCAGGCGGTGCAACTTTTCAACCTGCCGATGGCGGCAGCTCTTTCTCTTATTCAGATAACTGTCAATTTTTCTCTTATGTGGCTCCACGCCAGACTCAGCCGAAAGTCGCGGGTGGCCTTTTATGGCGAGACATCTGTCAAAACAGCCGAAAAAGCCACAACCCCTTGGAAAAAAATTCTGGTCGGGGCCAATCTCCTTGGTATCTGCCTCCTTCTGGTCACGCCCCTGCTGGCCCTGGCGGCGCGTTCGGTGACTAGTGAAGACGGTCTTACCTTCGCCTATTATCAGGCCCTTTTCAGCACCGAGGCCAGCTCGGTCTTTTTTGTCGAACCGATTCGGGCGGTGGCCAACAGCATAAGCTTTGCCCTGGCGGCGATGGTGGCGGCCGTGGCTCTCGGTCTGGCTGCTGCAGCCTTCCTCGCCTCCTGCCGCGGTCGATTTTCCTCCTTCTGGGACGCAGTTATCATGCTACCTCTTGCCACCTCGGCGGTAACCCTCGGCTTTGGCTACATTATCAGCCTCAACCGGCCACCCATCAACCTCCGCGACTCCCTGGCCCTGGTGGTCATTGCCCATACCCTTGTGGCCTTTCCCTTCGTGGTTCGCTGCATCTTGCCGAGTCTGAGACAGATCCCCCAGTCCCTCGGAGAGGCAGCCACCCTGCTTGGTGCTTCACCCTTCCAGGTCTTTCGCCAAATCGAGCTGCCTATCATCGCTCGGGCCATCCTGATAGGCGCGGTATTCGCTTTCTCCATCAGCCTGGGTGAGTTCGGAGCCTCTGCCTTCGTCACACGACCACACACCTTTACCATGCCGGTAGCCATCTTCCGCTTCCTCGGTCAACCTGGAGAAATGAACTACGGCCAGGCTATGGCCATGAGCACGATCCTCATGCTGGTAACCTGTTCCACCTTCTGGCTGCTGGCAAAACTTGAGGCCTGGCGCAGTTCGCCTGCCAATGGCTGAAAAAACAACCTGGCTACTATAACGCTGCAAGGGCAAATTATGAGTAAAAACTCCACCCCCATTCTTGAGATAAAAAATCTCTGCAATTGCTATGAGGGAACACCGCTTCTCCAGGACATCAGCTTTTCTCTCCGCCAGGGCGAGATCCTCAGCCTTCTCGGCCCTTCCGGCTCCGGCAAAACCACCCTGTTACGTCTGATCGCAGGTCTTGAGAAGGAAGACTCCGGCAGTATTGTCTTTGCCGGCGGTGATATCCGCCAAATCCCCCCACATAAGCGTAATTTTGGGATGATGTTTCAGGAGTATGCCCTTTTCCCCCACAAAAATGTCCGGCAAAATATCATTTTCGGCCTGGAGATGCAGCATTGCCCGCCTGCCGAACTTCTCCGCCGGGTTGAAATCATGCTTGAACTGGTAGGTTTGCAGGGGCTCGGCCACCGCCGCATCGACGAGCTGTCAGGTGGTGAGCGGCAAAGAGTGGCCCTGGCCCGAAGCCTTGCCCCCGAGCCGCAACTGCTGCTGCTTGATGAACCGCTCGGGTCACTCGATCGAACCCTCA
>JAHJLI010000121.1 GCA_018821785.1 Pseudomonadota bacterium
GCCTTAAACGCTTGAATTGTAAAATCATAAAATGGTGCCGGGACCAGGAATCGAACCAGGGACACACGGATTTTCAGTCCGTTGCTCTACCGACTGAGCTATCCCGGCATCTGTTTGGAGTGGTTTATTTACTCGACTTCGGTTTGAGTGTCAATATTTTTTCTTTAGCATTTTTCCGTTTCTCAACCCACTCTTAACGGCATTCTAGCCAAGCCACCGTTGTAAAGAATTTCTTGCCAAATGTAGGCTTCGCTACAGTCTGCGATGCAAGCAATGTAAGGTTTTGCCCCCGGAAAGACCAGCGTGTTTTTTGTGATCCATCCGATTAGTCGACCCCCGCCTGCCATGCAGGGAGCGACTAGGTGTCTTTATGAAGCGACAAGCCGCCGAGGTCGAGATCGAAGTTCAAATCTTCATCCATACCGGCCCCGCTCTGTTTTTTTGATGGTTTTGTGTTGCTCTTGGCAAGAGTCTCAGAAAAATCTATATCATCAAGAGCCAACATTGTTTCCTTAGCAGGATCTGAATCGATTGCAAGACCAGCATCAAGATACCCCAATCCCAGATCAAAATCCATATCGTCCATTCCCAGATTCGAGGCACTCTTTTTAGCAACGATGTCCGACTCAGATTTTTCAGTTTTTACACCCCGAACTGGGGGGGCAAGATCTGAAATATCGGCGAGTTCCACCGGCATATCCAGCGATAAAGAATCGTCCTCAGGCTCTTTCCGAGATTTTAGAGTTTCTGCAGGCACCCCTTCGAGTTCTTCGGCTTCTTCGAACTGGCTCAGATCTATTTCAATCTCCCTATCCTCTGCTTCCTCACTTTCGGCCGAGATCTTTCCGCCTTTTCCTTGGTCCTCATCGTCCAGATCATCAACCGCCGTCCCTACTTCACCCCCTGTTGAAGCATCGTCTTCAACAAGAACATCTAGATCCTCGTCAACGAATTCCTCATCAGCCTCAAGATTGTCAGCAAATGAATCAACGTCTTCCGACTCCTCATCTCGACTACTGCTCAACTGCAGAAATGCCGGGGCGGCGACATGAAAAACGGTGCCATGCAGGGTATCCGACACCGCCTTGATATTCTTCTTACATTTTAAACATTGTTCCAAGTGATCGAAGGAAATGAATCCGCATTTTGGGCAACGCATGAGTTAGTACCTCGTTGAATGAACTGCGAGTTAGTCTCTAACGAAAAATTATTTGTATGGTTTTTGTGGAGAATTTTTCGTGAAATGACGTATCCCCCTCAAAAGGGGTCTGATAGGAGTACCCGCCAAAGTTATCATAAAAAACCGTTTATCTCGCCCAGATTTTACCCTAGTTGAACTAACATTCTAACATATTCTCGACTATCTCACACTTCTAACCAATAAATCAAGGATTATTCTTCAAATATTATACTTAACTCCGTGTATCAACATCAAGTTTCTGGAAAGACCAGTCCATCCCTATGTCACAGGAAGGCGCCGAATGGGTCAGCCCTCCTATAGAAATGATATCTACACCACTTGCGGCAATGGCCTCGACCGTCGCAAGACTTACCCCACCCGATGCCTCTACCATGGCGCGACCATTGATAATTTTCACGGCCTTGCTCATCATTTCCGGACTCATATTGTCAAGCATGATGATATCCGCACGACTCTCCAGACACTCCTCTACCTGTTGCAGGGTATCAGTCTCCACTTCAATACGAATTGTGTGCGGAATTTGTTCCCGCACCCGGGCCACGGCCTCCTTAATCGAACCACAGGCAGCAATATGGTTGTCCTTAATCAACACACCATCCGCCAAATTAAAGCGGTGGTTGGTGCCGCCGCCGACCCGCACCGCATATTTTTCTAAAACCCGGAGACCAGGAGTGGTTTTTCGGGTGTCGGTGATGCGAACAGGATGCCCCTCCACTTTGGCGACAAAGGCAGCAGTCAACGTCGCAATGCCGGACAACCGCTGCAGCAGATTGAGAGCCACCCGCTCAGCCTTAAGAAGATCGACAACCGGGCCGCTTACTGTCAAAAGTACGGTGTTCGGACTTGTGCGTTTTCCGTCAGCCAACGGATCGACAGCTTTGATCTCCGGATTCTGTACCTTGAACACCTCAGCCGCTACCTTCTCGACCCCGGCGACTATAAATGATTCACGGGCCACCAAACGGGCACTGCCCATTTGATTGCCCTGAAAAATCGATTCACTGGTCAGATCACCGCGACCTATATCCTCACGGAGAAATTCACGGATCATTGCATGCAGCATGTTTTTATCCATCGCTATGACCTATAGTGATCGCTTAAGCCGCTCTTCGGCCTCGACTATTTTTGCAATTGTAGCATCGAGAAGAACCTTTTTCTCCTGTTCCTTGGCAACAATGTCTGCCTTGGCGTTGGCCAGGAATTTTTCGTTGCTGAGTTTGCCGTTGACCTGTGCCAGCTTGGCCTCTATCTTCTCCCTCTCCCTCTTTAGTTTGGCAAGCTCACCTTCAACGTCAACGAGGCCCTTGAGCGGCACAAAAATCTCCAGCTCATTGTAGATATACGTAGCGGCATCGGCGGGTTTTTCAATCTTCTGGTCGACAACAAAGGAACTCAGCCTGGTCATATCACAAATAGCGGTCGCAAAAGAAGCTATAAATGCTACCTTCTCTTGGTCACCGCAAATAACAAAGGCCTCGATCTTTGCAGACGGATGGACCTCGGCCTCGGAACGAATATTGCGGATTCCGGTAATAACCCCCATCAGCAGCTCCATGCTCTCGACAGCTGCAGGATTCTTCGAGCCGTCCTGCTTTTCTGGGAAAGGTGTTATCGCCAGCAAGGGTCGCTCACCAGGCAGAACCGACCAAATTTCTTCGGAAACAAAAGGCGTGATGGGGTGGATCAGCTTCAGGATCGTTTCGAGAACAACGAGCAAAACACCTTTTGCCTGCCCCTCGGCCTGTCGATTGCCACTGAACAAATCGGCCTTGATCCATTCCAGGTACCAGTCACAAAATTCACGCCAGACAAACTGGTAAATAATCGAGGCCACATCATTAAAACGATACTCATCAAGCCCAAGCCTGACTTCATCAATGACCGCCGCAGTGCGGCTAAGAATCCATTGATGCACCAGGGGCAGTTCAGCAGGCGCTGCAGCCGCATCTTTTATCGATTCTGAGCAATCAGCCACGTGCATCAATGCAAATCGGGCAGCATTCCAGATCTTGTTGATAAAATGGCGATACCCTTCGATGCGCTCTTCATCCAGCCTGATTTCCCGGCCCTGGGCGGCAAAGGCGGTGAGGGTGAAACGCATGGCATCGGTGCCATATTCCTTCATGACCACCAGCGGATCGATGACATTGCCGGTCGACTTGGACATCTTCTTGCCATATTTATCACGAACCAGGGCGTGGAGATAGACGTCTTTGAATGGCACTTCGTCCATAAAATGCAGCCCCATCATCATCATCCTGGCCACCCAGAAAAAGAGGATATCAAAGCTGGTGATAAGGACCGAGGTCGGGTAAAAAGTCGCCAACTCCTTAGTTTTCTCCGGCCAACCCATGGTCGAAAATGGCCACAGCGCTGAAGAAAACCAGGTGTCGAGCACGTCTGTTTCCCGAACAATAGCCTGGGAGCCGCATTGAGGGCAGGCGGTCGGGTCTTCCACTGAGACAATCATTTCGCCGCAGTCTCTGCAATCCCACGCGGGAATACGATGCCCCCACCAGATCTGCCTGGAGATACACCAGTCACGGATGTTGTCCATCCAACTGTAAAAGGTATTATACCAGGATTTTGGATAGATATTGATGCGCCCGTCGCGAACAGCGGCAACCGCCTTATCGGCCAGAGGCCTGACCGCTACGAACCACTGCACGGAAGTTGTCGGTTCACTCACCGTCTTGCACCGATAGCAATGGCCGACGGCATGCTCATAGTCATCGATTTTTTCCATAAAGCCAAGACGTTCAAGATCCTCCACGACCTTTTTACGACAGGCGAAACGATCGAGTCCGCAATAGTCACCGGTGGCCGCATTCATAACACCTTTGTCGTCCATGACCTTCAGATGCGGCAGGGAATGGCGTTGGGCGATTTCGTAGTCGTTGCGATCATGAGACGGCGTCACCTTCAGAGCACCGGTGCCAAACTCCCGGTCGACATGATCATCGAGCACCACCGGTATCACCCGGTTGGTGAGTGGTAACTTGATGCCAATATTGGCCAGGTGCGCATAGCGCGAATCCTCTGGATGCACAGCAACTCCGGTGTCACCGAGCATCGTTTCCGGCCGGGTGGTGGCTACGATGACCTGTCCTGTCCCATCGGCATAAGGATATCGTATATGGTAGAGCTTGCCTTTGGTCTCTTCGTGTTCCACCTCATCGTCTGCCAATGCTGTGTGGCAGCGCGGACACCAGTTGACGATATAGTTACCTTTATAAATGAGCCCTTCCTGGTACAGTCGGACAAATACTTCGCGGACGGCCTTCGACAAACCCTCATCCATAGTGAAACGTTCACGCTGCCAATCGCACGACGCCCCCAGTTTTTTTAACTGGTTGATGATCGTCCCCCCTTTCTCAGCACGCCAAGCCCAAACCCGTTCAACAAAGGCATCGCGACCCAGGTCGTCACGAGTCTTACCTTCGCTGGCCAGTTGCCGCTCAACAACGTTTTGGGTGGCAATGCCGGCATGATCAGTCCCTGGAACCCACAGGGTGTTGTGTCCGCACATGCGGTGATAACGGGTGAGAATATCCTGAAGAGTGTTGTTCAGAGCGTGACCGACATGCAGAACACCGGTGACGTTAGGCGGTGGGATAACTATTGAAAAAGATGGCTTGCCGGATTCCATGGTAGCGGAGAAGCACTCTGATTCCCGCCAGCGGCCAAGCCATTTTTCTTCCACTTCGGCAAATTCATATCCCTTGTCCAAGATTTTTTCTTCTTTCATACTTTTTTGTTTGCCATTAATTATTTGTGCCATAGAATTTCGTTTCTTATTTTTTGTAAACGAATTTCCTTACGGTACTTATCCCGTTTACCGAGGTTAGAAATCGTTATCACTCTCGCCACACCTGCACATCGACCTGGAAGGTAACTGTGACGTTGCCAGAATTCAACTGTTTTCGACGCATTGCCCAAAAAAGCCTCTTCGTCCGGGCTATTTGCAGCATCGGCCGCGGTTTCTCCATGTTTATCAGGCAACACCGTGGAGCCCATTGTATACAATCACCTTTTTCGGAAAGTTTTTATCAATCATCCTTTTCCTAGTTTGCATCCCGTCTCAGTTTGGGCTATATTTGTCCGTCATCGACCCTTGGTCCTGACAATTATCTATTGCGTATTCTTTTACATAGAGGCAAAACATGATCAGACATCTCCACACCATTCCGTACTTCTCCCTCATCTTTTTATTCATTTTTCTTTGTTCGTCCAGTAGTGCGACAGACAAAGACACCCCCTCCTTAAGCGACCAAACAGGTGGCAAGTCCGTTTGGACCTGGGCCGACAAATCCGGCAGCGAGCACGCTATTTTCATCAGCCGCCAGGCTGGTGAAACATGGGAGAAACCGCAAAAGATTTCCACCAATGAAGGTGTCAATATAGTTCCCGCTGTAACCAATCCGACTGCCGACGATCTCATGGTAGTCTGGTCGAACTTTACAGGCACTCAGGCTCAACTGCGTTACCGCCTGTTGAAAAACGGCCTGTGGACAGAAGAGAAGGAATACTACACTGGACTCTCCTCTAACATGGCACCTTCGGTATGTGTAGACGGCAAGGGCAAGGTATGGTTGGTATGGGCTGGTTTTAACGGCATAAGTGATGAGATCTATTACACCACCTGGAATGGCACCTCCTTTGCTACTGCGACGGCCATCACTGCCAACGATATTCCTGACATCCAACCAGTTCTCGGCATTGATAGCCCAACCGGTGCCCCCTGGGTGCAATGGCTGCAATTCTCAGAAAGCGGTTATGTGAAATACGAATCCGTCTGGAACGGTTCAACATGGACTGAACCGGTGCTCGTGCCGTCGGTCGAAGAAATCACCACCCCTGAGGAGCAAACAACCGACACAAAACGAACCCTTATGGTGAAAAAAGGGGGCACGGGGACCAGTAGTGGCCAGAAGGAAGCTGCAACCAATACTGAAGAACAACTGGAAATCGAAATTCCAACGTTTATTACCAGCCCTGAATCGGCCTCCATCCATATCCCGGGATATGCTGTCCAGTCATTGTCAGTTCGCAGCATCATTCCGATCAAATAAAACATGCAGATGGTCGCATTTTTAGACCTTCCAACACAACAGCGAGAAAGAACATGGTAACCAGAGCAATGATAAAGTTTTCGAGAGTAAAATTCTTCTTCCTGATTTGTTGTACGACAGTTTTTTCCCTGACCGCTGCCGCCAACGCTGCAAATATTGTCGCCTTTGGTGATAGCACAACAGCAGGCGACCCCTCGAACATTACCGGCTACGCGCCTAAACTCGAAACCCTGCTCAACAACAACGGAAAGCCTTCGGTTGTTGCCAACTATGGCCTATGGAGCGAAAACACTTACGGTGGTGTCAATAGAATTGACTCAGTGCTCGCCGCTTTTGCGGCCAATTTTATCCTGATAATGGAAGGCACCAACGATATCCGTGGCGGTATCTCGGTGGAAACCACCAAATTCAACCTTCAAACGATGATCAGCAAGGCCAAAACCGCCAAAGTCACCCCAGCGTTGTCAACACTCACTCCAAGCAGTCTGTCCGGTTCTGAGACCCTTATCCCGCAAGTCTGGAACCCGATGATCATAGCCCTGGCCAGCAGCAACGGTATCAAACTTGCCGATAATTACACAGCCACACTGCCGACCTGGGGGACTAACAACAATGACGGTATCCACCCGAATGCCTACAGCCAACAAGTCATGGCTGATACCTGGTACGCAGTGATCGCCCCGATGATCTCCTCTTCCGGAGCAGTGAGTGGCAGTGGGGGTGGGGGCAACAGTAGTGGGTGTTTTATCGCTACAGCGGCTTTTGGCTCCCCAACCGAAAAGCACGTCACGCTCCTTAAAGAATTCCGCGATACCTGCCTTTTGACAAACTCCCTTGGTCGGCAGTTTGTCGAGGCATATTACCATTATTCGCCACCCGTGGCCGAATTCATAGGACAACATGAAAACGTAAAACTGCTGGTCAGGGTGTTGCTCTATCCCCTGATCACCCTCTGTTACCTCCTGCTTAAGCTGTCGTTACCGGTACAGCTAGCCCTGGCAGCCTTTGTCACCGCCACCGCGTGTCTTGTGCTCTCGACATTCGTCATCCGGCGCAATTGCAGTCGCAACGCATAAGCTGTTGTATAACACACTAAGAACGAACAACCACTGGAGTGGCAACGCAGGTTATTTGACACTCCACGGTTCGGGCAGGAAAATGTGCTTATAAATGGATAGGGCATAGCGATCCGTCATCCCGGCGATGTAGTCACACACCTTGCGATGCGCCTCTTTTTCATCACCCCAACTCTCCTTGCCGACACCGTACTCCCACCGGTCATCCCTGAGACGGACGATACCTTTGTCTAGAAAAAAGGCATAGAGATCCGAAATTATCCGTTGTGCTTTGACGAACTCGTTGTGCACCTTGTAGTAAGTGTACACATTGTCATAGAGAAATCCGCGTAGCTCAGTTATGGCTTCAAGCATACGATTACTGATATGCAGATTGCCGTCGTTTGCGGTAAGCGTTTCGACAATCAGATCACGGACCATAGCGCCAATTCTCTTGGAATGGCGCTCACCCACCACGGTTATTATTTTTTTGGGGAGATCTGCCTCTTTTAAGATGCCGGCACGCAAAGCATCATCCAGGTCATGATTGACATAGGCAATGATGTCAGCCAGCCTGACTACCTGACCCTCCAGAGTTACTGCGATCTCCGACTTATCCTTTGGCAAAATGTCGGCACGTCCTTTGGAATGGCGGACGATACCGTTTCGCACCTCAAAGGTAAGGTTGAGCCCTTTACCACCATTTTCAAGGAAATCGACAACCCGAAGACTGTGCACATAATGCCTGAAACCGCTAGGATGGAGCTCGTTAAGGGTGGCTTCCCCGGCATGGCCGAAAGGGGTATGACCAAGGTCGTGACCGAGTGCAATGGCCTCAGTCAAAGGCTCGTTCAGGCACAGCGCCGAGGCGATGGTCCGGGCGATCTGTGAAACCTCGAGGACATGGGTCAAGCGGGTGCGATAATGATCTCCGGCCGGAGAGAGGAAGACCTGAGTCTTGTGCTTCAACCTGCGAAAGGTTTTTGAGTGGGTTATCCGATCACGATCCCGCTGAAACGGCAGGCGAATATCTGAGAGATCTTCGACTTCCTCGATATGACGGCCGGAGGAGTTTTTATTGAGCGCGGCAAAGGGCGAAAGGATTTTTTCCTCACGATCCTCAAGCTGCTTTTTAATCGATTTGCCGACAACCGGTACGAAAGACATAGTAGCTCTCTTGCCTCACACCGACAAACGAGGCGTGTTTTACACCCCCTCGAGGGTAAAAAACATACGGGAAAATCTTACAAGGGGCGCAGACTGAGCGCCCCTTGCCCCATCACCAGAAGAAGTCACTCCCCTTTAAACCATGCCCTGCTCCTGATTTCAATAGCTTGCCCAATATTTCCCACATTATACACCATAACCACTGTGAATTCGGTTCATAGACAGGTAAACTTTCGATCAAGCTGATTGCCGACATGTATAGTGTCACAATTATTCCCCATTGAACTTGACAACTGACAGAAAAATAAGAACTACTATCATGAGACTTAAAAATATACACATCGGTCAGGAATGGCCACCCAGACACCGAGCAAAGAAATGAACTTTTTTAGCTATTCACTTAAAAGGAGAACCACATGGCAAAAATCACCCTCAAAGGCAATGAGATAGCAACCGTCGGCAATCTTCCAGAGATCGGCTCCCTTGCTCCTGACTTCAGCTTAGTAAAGACCGATCTTGGCACAGTCACTCTTAAGGATTACCAAGGCAAGACGGTGGTGCTGAACATCTTCCCATCCATAGACACCGGAGTCTGTGCTGCCTCCACCCGCCGATTCAACAGCGAGGCCGGCAACCATGCCGAAGCTGTGGTTCTATGCGTTTCCGCCGATCTGCCTTTTGCCCATAAACGCTTTTGCGAGATCGAAGGACTGAAAAATGTCGTTCCTGCATCGGTTTTTCGGTCTGGCGATTTCGGCAAAAACTACGGTCAGACCATCACCACCGGGGTACTTGCCGGCCTCCTCGCCAGGGCTGTGGTGGTGATAGGCCCTGATGGCAAGGTAAAATACACCGAGCAGGTTCCGGAGATCGGCCAGGAACCAAATTATCAGGCTGCTCTCGACAGTATGTAGCAATGATCCGTGCTCAGAAACCAACAAGAGATGGCATGAAAGACTATTGTTACTGCGACAGTCCCATTGGCAGAATGTTACTGGTCGGCATGAATGGGGTGTTGGAGGAACTGCATTTCCCCAAGGCCACGGAGCAGATAGAGATTCCGGTCGATTGGCAAAAAAATGAGGCCGTTTTGGGGGAGTTTGTCCGCCAGCTCCAGCAGTACTTTGCCGGTGACCGGCAGGAGTTTGATCTGCCGATCACCCCGCGA
>JAHJLI010000122.1 GCA_018821785.1 Pseudomonadota bacterium
CGCCTATGGTGGGCGCGATATGAGACAATCCCGCTTTCGGTATTATCCGTAGTTGCCACCTTCTTGCTGTCAAAGAGCTGCGGATATACTTTATCCGGTTACGGTCCAATGTTCTATGGGAACCGCCAAGTGCGGACCCGCTTGCTTGGTGGTGTGGGGGCTGGGGGAGAAAAACCCTTGGCTACCCGATTCGGCAATCACTACTTTTCATACTGATCTGTTGGGTGAGTTACATTCCAGATATTGAAATCTCTGTGGAACATCCTCACGCCAGAACCTGACTGAGCACCCGGGATAAATCTTGAAGCGTAAACGGTTTTGCAATTGTCGCACAAAAACCATATTTTTTGAAATTTGCCATAACTGGATCATTGCAGTAGCCGCTGGAAACAATGACTTTTGCCTCTGGGTTTAATTTGTGAATTTCTTGGACCGCTTCTTTCCCACCCATGCCTCCAGGAATAGTTAAATCCATAATCACAAGTTGTATAGGATTATCTGAGTTCATTGCATCCTGGTAAAGTTTGATGGCCTCTACCCCATCGGCAGCAGGAACAACTGTATTTCCTAGTGTGGTTAACATTGCTTTTGCAACATTACGCAACATTTCTTCATCATCCATGATCAATATCTTAACTGACGAATAAGGCTTTTGCCCTCCAACAGTAGCTGTTCCCTGAATTTTGGGTTTATCTGATGCTGGTAGATAAATGGTAAATGTGGTGCCTTCCCCTAGGATAGATTCTACGAAAATGTATCCATTGTGCTTGCTGATAATAGATTGACAGATTGATAGGCCTAGACCGCTGCCTTCCTGCTTTGTAGAAAAATACGGGTCGAATATTTTATCGAAAAACTTTTCAGGGATGCCAACCCCGCTATCCTTAATAGATATTTTGACAAATTTCTCACCATTCCCATTTGGTAGTATTCTTTTATCGACAGAAGATACATTCTCACAGCTTATTTCAATTATTCCACCTTCCGGCATTGCATGTCTGGCATTGATAACAATATTCTGAATCACCTGGCTTATCTGTCCCTTGTCGATATCAACAAACCATATATCTACCGGAATATTGTATTGGCAGGCAACTTTATCTCCAGCAGGACAAAATTTGCTGAATCTTTAATCACGGTATCAAGAGCAGCTGTTTCCTTAACAGGGTCTCCGCCTCTGGAAAAAGTCAATAACTGCTGAACCAAGTCTTTAGCCCTCAGAGATGCTTTCTCAGACTCTGCAAGAAGGTTTCTTGTTGTCTCCAGCAGCGTCGTATCGAAGAGGGCTAAATTAATATTGCCAAGAATGGCAGATAGAATATTATTAAAATCATGCGCTATGCCGCCAGCAAGGGTGCCTATCGATTCAAGCTTTTTATTCTTCTGAATCTGTTGTTCCAGTTTTATCTTGTCCTCTTCCGCCTGTTTCCGGTCGGTAATATCTTCTCCGGACGAAAGCGTACCGACAATAACACCTTTTTCGTCTGTGAGTATTGTATTATGAAAAGCAATAATCCTTAATTCGCCATTTTGGGTTACAACCTGGTTCTCATAATACTCAACGGGTTGGAGATCTCCCGACATAATCCGCTTAAAAATTTTCCTTACCTCTTGGGCCGTTTCTTTTGGGATAAAATAGTCAAACCAGTTTTTCCCTAAAGCAAATTCTTCATTAACTTTTAGTACATTACATCCTTGTTGATTTATGAGAGTGACTTCACCTTCAGTGTTTAACGCAACAAGCATAACGCTGGCCACATCAAGATACTTCTGGACCTTGTTCTTCTCCGCTTTAAGTAACTGTTCAGCTTGGAGGCGAAGGGTGGCGTCTCGAAAAATGCCGATGAGAAATTGTCGTTCTCCGAGTTTTAATGGCCTTGAACTGATATCCGCATAAAAAATACTGCCGTCTTTCCGTTTAACAGGCAATTCTAGCCCCAGAACCGTTTCTCGCCTAACCTGTTTTTCAAAAACTTCAATTATTTCCGGCAGATCTTTTTGGGGATGAATATCGTTTACATTGAGTTGAAACAACTCATCCCGAGTATATCCCAGCAATTCACAGATGGCTCTATTGGCATCAACAAACTTTTTGTCAACAATGTCTGCAACAAGGATTCCGTCGGAAGCAGCATCAAAAATACCCTGGAATTTTTTTTCAGAATCCAAGCTGGCTGCTTCAGCTTTTTTCAGGTCGGTGATATCCTTAGCGATATGGACTATTTTGGTCATTTGTCCGCTTTCACCCTCAAATACGGGTGCAACGGTTACAAGATATTTTCGACCCAATGCCTCCATCTCCATAGTGCAGGACTCTTGGTGATGTGAGTTTTTGAGTTTTACGTATGGGCAGTCACAGGAAGGTTTCTCGGTACAATGAAATATTTTATAGCAGAATTGGCCTAAGACTTGATCTTCACTGAGTCCAGTAGACTTGAATACCGCTGGGTTGGCATCGATAATTCTATTGTCAATATCCAAGATCATGATAAGATCATGAACCGCCTTGAAAATAGCTTCCCAGTTTCCAACGCTACAGTTCTGATGAACATTCATATGTTTGTTTTCATTTTGCTTCATAAAACCGCCTGTTGTTCAAGCTGTATGTCAATTCAGACTATTCCAAGCATAACATGAAAATCACCGGTTCAACCGGTGCATTTTGTTGTTGGAAATACGTTTCATGCCGTTAGAATTAAAGCTAATTCCATGATTTTTGTCCGGAGATAAGCAAAGCTAGGTGATGCATTGTTGTTCACATCCATATGTGGTGTGATTTTTTCAGCCCATATAGAGCTTCTCAGCTCCGATAGCTTGCCAACCCTTGGTTAAGAGAGCCGCCGAGCCACCTGGGTAAATTGCATCAGCAAGTTTTTCCCACGTGCCACAAATGGAATCATTAATATATGTGCTCAGAACAGCATCTTTTGCTTTTGGATATGCTTTCTTGAGCGCGGGAAGGTCACCGAGAAACCAAGCTTCTCCTTCCTCTATGGCAACACAAAAACGAGTTTCGGGCTTTGGATCACATGCGTTGAGGATCTCAAATAATTCTTCGCGGAAGGATTTCAGGCATTTAGCATCCAAGTCGCAAATCAAGATCACCGCTGCAGGATAATCTTCCGGGTAATTGGCAAATGTTTTTCCGTAGCCCCTCAGCAATTTAGGAAGTTGCGTTAACAAGATGCGCTTGCTTGGATCAACATTCCCGCTAAGGTTTTTTGGAATCCGGCCAACTCCTTTATAAGGATGAACCTTAAATGTGTTCAAGGCGAATGAGCTTGGGGATCAGAATATCGAGAGCTTTTTTCCCTGACTGGTCTTCAACGAGTATTTCAAAATGCATCTGATTACCTCGCATCCAAATAATCGCTGTGCCAGAGTCCGCCCAAAAGCAACCCCTCTTTAACGAATAAGGATAAGATCGTGGATCGCTACGCGATCACAATCTATCCTTATTCGTTGTGTGCAATTTTATTCATAATGTGTCCACAACCGAATAATTTTGACTATTTTTTCGATGTCATAAGGTTGGTACAGCAACCTATGTTGTATATTTATTCTTCGTGAATACGCACCCAATAAATCACCAACTAGTTTTTCATATGGTGGAGGATTTTGATAGGGGTTTTCTTTTATGATGTCCAGTAACTGCAGGGCCTTTTTCTTTAGCCCTGCTGCAGAAAGGTTTTTCGCATCTTTTTGAGCTTGTTTTGTAAAAACCAGTTTCCAACTCACCAATCAAGCTCCTTTGAGCATTCTGAGAGTTTTTCATTCAAGCCTTCTTTGATAGACTCTCTCATTCCAGGAACAGAAAGCAAATACATGGTTTCAGAAATAGCATTCCAGTCTTCTTCTGAAATCAGGACTGCATTTCTTCTTTTTCCGGTAATGACAATAGGCTCATGGTTTTCTGCTGCTTCATCAATTAGCCTATAAAGCTTTGACCTGGCTTCTGTTGCATTTAGTATGATCATAATAGTACCTCCTTTACAAAACGTACGTCATTGCGAGCGCTAAGTCAATATTTTCTTTATACACCGAAAAGTTTACCTGCCTGCGGAGGGAAAATGAAAACGTACTATCCTAAAAACGAACATTTGGAAGGTATGAAGAGGTCAGAGGCCGAAGGACCGCAGGTCCGGTGTGAAACGCCTTGTTGAACGAAGCCGCTAAGCGGCGGAAAAAGCAAAAAACAGTGTATAACTCCAGTAAGTGTCCAATCC
>JAHJLI010000123.1 GCA_018821785.1 Pseudomonadota bacterium
ACATGGGGTTCGGGTTAAGCCGGTTCTCTACACGACCTATACAAATATCTTCAGCGACTATGCCGCAGGAGTCCTGGATGGATGTTTCGGAGGTCTGTATGAGCTGTTGAAGATCAATACCGGCGGCATGAAGGTGGTTTTGATCACAGACACATCCGACGGGGCTGAAGGATTGGTGGCTCAGTCGTCCATTCAGAATCCCGGGGATCTGGCCGGAAAACGCATCGGCATTCAGGGGGGACTGACCGGCAGCGAATATGTCGTCAACACTATGCTGCGTCGACATGGGCTGACCAGGGCCGACGTGACCTTTGTACATGTTGAACCGGAAGCTGTCCTCGAGCAGATGCCTGATAAAATACAGGCAGGCTATACCTGGGATCCCTTCCTGACAAGGGCAGTCGAAAACGGATACCGGATTCTTTTCACAACGGCAGATACAACCGGCATGGTGCCCGATGTAATGGCCTTTCAGGGCCGACTGACCCAGGAGCGGCCGGAGGATGTTCGTTCTTTTTTGCGGGCCTGGTTTGAGGCTGTAGAGTTTTGGCGTGAGCACCCCAAGGAAGCGGCAATAAGCATCGCCCGGGTCACCGGGCTGAAGGTGGAAGATATCACCCTGCAGGGTTGCCGGTTGTTTTCCCTTGCCGATAACCACAAGGCATTTAATCGTAACATCGGCCCAGCCAGCTTGTATCATGTCGGTCTGCAGCAAATTGACTTCATCATGGGTATGGGCGATGCAATTGCCGCTCCTGATCTCGCAAAAGCCCTTGACGGATCGTTCCTTCCACAGTCTCCCGACTCTCAATGAAACAGACACAAGAACCAAGAAGGACTGCTGGATTTGCTGCGATGCACGGCTTTTTTGCCCGGCATAGCTGGCGAATGGTCCCAGGCATTCTGATTTTCAGCTTTGCCTTGGTTACAGCTTTGGTTGTGGCAGGTTTTCTCGACGTAAAAGACATTCCTTTGACCGTTTTCACCCCCCATATTCCCTTGGCAGCAGTCATGGTAATGATCACTGCTCTGGCTGCTGCCTTGGTCTTGGGCGATGATCGGGGAGGACTGCGGGTCACGATGATGCAGGGGTTCCTGCTTATATCTTTCTGCCCGACAGTCTTCCTGGTGCTGTTGAACCTCAACAACACCCATGATTCTCTGGCCGGCAGTTCCAGGCAGGCCATCAAAGAGGTATCTGAACACAATAGCATGGTTCTCGATAGTTTCATCAAGGACAACCTTGAAAACATCAGGACCCAGGCCTTGCTGCCTGAATTCGCCGTCTATCTCAGTCTACCGCCCGAGGAGCGTGCAGGAAACACAGCTGGAAATCGAGTACTTGACGTTCTCAATACCATGCAGCGCCGTGATATTCTAAGCATTACCTCCTGTGGCCTGCTGGACGAACGGGGAATCGACGTTCTCGATACCTTCAGCATGGATATAGGACTGGATAAATCGGACCGGGACTATTTCCAGGAACCCCTGCGTACAGGAAAACCCTTTATTTCTCAGGTCAAGATTGCCGAGATCTCCTCAGTACCGTCGGTGTTTTTCAGTTGTCCGATACGCAACACCGCCGGTAGGATCATCGGCGTCCTACGTATTCGTTATAACGCTTTGGTGTTTCAACAGATTCTTCTACGTCGCGGTGCGCAGTGGCTTGACCCTTCCCGCCAGGTGAGTCTGTACAATGAAGACCTGATTTTGCTTGCTGATTCGAGATATCCCCAGCGAATTTTTTCCAGGGCCAACAATCTTCCTCCCATCCCCGTGTCCTCCAGGGCAATTCAGCCAAGGGAAGGTGACAAGGAGGAGTTGGAAGAAAAATATCTGGTTGGACTGGGGGCAACGAAAGATAAGGGTAAGGCATTTTTTAAGGCCAGGGGACCGGGACAAGGCAAAGACTTACGACTGCATGCGGCGATGATAATGCAGGACCGCCCCTGGCTCGTGGTGGTCGCCCAGGACCTGCAAGGCTATCACAATGCCGTCTCCGTGCAGATCGGCAATGCTGTAATTTTAATGGGCATTCTTGGGCTGGCCGTTGTTCTCACTTCAGCCTTTATCGGCGGCCGGATTACCCGCCCTATCCAGCGATTGACCCGGGCAACCAGATCCATGGAAGCTGGGTATCTTGCTATTAATGTTCAGGGAGGCCCGGACAGCGAAACCATACTTCTGGCGGACGGCTTCAACTCCATGGCAACCAAGCTTCAGGAAACCATGGAACGCCTCAGAAAGAGTGAGGAAAATTACCGGTTGCTGGTGGAAAACCAGACCGACCTGGTGGTCAAGGTGGATCTGGAAGGTCGTTTCCTTTTTGTCAGTCCGTCCTATTGCCAAGCTTTCGGGAAGAGCCAGGAAAAACTCCTGGGTCAACAGTTCATGCCGCTTGTTCACGAGGAGGATCGGCAAGCCACAGCCAAGGCCATGGAGGCCCTTTTTGTCCCGCCCTACACGGCCTACATAGAACAGCGAGCCTTGACAAAAGACGGGTGGCGATGGCTGGCCTGGTCCGACAAGGCTATTCTCGACAACCACAACAAGGTTGTAGCTATCCTCGGTGCCGGCCGGGATATAACCGAACGAAAAAAGGGAGAAGAGGAGCAGGAAAGGTTGCAGGGCCAGCTGCTCCAGTCACAGAAGATGGAGTCGGTGGGTCGGTTGGCTGGTGGAATTGCCCACGATTTCAACAATATGCTCAATGTCATCCTCGGCAATTGCGAACTGGCTTTGATGAAGACCCGCCCGAAAGAGCCATTCCATCAGCACTTTGAGGGTATTCAGATCGCTGCCCGACGCTCGGCCGAACTCACCCGTCGACTGCTCGCTTTTGCTCGTAAACAGACTATTGACCCTGTAGTGCTCGACCTCAACGAGATTGTTTCCGGCATGCTGAGCATGTTGCGTCAGCTCATCGGCGAGGATATTGATTTGGCCTGGCGCCCTGGCAGGGACCTGAGGCTGGTAAAAGCCGATCCTTCACAGATTGATCAGATTCTCGCCAACTTGGTTGTCAATGCCCGGGATGCCATCAACGGGGTAGGCAAGGTGACGATTGAGACCGGGAATGTAACTTTCGACCAGGCCTATTGCGATGACCACGTGGGGTTTTGTGCCGGTGAATTTATCTTGCTGGCCGTGAGCGACAATGGTTGTGGCATGGACTCTGAGACGTTATCGCACCTGTTCGAGCCTTTTTTTACCACCAAGGGGACCGGCAAGGGAACAGGCCTGGGGTTGGCGACAATCTATGGCATTGTCAAACAGAACAACGGTTTCATCAACGTCTACAGCGAGCTTGATCAGGGAAGCACCTTCAAAATATACTTTCCGCAGCATATTTCAGACCGCGGGTGGACGCCAACGGCCGATACGATCTTAGAGGATAAGGGCGGCAGCGAAACCATCCTGTTGGTGGAAGACGAGCCAATGATCCTTGATGTTGCTGTGACCATGCTCGAACATCTGGGGTATAAGATTCTGCCCGCCGCCACCCCGGGGGAAGCGATCCGTCTGGCCGGGGAACAGACCGAGGCCATTGATCTGTTATTAACCGACGTAGTAATGCCGGAGATGAACGGGCGTGATCTGGCCAATAACCTGGTTGTCCTTTATCCGAGCCTCAGACTGCTTTTTATGTCGGGTTATACTGCCAACGTTATCGCTCATCACGGTGTCCTTGATGAAGGGGTACATTTCATTCAGAAACCGTTCACAATGAAGGATCTTGCCGCGAAAATAAGGGAGGCGTTGGACCAAGGTTCGGCTAGAGAATAATAGTCTTTTGGGGATGTACACCCAGGGGGAGGGTAATCAACAGTGACCTTGTTACCGGAGTTGGGAAAATAGTTGACAGGTTCCGCTGTTTGCCGTACAATTTCAGTATCCATTCATTGTATACAATATATGGATACCAAATTTATCCGATCGAAATTGTTCATCTGCCCTGCTATGGCAGGAGTTCTGTTAAAATATGCATCTTGATTGAAGGAGATAGCCGATGTTTTCCCTTTTACGCATCAACACCGCCACCGGAGAGACACGTACCGAAAAACACACAAGCAAGGATTTCCTGCTCGGCGGGCGGACGCTCTCATCCCGTCTGGTGAGCAGGGAGGTGGAGGCAACCTGTGATGCCTTGGGGAAAAAAAATAAATTGTTCTTTTGCACCGGTGCCCTGGCCGGTACCGCAACCTCAAGTGCCAACCGCCTCAGCATCGGCGGTAAAAGTCCTCTTACCGGCGGTATCAAGGAAAGCAACGCCGGCGGCATTGTCGGCAGTCGCATGGCGGAACAGGGGCTGCGCTGTATAGTCCTTGAGGACGCCCCGGCTGGAGAAAGCGGCTGGAGGGTTGTGGTCATCGGCAAAGATGGTGTCAAGCTCCTTGACGGGGCTTTTCTTGCGGGCAAGGGAGTATATGAAAAATCGGACCTGCTGACTGCGCAATTCGGCAAGGATGCCGGCTGCATAACTGTCGGTCCGGCTGCGGAAAAACTCTTGCTGGCAAGCGGCATTGCCTGTTCCGATCCACATGGCGTTTGCTCGCGTTATGCCGGTCGGGGCGGTCTGGGCGCGGTTATGGCCTCAAAACGGGTCATCGCCATGGTCATTCTTGCCGATGGAAAACAGAAATCCGACTTCGTCAACAAGGAACAGTTCAAAGAAGAGAGCAGGCGGGTAGTGAAAATGCTCAAGGATAATCCGGTATCGGCCTTGTTCACCAAATACGGCACCGCCGCCATGGTTGATATCTGTCAATCCCTGCGCGTCCTGCCGACCAAAAATTTCCGGCACGGCACGATGGAAGGGGCAGAAAAGATCAATGCCCAGACCATGTACGATACCATCAAGGCCCGGGGTGGTGAGGGGAAAACCCAGCATGCCTGCATGCTGCCCTGCGCTATCCAGTGCTCAAATGTCTATCCCGACCAGGAAGGAAAACTTCTCTGTTCGCCGATCGAATATGAAACCATGGCCCTCATGGGTTCCAACCTCTGTCTGAAAAATCTCGACACTATCGCCACCATGAACCGGATTGCAAACGACGCCGGGGTCGATACCCTGGATTGCGGCGCGGCCATTGCGGTGGCGATGGAGGCGGGGCTTGCCGAATTTGGTGATGACCAGGCGGCCATCGGCATGATGGAAGAGATTCGCAATCTGAGCCCGCTGGGCCGTATCCTCGGATCCGGCTGTAAGGTCGCCGCCAAGGTGCTGGGTGTTCGTCATGCCCCGCATGTCCTCGGCCAAGCCATCCCCGCTTACGAACCCCGCGGCACAAAGGGCATGGCCATGACCTACCTGTCATCGCCTATGGGTGCCGATCACACCTTTGGCTTCACCCTTCGCGACGAAGAAAACCCGCTCACCAAAGAGGGTAAGATCGGTCTGTCGAAAAAATTCCAGGTCATCGGCTCGCGTATGGATGCAATGGGCATGTGCAATTTCGTGCGCTATGCCGTTCGTCACGACATGTCCCCGCTCCTTAACCTGATCAAAGCCTATTACGATGTCGACATCACCGCCACCGAGTTTGATGATTTTGTGAAGGAGACTCTGAGGATTGAGCATCAGTTCAATACCGATGCCGGCATCACCGCCCTGGATTATCGCTTTTCTGAGACCTTTTATGACGAGGCTCAACCGGAGACCGGCGAAAAAATGGATGTCACCGACGAGGAAAGCGCTCAGGCCAGACAATGGTAAGGGTGACCTTTAAGCTTACGGAAGTGGGCAGGGTCGAGCTCGATCTACCCACTCCGCTGCTATTTAGGGAAGTTCTGCAGCATTGTGTCACCAGAACCGGCTATACTCCCGGTGGTTATATTGCGGTCCGCAAGGGCAAAGTCGTAAGTGCCGGGGATATGATCGAAGACGGCGACGAAATCGATATATTTCCGGCACTTTCCGGTGGCTGAACGATGTCTACTCCTTGAGAATGGCGGCTATCAATTCTTTGCGCTTTTCCGGGGAGAGGTAAGGGGTCATGCGCACATCCAGGATCTTTCTCTGGCGATTTTTCCGATGTTCTGCCGCGTCATGAATAAATGCACTAAGGTCTTCAATATCACAGGGTTTAATAAGATAATTAAAGGCCTCCTGTTTGATTGCCTCAACTGCGCTGTTCACACTCCCCTGGCCGGTGAGCATAATTGCCTCGACCAGCGGCCGCTCTTTTTTCATGGCCTTCAGGGTTTCTAGGCCGTCCATCCCCGGCATCGCAAGATCGAGAACAACAACCTCGATTGTTTCATCTTCTCTTAACAATTTGAGCCCACTGTGCCCATCTGCAGCGGTTTTGACAGCAAAGCCTCTTTTGCCCAGGCGCTGAGCGAGGATTTCCGTGAAGGCCTGTTCGTCATCAACGACAAGAATTGCAATCGACGTCATGTTAAACTCAGAGAAATGGCCTAGTTATTTCCTAACGGCTCCTAATCAATAACACTCTGCTCTGCGAATTTCCCCGATATCCCGGCATAACAGGCGCGGATGTCGGCGATGTCCTTTTCTACATTTCCGGTTGGAAAGAAGGTTGACAAAAAGCCACCAACTTTACGCTGGTAATCTAGAAAGGCAAGCGCTATGGGGACATTGGCGCCGAGGGCTATGTAGTAGAAGCCGGTTTTCCATTTGTCAACTTTAGACCGCGTGCCTTCGGGCGGGATGGCAACAATAAGGCGCTCACTTGCCAGAAATGCAGCGATGGTTTCGGCAACAACATTGTTTCGCGATGCACGATTTATCGGGATGCCACCCAACCAGCGCATGACAGGACCACGCCAGCCTGAAAAAAGGGAGTCCTTACCCATCCAGCGCATTTCAAATCGGTAAACAAAAGCAATTGCCAAGGCTAAGGGGAAGTCCCAGTTGCTGGTATGGGGGGCAGCGATCAAGACGTATTTCAATGCTGTTGGGGGATTTCCCTGGAGTTTCCAGCCACGAATGGCAAGACAAAATTGACACAAAGCTGAGACGATTGGCTGCAACACCGGGGTGTTGTACATTGTTTTTGACACTCATAGAACCTGGGTTAAGTTAATGCTTAGTACCTTAGAAATGCATTTTTTGTTTTTTTAAATGAATTTCGTGAATGTACTTATCCTCCCTTGTGGGGGTTAGTTGGTAAAGAGATCGATGACATTTTCAAGTGCCTTTCTATTGAGAATCTCGGCGCAATCAATGGCCCCTTTACTTGAGCTGACACCATCTCGCCACTCTGATAGGAGTATCCCTTTTTCATCAAGGAGTTTGTAGCTCAGAGCCAGAGACGCAGATCCGGCACCAAAGCCGACAAAGGCTCTGGCGGAGCGATTGCTGGCCTTAAAACGCTCGACATCAACAATCATGAGTTTGCCCATTTCAGGCTTGTAAGCTTGCCTATCCTTGACAAGGATGGCGGCAAAACCAGAGTCTGAGAGATTCTTGACAAGATCGCGATCCATCCACTCGAGAGCAGTGCGCAATTCTCGCGCCTGTTTCGCTTTCTGTTTGGGGAGATTGCCGTCCATTGTCAACACGGCTATATCTTTGACCCCTAGCGGGTTCAATTGAGCCTTTTTCTCTCCACAGCCACCGGTAATTAGTCCAAGCAGCAAAAACATCGATACGAGGAGGGTAATTGGTTTCATTTCAGATCCATTTGGTCAAGGGTGTGAGTGGTTAGCCAGGCAACCGCCGCACTTATTTTTTGTAAAGATCTTTCCATCCCTTCTTCTGGGTGGCGAGGTAAAGATTTTCGACTTTTTTTCTTGCCCAGGGAGTTTTCCGTAAAAATGTCAAACAGGACTTGATCGACGGGTCACTGGTAAAGCAGCGAATTTCAATGCGCTTGCCGAGCGCATCCCAGCCATAGTGTTCAGACAGGCTAACGACGATATGTTCAAGGGTCACACCATCAAGAGGGATTTTATTTTTTTCTTTGTTCATTCTTTGGACTTTAAACTAAGGGAGGACAGGTAACAATAAAAGAATCTGCCACCGAGGGTAGTCGAGAGACTTTTGCCAATGAAACGCCGATCGGATATGGAAACCATGTAGAAACAGCAGTATACAAAAATGCTTGATAATGTGTTAAAGTGACAGTGTTTTCCTATTCTACTCGATTGTACAGGGAACGAACAAGTGGACAGATATTTTTTTCTTGGGATTTCCTGAATCAGCAAATCCCACGTGCAGGCCCTTCTTAGGCCGTCGACCTCGGCGAGGACACTTGTGCCAATATTCTTCTTCAAGGCCGATACCATAACGATAGCAATCTCATGACGTAATTTTCACCTACATCCCAAGAGGGTAATATAAAGAATCCCGTTGATCAGACTGATAAAGATAGAAGTATTTTGAGGCAGGGAAAAGCCAACCGATGATGAAAAACAAGTGGTCGATCTTGCAAGATGAAATTGCCGGGCAGTGGCAGAGGTTCTGTGCAGACGGCGAGGTGGACCGAGGGGTGATAAGGGATTTTATCCTGGAGTCGTGGCTGCGCAGTCGGCACCACGGTGTAGATCCGCTGAATGTCGAAGGACACCAAGTAGATGAAAAAGCGTTTTCAGCAATCCTTTCGGCACGGCATAACCTGATACGTATTGGATTACCGGTCATTGAAAAACTCTTTGCCTTCATTAAAGGGTCACGCAGCATAATCATCCTTGCCGATGAGAATGGGATCATTCTTAATCGCACCGGGGACCCGGAGTATCTGACAAATTCGAAAAGTTACGAGCCGGGCATAGAATATTCCGAGCGGACCGTGGGAACCAACGGCATCGGCACCTGCATTTTTCTCGATCAGCCGGTGCAGATCTGGGCCGAGGAGCACTATTGCAAGCGCAACCACGAATTATGTTGCGCGGCGGCGCCGATTCATGATCCGCAGGGAAAACTCGTCGGTTGTCTGAACCTTTCCTGCCTGTGGGATACCGGCCATACCCATACCCTCGGCATGGTCGCAGCGGCTGCCAATGCCATTGAACAGCAGATTCGCATCGAATCGGTGCTCGAGAACAAGATCGAACTCCTCCAGGAGAAGCAGGGAATTTTTGAGTTGATAAGCGACGGCTTGTTGACCATCGATCGCACAGGGAAAATCACCGATATCAACGAGCAGGCCAGGCGCATGCTGGGCATTGGTGCCGACGGGGGACGAGGCGAGCCTCTTGAAAGGCATATCCTCTCCGGCGTCAATTTTCAGGCGATAATCGAGCATGGCTCAAGCATATATGACCAGGACGCCACCTTGAAACTTGTAGGAGGAGTGCTGCCGTGCATCATCTCGGCGACCCCCATCGCCAAATCGGCAGGTTTGGTGATTACCATTCGCGAGGCCAAAACCATTAGGCGGATGGTCAACCGTTATGCCGGATCGCGGGCAATCTTAACCTTCGATGATATTGTCGGTGTTTCGCCTCAGCTCATGGAGAGTATCCGGCTGGCAAAAATTGCCGGAAAATCCAGCACCAATACCCTGATCCTCGGCGAGAGTGGTACCGGCAAGGAAATCTTCGCCCAGGCGATCCATAACGGTGGAAACAGAAAGAATGGTCCCTTCGTCGCCATCAACTGCGGAGCGTTGCCGCGGGATCTGATCCAGAGTGAACTGTTCGGCTATGCCGAGGGAGCTTTCACCGGGGCCAAGAAACAGGGAAATCCCGGCAAATTCGAACTGGCCGATGGCGGCACTATTTTTCTTGACGAGATCGGCGAGATGCCGCTCAGTGCCCAGGTCAACTTGCTGCGGGTGGTTGAAAACAAAGAGGTGGTTCGAGTCGGCGACCAGCATGCCCGACCGGTGGATGTCCGGATTATTGCCGCTACCAATCGTTCGCTGATGCAGGCGATCGTCGAAAAGACCTTTCGCGAGGATCTCTATTACCGGTTGAATGTCCTGACCATTAATCTGCCGCCCCTGCGGTTGCGCACCGGTGACCTCGAGGTGCTGGCCGGCCATTTTCTCCAAAAAGTCTGCAGGGCGACCGGAAGGGCGGTGCCGGCGATAGCCGGGGAAGTATATGCGGCGCTTCGTCGTTATTCTTGGCCCGGCAACATTCGCGAACTGGAAAATGTCATCGAAAGGGCGGTAAATATCAGTCCGGGATCTAGCATTGGAATAGATGACTTGAGCCGTGATATCACCTTACAATCGGGCCGGTCGGTGGGAGAGCCGGATGTCGGCATGACGATGGTGTCCCCTCTGCCTGCAAAAGTTGGGCATCTTGCCTGTGACGAAAGGGAATCGCTGCAGGACGGCGAACGGGCTGCAATTCTTCGTTCCTTGAGTGGCAATCGTGGGAATATGCGCAGGAGTGCTGCTGATCTGGGCATCGCCCGCAGTACTCTGTATGAGAAAATCCGCAAATTCGGGATAGATCCGGGCCGGCACCGCTGATGTTTCGGACATGTCTTGATATCGGACAGACATGTCCGAAATGTGTCCTGTTTGTTCGGCTGTCATTGCTTCTAAAAATGGAATATATTTAACAATATCAGATTAATGATTGCATTTTGTGGAGAATGGTATTGATTTTGCTTCTAGAATTGCGGAGTGCTCTCATCATACCCAGGAAAGTACAGGTTTAAGCAAAGCAGGTTCAATCATCTCATCAAGGAGAAATACCATGGCAGCAAAAAAAATTCTTATGCTCGTCGGTGACTATGTCGAAGATTATGAAGTAATGGTGCCGTTTCAGGCGCTCCTCATGCTCGGCTATCAGGTGCACGCGGTGTGTCCGGACAAAAAGGCCGGGGATTTTGTCCGCACTTCCATACATGATTTCGAGGGCGATCAGACCTACAGCGAGAAGCGCGGCCATAATTTCACCCTGAATGCCGATTTTGCAGCAATAAAAGTGGCTGACTATGACGCTTTAGTCATTCCGGGTGGTCGGGCACCTGAATATCTGCGCTTAAATGAAAGCGTGCTGGCGATTGTCAAACATTTTGCAACCGCAGAAAAGCCGATCGCCGCCATCTGCCATGGCGCGCAACTATTGTCTGCTGCGGGTGTTCTTAAGGGTCGCGAATGCTCTGCCTATCCGGCCTGCTCCGTGGAGGTGAACCTCGCCGGCGGTAAATATGTGGCGGTCGACATGGACAGTGCCCATGTCGAGGGAAACCTGGTTACTGCCCCGGCCTGGCCGGCACATCCCGCCTGGCTTGCCAAATTTATTGCCAAGTTGGGGGCGAAGATAACCTTGTAAGGAGCGAGGGGTACGGAGTGAGGTGTCTGGGATTTGGGGTGCGATACTTTATGTCGGCTGCTTCAAGTCCAGTAAAGGGTGTGTGTGCAGGAAGGAGGATTTTCCCGTATGTGCACCTTTTTTTGTGGCTTGTGATTGTGTTGCGAATGTATGGTTGGAACTGATACTTTTGGCAATGACGAAGTTTAATTGACAGCCAAGGATCTTATCCCGCTCGTCGGGGTTGGTAGTAGCTTTAAAAATGATGGAAAACAACGCAATTTTCCGGAGGGAGTATGTCGGCGACACGTTTTTCAAAACTTACACAGTATATGCAAGACCAACAATTTACGGCAATGGCGGTCAATGCCGGGCCGACTTTGACCTATCTGACCGGGCTGCATTTCCATCTGATGGAGAGGCCGGTGGTTATGGTCTTCAGTCTAGATCATGAGCCGACAATCATTCTGCCTGAGTTGGAACTTGCCAAGGTCGACCACCTGCATTTCCCTGCGCGGGTGTATGCGTATACAGAGAATCCAGCTATTTGGACTGCAACTTTTGGTGACGCCCTCAAGGGTTTGGGGCTGTCCGGCCAAAAGGTCGGGGTGGAACCACGTCAGTTGCGGCTTCTCGAGTATGAATATCTTCGCTCTGCCTGCGGTGATGCACAACTTGTCGACGGCTCAGCCATCTTTTCGGCGCTTCGAGCAAAAAAGGACGCCGAAGAAATCAGCTGTATGCGGCAGGCGGTAAAGATCGCCGAAGATGCCTTGACAGCGACGCTTACGAGAGTGGCGATCGGGACCACCGAAAAAGAAATTGCCGGAGAACTTTTCTTGCAACTCATCAGCCATGGCTCAGATATCTCCTTGCCCTTCTCACCCATTGTCGCCGCTGGTCCTAACGGCGCCAACCCCCATTCTCAACCGTCCGACCGGCCTCTAGTGGCTGGTGACCTGCTGATTGTCGACTGGGGAGCAAGTTATGGCAGCTATGTCTCTGACCTGACCCGCACCTTTGCGGTTGGTGAAATTGATCCCCTGGCGGAAAAAATCCATAAAACCGTGCAGCAGGCAAATGCCGCCGGGCGAGCGGCGGGGCGGCCAGGGGTTCCCTGTGCCGAGGTTGACCTAGCGACGCGTCGGGTTATCGATGAAGCCGGTTTCGGCCGGAACTTTACCCATCGTACCGGCCACGGCATCGGCATGGAGTGCCATGAAGATCCGTATATAAGAGGAGACAATCAGCAGTTGCTGGAAGTTGGAATGGCCTATACGGTTGAGCCGGGGATCTATCTTGCAGGTATTAACGGAGTGCGCATTGAGGACGATGTAGTGGTGACCGCAGGTGGCGCCGAATCTCTCAGCACGATGAACCGAGAGATTCGAGTTATTGGCTAAGTTAGGTATGGGGTTTGGGGGCATTGCCCTTATTTCAAGTTGCTGTAGCTGCATATCCAACTCTTGGGCCTTATCGCCTAGTGCAGTGTTTGACGGGGGAGCCCATGCCCGGGGCGGTCATTTGCGGCGACTCTTCAGACAGGGTTGATGACCAACATTTCCTTGAGCGCTTGAAGATGAAATTCTGCCGACAAGTGGGCGCTGTACAAAAACCGTAAATGCGAAGACAAGGTGATGTCAAATTCGCCTTGCTCAAACGGCAACGGTGGTAATTCTCCGGTGATGTAACGACCTTCCTTGGTCAGTGCAGCATTGAACGCTGCCGGACCGTCGCCGCATCCAAGAAGGCGAAGACTAAGATCGGCCTCTGTAAGAGCAAACATGGCGACGTATTCATCATACGAACGTCCCCAAGGGACGATTTTGTCGAGTGCAAATCCCAGACGTTAATAATAATGAAGAGAGGAGTGAAAATGAAGAGTAACGACAGAGAACCATAAACCGTGGCGATGCCGAAGAGTTGAATGAAAATGCCGGTGAGCATGGGGTTACGTGTGAATCTGTATGGGCCGGCAACGACGAGTATGGGAGGAGGACTGAAAGGAACCGGCGTTCCGCGGACTCGCAGGAAATGAGCGATTGAAAGGCAGGTAAGTAAAAAACCGCAGAGGATGAGAGTGAACCCTCCAATGAGACTCACCGGGTGGCTGAATGCTTTGGGAAGATTTAGCCATTGATCGACGGTAAGAGAGAGCAGGACAAAGACAACAATGAAACCGATATAGCTTGCGCCAACGATGGGAGCAATAACGATCCGCGCCTTCCAGCTTCCCGTCGCCACCTTGTAGATCAGATTGGTCCATTCTTCTACCAAAAAAGGCGGTCTCCTCCGTTTCTTTATTACATGGAAAGTCTGCCTTTATTTCTGGTTATCATCGCGCATTGAGAAGCACCGGACAATCCATTGAATTTGTATTGTTGTCCTTCCATGAAATGTACCAGGAGTAACGATGCAATGACCTGGTTAGCGTCCTCGCAATTCGTCCCTTCGTCTCCAAGTCGAATCAATCCATTCCCATTAGCGGCTGCTATGTCGAGCAAGAGCCGCTACAGCTATGTTTGCGCGAACAGCTTGATGTTCCTATCAATCAATTCCCTGTGAAAACCAACATGCCCGATGAAATGCTGCAAAGCTTCTTCCAAAGTAAAACCGTTTCCGTCATCGAACGTGTAACAGTACTTCGACCAGTCAGAATCAACAATGCGTTTGAGATGAGATGACATGAGGTGCCTGACCGCCTTGATCGCGTTTATGGCGGCAGACAGTTCAGAAGCTTGATAATCCAAGCCAGATGTCCATGTACCGTCAAAAGAAAGGACGGTGGTTCCAGGAGATACTATCCCCCAGCGATATCGGTGAAAGTTTGCAATATCAAAATCAACACAGTGAACAACTTGCTCGATTATCGACCATGAATCCCAGAAAGGCCTGAACAAAACAGCCTCCCTCTCAAGGTTCAGGGTATCATCAAATGCATTCGATAAGCGATGGAACTCCTCAATGAGTGCCAACTTGCTTGCAATGGTCATGGGCAACTCCAGGAACAAAACAAAATTGGTCTCATGTTTTTAACACGAAAATCATCGGTTTATCCGGGGCATTTGCTGGTATAAGATCGCAAAGCGGCATGGATGGCAATAGCATTCTGGCAAGGTTGGTGCAAACCGCAAGGAGACAGGACGTCGATCCAAGACAATTCTTGCAAATATTTGGCTTCAACGGACAGCTAAATGAATTGGTTTAGCCCCGGCTTATAACAACTCCAGAAATAGTGTTTAATTGACTGATAATGTTTCAAATTCGCCTTTCTCTAAATCTTGTTTGGTGACTTTCCTTTCCTTTCCGTCTTGCCCTTTACAAACAAGGCCAAGCATGTTTGCCCAAATTTGGGTCCCGCTTTCATTTTTGACTCTAACAAAAACACTGCCTTCGTATTCCTCATAGCCGACATATTTAACTGGGGCCCCGGTTTTTCCGTTTTCACCTTCAATGATATAAACATCCGAATCTTTTATTAACTGATTTGCATGTGCCAAATCTCCCTTTTCTAAGTAAGCATGTTCCATTTGAATATTCTCGAGTTCCCGAGCTACCGGAGTCCCATTTATAAGAATAACATTGGGCTCAAAAGTGAACCAACCACCCCAAGCACTCCCGCAAAGGGCAATAACACCAATAAAACCGAAAACTGTCTTTTTGATAATCCCACTCATTCTAACCGTCCTCCTTGATTAATGTGTCAAAGCTGAAATACTAACAAAACCGGTTTGTCCGGTAAATTAGTACTTCGAAATTTGCCTAATAGTCAGGCAATTGATTGCGAGTAAGCTCTGTTGTTGGTTAGTTAATTTTCATCTAACTCTTGCCGTTTTAGGGGAAGAGGTGCTTCCAGAAGAAGGAACAAATATTGGGTTTCAACTCAACCTGCACCCTCTTTGTCTTCAGTGTTGATGTTACTTTCGAAAGAGTAGGTACTCGTACGCCGTATAAATCATACAACCATTTGCCCCCATAAAAAGCAATTGGAAAAAAATTATATTTAAAAGTGCTTTGATTACAGTATCTTTTCAAACCCCAACAAGGGTGATCCTCTACGACCACCCCGCTGTCTGCAGTCGAACGGCGGCAAGCAGCGGGTGAATGACAGGCACTCATCGAGATAGAAAATGAGAATTAACGGGAGAACAATTTGCTAAATTCCCCGAACCCTTCTTTCTCCAGATAGGCTACCGGAACAAAACGTAACGATACGGAATTGATGCAATACCTGAGTTTTGTCGGCGGCGGTCCATCGTCAAAGACATGGCCGAGATGGGAATCGCCTTTATTGCTGCGCACCTCAGTCCGCACTGAAAAGAATGTCCTGTCTTCTTTTTCGACTACATTGTCCTTTACCAGCGGCTGGGTAAAACTTGGCCAGCCGGTACCCGAAACAAATTTGTCAAGCGAGCTGAAAAGAGCTTCGCCGGAGACAATATCCACATAGATTCCAGCCTCTTTATTATCCCAGTACTGGTTTTTGAAGGGCGGTTCGGTACCGTCTTCCTGGGTCACCTTGTATTGCAGCGGGGTGAGCCGCTTTTTCAGATCTTCCTTACTGAGATGTTCCCCCATTGACTTTTTGCTCCAGTCGATACTTTCAAGAAAAGTATCCCTGCCCGATCGACTTCGATAGAAGGTATACCGTACGGGGTTTTTTGAATAGTAATCCTGATGATACTCCTCGGCCGGATAAAATGTGCTGTACGGCAAGATAGGGGTTACAAGCAGACCTTTAAAAATGCCGCTGGCCGCAAGACCTGCCTTGGAGGCCTCGGCCAGACGGCGCTCTCCGTCACTGTTATAGAAAATCGCAGTCGAATAGGCATGACCTCGGTCAACGAACTGTCCGCCTGCGTCGGTCGGGTCTACCTGGTGCCAATATACGTCAAGCAGCTGCTGGTAACTGATTTTATTAGGATCGTAGGTAATTTCCACCACCTCTATATGGCCGCCGCCCATATAATTGTCATAGGTCGGATTTTTTGTTGTGCCCCCGGTATAGCCTGAGACTACAGATTTCACCCCTTCCAGATGCTCGAAGGGCTTTTCCATACACCAAAAGCAACCGCCTGCAAACATGGCCTTGGCCAATTCACCACTCGACTGCTGTTGCTCGGTCGCCGTTGCCGGCCTGACTAGCTGATCTGATAATGTACCTGCAATGGTTGCCAGTGCCAGGAACCATGCCATTATAAATAAAGTTTTCATTACTGTTCCTCCTTGTTGCATTCCTACGAACGGGTTTATGATGCCTCCTCCCTTGCCTTCGCTTTCTTAACAGGAGGTGCCTTCCTCTTGCCTTAAACAATAGATACTTGTTGTAAAGGTAGAATGAAGGGAATGTAAAGATTAGGTAAAGAGATTACTCAGAGAGGCAGGATAAACCAGACATGGGTGTCGTCCGGGCTACTTTCAGCACCGATCGACCCGCCGTGGGCCTCGATCAGTTCCTTGGTGATGGCAAGACCAATCCCTGCGCCTCCCGCATCGCGCGACCGTGAACGGTCGGCCCGAAAGAAGCGTTCGAAGATAAAGGGCAGGTCGCCTGGGGCAATACCGGTTCCGCTGTTATGGAAATTGACCTTGAGCCCTCCCTGCACCCGGCTTATGGCAACCTCGACCCGGCCGTTCTCGGGCGTGTACTTGCAGCAGTTGTCGAGAAGATTCTGCATGGCCTGGAGGAGCTTGTCGCGATCGGCCGAGACCCGTGCCTGGTCGTCCTGGCAGGTGGTCGAAACCCTGATCCCCTTTTTCTGGAAATTGAGGCGGTGCAGTTCTACCATCTGGTTGACGAGATCTGCCAGGACAATATCTTCACGTTTAAGATACGCCTTGGCAGCATCGGCCCGGGCAAGCTGCTGCAGGTTGTCGACCAGATGGACCAGACGGAGGTTCTCCTGCTGCAGCATCCGCAGGGTCTCAGGCGTTGGAGGAATCACCCCGTCGTTTAAGGCCTCAAGATAGCCGCGCAGATTGGTAAGCGGTGTGCGCAGTTCGTGGGCGACATCTGCCACCATGGTCTTGCGCAGCTGTTCGATCTTGCCGAGTCGATCTGCCATATTGTTGAAGGCGATGCCAAGCTGGCCAACCTCGTCGCTGGTAGTGATCTCGGCCCGCAGGGAAAAATTGCCGGCGGCCATTGCCTTGGTGATGGAGGTCATCTGCGAAAGAGGCCGGAGAACCCTGCGGGTGAGAAGAAAACTGAGGATAAAAGCCAGGCCCAGGGCGGCCAGGCTGGCCCACACCAGGTATTGATGGATGGAGGTCAGGAACATCTGGTGGATGTCATTGGGAGAGACATCGTAGATTTTCATGAGCTCCATGAAATACTTGGCAGCAAGCTTATCGACCGCCAGCCAGACAACCAAAAAAATGACGCCGATCACCGGCAGGATGTTGGTCAGGAGCAGTTTCCAGAGCAGGCGGTTCCTCATTCTCTCACTCCTCGCTTGGTTCGGCGAAACGGTAACCGAAACCGCGGACGGTAAGGATACGTTGCGGATCGGCGGGATCGTCCTCGATCTTTTGCCGGAGTTTACCGATATGGACATCGATGACTCGGTCGATCACCGTCTCGCCATGGTCGTAAAAGCGCTCCAGTAATTCGTTTCTTGAGAACACCCGTCCCGGCGCAGACATCAGGGCTTGGAGCAGCTTGTATTCGGAAGAGGTAAGGTTGACCGGTGTCCCGTCGACGCTCACCTTGTGTTTCTCCAGATTGAGGACAAGGCCACCGTGCAGCAGGATCTGCTTTTCCCGTGGCGGTCCGGGTTGCACTCGGCGGAGTATCGCCTTGACGCGTTCCACCAGCTCGCGAGGGCTGAAGGGTTTGACCACATAATCGTCGGCCCCGATGGAAAGGCCCATCACCCGATCAATCTCCTCCTCGCGGGCGGTCAGCATGAGAATCGGCACGTCGGAAAATTTACGCAATTGCCGGCAGACCTCCCAGCCGTCGACCTTGGGCAGCATCACATCAAGGATGACGAAACCAGGTTCCAGGAGGCGTGCCTGGCGCAGCGCCTCCTCACCGTCGTAGGCGGCAATGGTGGTGAAGCCTTCGCGCGCAAGATAGGTTGCCACCAACTTCGAGGTGTTCTGGTCGTCTTCGACAATGAGGATGGGGCTGGCCAGAATCGACATGGGAAATTCTCCTTGGGGCGCAAGCAACGAGCTCCTGTAACCGTGAGATGATGTTGCAACTCATGTTTCCTTGATCTATACCATGCCTGCAAGATAAACGACTGAGAATATCAGTCAACCCGATTCCTGGGTAAAAATATCATCGCATCGGTTGGTATCCTGCATTACTCTTGTATCAGTCAAGTGGCCAGCCCCGATAGGGGTAAGATTAAAAAATTCCCGTTCATCGGGCATATGGAGTAATAGCGATGATTCTCTACGACCCTCGTATTCCGGCAAGCCTTATCGAGTTCGGCATCCAAATTCCTGTGAGGGACAGTCGTTCCATCAAGACCCTGCAGGCGCTTCTCGACGATGACAAGTTGAAATCCCTGCAGAAACATTGGCATATCGACCGCATTGTCGAGACGCTGACCCGGGAGGATCTGCTGCGGGTCCATTCGGCCGAGTTTGTGGACCGTCTGTATTCGACAGCTCTTGAGCAGGAGATTATTTCTACTTTTGAATTGATCGATGCTGAAGGCAAATATTACCGGTATGCCCCGGAAACTGCCACCCGGCCACTCACCGATCTTTTCGAGCGTATTCTCGTAAAAGATGCCGGAACTGTTCAAGCCGCGCGACTTGCTTTGCAGCATGGGTTTTGCTTTTCCTTTACCGGTGGTGCCCATCACGCCCAGCATGGTTTTGGCAATGGTTTCTGTCTGATTAACGATATCGTCATAGCCTGCCGTAAGCTGCAGTTCGAAAAGCAGGTTGAACGAGCCTGGATCATTGATGTCGATGCCCACAAAGGCGATGGCACCGCAGCTCTCACTACAGGCGACGATTCCATCCGGACCCTGAGCATTCATATGGCAAGCGGCTGGCCACTCGATGGCCCTGTGCTGCTTGCCGACGGCCAAGCCAATCCGTCCTTTGTTCCGAGCGATATTGATATCCCCATCGAAAGTGGCGAAGAGCCGTATTATCTGGAAAGGCTTCGAACCGGTCTTCAGCAACTGGAGGAGGGAGGTGCGGCCGATCTGGCCATCGTTGTCTGCGGGGCCGATCCCTATGAAGAAGATGAGTTGCCCTCGGCGGCTCTTCTCAAGCTTTCTCTGGAGCAGATGATGGCGCGCGATCGGATGATCTATAGCTGGTTGCAAGAGCGCAAGATTCCCGCCGTTTTCCTGATGGCCGGCGGATACGGCGACGAGGTCTGGAGGGTGTATGCCCAGTTTTTACTCTGGGTAATGCACCAGCGCTATGGCCATATCATCGGGTAAAAAGCCTTCGGTTGCGGGTAAATCTCTGTAGCTGTTTTTGCCAAAAAAACGATCCTGACGTTTGTATACAGATCCTGTTTCCCCGGGAGTTCGTTATAGCATTTTATAACAATTTCTTGTCTTGCGAAAATCTCAAGAAAAAGATAGCGTTTGTCTTCCTCAAATTGTTCAGAGAGGATCATTCATACACCTTCTCGGTGTTGGAATGACAAATTAAAAATGACAAGGAGATGTCCATGGTTGAAATCATGCACAGCAATATCCTGGAACTTTTCGAACTTCGCGAACATGCCCTGGCCGGTGGCGGGGAAAAGCGCGTCGAGGTCCAGCATCAACGCGGGAAACTGACGGCACGTGAGCGAATTCACCTGCTCCTCGATGAGGGATCATTCGAGGAAATCGATATCCTGAAAGTCGGCAGGAGTGAGACGGCCGACAGCCGCGAAGAACATCCCGGCGACGGGGTCATCACCGGGCATGGCAAGATCAGCGGCCGGGAAGTTTTCGTTTTCAGCCAGGATTTCACGGTTATCGGCGGTTCGCTCGGCGAGGGCCATTCCCAGAAGATCTGCAAGATCATGGATCTCGCTCGGCAGGTCGGGTCGCCGATCATCGGTCTCAACGACTCGGGCGGTGCCCGGATTCAGGAAGGTGTCGATGCCCTTGCCGCCTATGGTGAAATCTTTCAGCGCAATGTTCATGCCAGTGGGGTAATCCCGCAGATATCCTGCATCATGGGACCCTGCGCCGGCGGAGCGGTGTACAGTCCGTCGATGACTGATTTCGTCTTTATGGTTGATCAGACTTCACACATGTTTGTTACCGGACCCAATGTGGTCAAGACCGTCATCCATAAGGATATCACTTCCGAGGAATTGGGCGGGGCGACGGTACATGCCAAGAAGAGCGGTGTTGCCCAGTTCGTTTACCCTAATGATATCCTGTGCCTGCGGGCGGTGCGGCAACTCATCAATTACCTGCCTTCGAATAATAAACAGAAGGCGCCGATCCTCGATCTCAATGATCCTCCGGACCGTACCGACCCGGCCCTCGATTACCTGGTGCCGCCCAATCCCAACCAGAGTTACGACATGAAGGTGCTCATCTACTCCATCCTCGACGGGGCGGAGTTTCTGGAAGTTCAGCCGCAATTCGCCAACAATATCATCTGTGGGCTTGGCCGTCTCGGTGGTCAGACTATTGGCCTGGTAGCCAATCAACCGGCGGTTTTGGCCGGGGCGCTTGACAACAACGCCTCGGTCAAGGCGGCCCGTTTTGTCCGGTTTTGTGATGCCTTCAACATCCCGCTTATCTGCTTGGTCGATGTGCCCGGTTTTATGCCGGGACCGGAGCAGGAGCACGGCGGCATCATCCGCCATGGCGCCAAACTGCTTTATGCCTTCACCGAGGCAACGGTGCCCCGCATCACGGTCATTGTCCGCAAGGCGTACGGCGGCGCCTATGTGGTCATGAACTCCAAGCATATCCATTGTGATATCAACTACGCCTGGCCGACTGCGGAGATCGCGGTGATGGGCCCGCGCGGCGCCACCGAGGTCATTCATCGCCGGGATATAGAAAAAGCTGCCGATCCGGAGACCATGCTGAGTGAAAAGATGGAGAGCTACCGCAAGCATTTCATGAACCCCTTTGTCGCGGCCAAACGGGGCTATATTGATGACGTTATCTTTCCCAATACGACTCGACATCGGCTCATCCGCACTCTGCAGTTTCTCGAGAGTAAAAAGAGCAGTCGTCCTGATCGTAAACACGGCAATATTCCATTGTGAGGCCCCCTATGTTCGAAAAAATTCTGATTGCCAATCGCGGAGAGATTGCCGTCCGAGTGATCCGCACCTGCAAGGCCATGGGCATTGGCACTGTGGCGGTTTATTCGGAACCCGATTTTCGCAGCATCCACGTCAGTCAGGCCGACGAGGCGGTGCTGGTGGGCGGTGCCCGCCCGACTGAGTCATATCTCATTATCGACAAGATAATCGAGGCGGCTCTTGCCACAGGTTGCCAGGCGATTCACCCCGGATACGGCTTTCTTTCTGAAAATCCGCTTTTTGCCGGAAAGGTGGTGGACGCCGGTCTGACCTTTATAGGCCCACCGGCGGCAGTGATTGCTGCTATGGGAGATAAGATTGCTGCCAAAAAACTGGCGATTAATGCCTCAGTGCCGACGGTCCCCGGCCACAGCGAGCCGGTGGTAAGCCTGGCCGAGGCCCAGGCGGCTGCGGCCGAAGTCGGCTATCCTGTCCTTCTCAAACCCGCGGCCGGTGGCGGCGGCAAGGGAATGCGTATTGTCGACAGGGCCGAAGAGATGGCCTCGGCACTGCAAACCTGTCAGCAGGAGACCCGGAAATCCTTTGGCGATGCCCGGATCTTTGTCGAGCGCTTTATCCGTAAACCGAGGCATATCGAGATCCAGATCATTGCCGATCAGCATGGGCATGTGGTTCATCTCGGCGAACGGGAATGTTCCATTCAGAGACGCTATCAGAAGATTATCGAGGAGTCGCCGTCCTGCGCCCTCGACCCGATCCTGCGGGAGAGGATAGGCAACCTCGCATGCGAACTGGCGAAAAAGGCCGGCTATGTGAATGCCGGAACTGTGGAGTTCATCCTCGATGAACAGGGCGAATTCTTTTTCCTCGAGATGAACACCCGCCTTCAGGTAGAGCATCCGGTGACCGAACTGGTCAACGGTCTTGATCTGGTCGAACTGCAGCTGCGCATTGCCGCCGGTGAGGTCCTGCCTTTTACGCAAGAGCAGGTGGCTCTTAAGGGCTGGTCGATGGAGGTACGGGTTTGCGCCGAGGATTCGGGGCGGGGCTTTGTTCCATCGGTCGGTTTGATCACCCGTTATGCCGCACCCCGGGGAACACATATTCGCGTCGATTCCGGGGTCGACGCCGGAAGCACCGTCAGTGTTTTCTACGATCCGTTGTTGGCCAAGGTCATCACATGGGGGGAAACTCGTGAGGAAGCACGCAGGCGGATGGTCCAAGCCTTGAATGGATATCATATTGAAGGAGTCCTGACCAATATCGATTTTGCCAATCAGGTGCTCACCCACCCGGTCTTCATCCGCGGTGAACTCTCGACCGATTTTATACCAACCTATCTTCTTGGGGTCGAAGCAGCAGGAAATAAACCTCCGGTCGAAGTGCTCCATGCCATGGCCCTGGCTACTACCCTCATCTATCATCTCCGCGAAAACCTGGTACAACACTCACTGTTGCCGTTGAAATCGCGGGTAGGTGTCGGCTCACAGCACCAGGGGCCGAATGAATATGTTACAAAGAGTGAAGAGGATATTTTCCCGATCCGTCTGGAAAACTGTGGTTCCGGCCTACAGTGGCAAATCCTGGTTGATACGGTGGATTATCGGGTGGTCACCCCTCCGCTGGAGTTTTATCGCCGTCGACTGAGGCTTAATATCAACGGGGAAGACGCCTTTTTTCGCCTCACCTACAGCGGTAATTTTATCGAGGCGGCGTTCTGCGGGGTCATCCGCACCTTTGAAATCTACAATCCCCGAGAATGGCAGGTGGCCCGTTTTATGCCGCCGCCGGTGGTCACCGTCGATGCTAACATCCTCGACTGTCCAATGCCCGGATTGGTGGTCGATGTGAAAGTCAAGGCTGGAGAACGGGTCTTCCGCGGCCAGGAGCTGGTTATTCTCGAGTCGATGAAGATGGAAAGCGCGGTTTCCGCTCCAGGTGACGGAGTGGTGGAATTGGTGTGCATAAAGCCGGGAGATGCCGTCGAGACAGGGTCAGTACTCATTCACTTCAAGAAGGATTGAAAACTGAAACAGGCAGAACAGGGATGTTGATCTGCACTGCAAAGACCCGCGAGCGCCGATGTGGTTAGCGATGATGACGAGGGAGAGGGGTGATGGAACTGGTTGAAGTATACCTTATCCCGACACTGAAAGCAGGGTTTTGATATCCTCGATCTTCTCCTGGGCCCCGATATAACCCTCTTCGATGGCATGGGCGACCTGATCGAAGTTCATCATCTTCATTTCCCCGAGGCGCGGCTGGATCAGAATATCAGGGCGATCGACAGCCAGATTGATCCGGGTGATGCGCTCCTGCATGATGGCAATCGAGGTTATTACCGTCTCGATGATATCCGGGGTCGCCGCCTCGCGTCGCAGGAGCTCACTGGTTTTATGTTTGAAACTATTCCCGGCGCTCTCATAAAAGTCAGCCATCTTTTTGATCAGTTCATTGCCGGTGTCATGGTTTTTTTCGGTTTCCTCGGGCCGCAGGTCAATGAGTTTAACAGGGTCATTCTGGTCATGTGCATGCCTGGAGCGGGAAACGATCCGGCTGTTGAGATCGACGGCAATGACAATCCCTGCGCCCATCGCCCTGGCTACCCCCACCGGAACCGGATCAACAAGTCCGCCATCTACCAGCCAGCGATCTTCGACCCGCACCGGCGCAAAAAGCCCCGGATATGACATGGTGGCTCGCAGGCCCTCGATGATATTGCCGGACTTGATTACTACCTTTTCGCCCCTTTCGAGATCGGTTGCCACCATCACCAGCGGAATGGCAAGTTCTTCAAAGGTCTTAGCCGATGTATGCATCGAGAAAAGCTGCTGCACCCGCTTTGACCCATTCAGCAGACCGGAGCGGGGAAACACCACGTCAAAATAGGAAAAAATCTTTTTGCCGTCCATTCGCAGCAGGAACTCTTTCAGACTGCCCAGGCTGCCGCTGGCATAGAGCGCCCCGACATAGGCGCCGACACTGCAACCGGCGATAAAATCGATAGGGATTTTGGCCTCTTCCAGCGCTTCGATGATCCCAATATGCGCCCAGCCGCGGGATGCCCCGCTGCCCAGCACCAGGCCCACTGTTTTACGGGATGCCATGGAGTTGTTCTCCGTTATTATTTTCTTCCTTTCCATTACCGTTCCACCTATCATTACTCTATTCAAAACACCATTTCAACAACAGGTCCCCCGAGGCATTAAACTAGGGACACTACCCGTAATAATGGTCAATGGTTTTGTTCAGAAATATCGAGGGAGAGGGAGAGAGAAACTGTGCTTCAGGACTTGGGTGCTTTATGTCTCAGCCAGGCAAGGACATATTTTATTTCACCGTAAGTGTAGGATTCACCCACAGTCTCTTTGATTCTGCCGAGTTGTTTTTCTTCCAGGGGCAGGATGATATGTTCAAGCGATTGGCGTTTTTCCGGACTGATCAGACGGTCGATGGGGATTTCGCCAAGCTCCAGGCATTGGGCCAGATGACTTTCGATGGTAGTGAAGACAAACCCGCGTTTTTCAGCGATCTGGGGAATGGCCAAACCCTGGTTGAAAAGTTCGAGGGTGAGGAGCCTGGTCGCAATTTTAGGGCCTTTTGGGGTTTTGGGTTGGTCAGACTCTTTAAGGTCCTCGGGTTCCGTCACGGGCTTGGTGGGGAGGAAGACTTCCTTAATATCGTTTTTATCGCGGTATCCGGCAACCAGGGTCACCAGTTCCTCGCCGTATTTCTCTGCCAGTTTTTTCCCTATCCCTTTCAGCTTTGTCAGGGCCGGGAGAGTGTCGGGCAGGTTGACGGCGATCTGAATAAGGGTCTTTTGATGCAGAACCTGATAGTGGGGAACATTTTCTGCTTTCGCCTTCTGGCTTCGCCACTCTTTTAGAGCCAGAAAAAGTTCGGGATGGCCGACATCGGCTTCCGAGTAGGTGGGCGTTTCTTTTTTCTCTCTTTTTGGTTTCGTGTCGATCTCGGCTGCGGAAATTGCTTTCAGGTATTCAGCCGAAGAAAATCCCGACTGGCAACACCTTACCGCCGCAAGTTTGACGGCGGTTTCTTCCTGCAGCCATTTGCAAAGGTCTTTGGCTTTCTTGCGGATCTCCTTATTGTCGGTTTCAACAGTGAAGGAGCCAACCACTTCGCCTATTCCCGTTGCAAACTTTTCCTGAAAATACGCTGAGGCCTTCTGTAATCGCTCACAAATCGCTCCATCTTCAGTCGGAGGGGTGAGATCGGTGAACATCCCCTGCAGCTGATTGCGAAAATTTGCGCCGACGCTGCAGATGTCGTTTACAGTCTGCGCCTGCAGGTCGCGGAGGTTGCCGGCACCCTGAATTCGCACCAGCTCCCCGCTGCGCTCAACCGTCGATATCAACCGAGCGAGAAGACTCTGCAGCCTTTGAAAATCAAAGCATTCAAGAAGAAGCCGCTGCTGGTAGCGGATTTTGGCCGCTCTCAGTTGCGCTGCGGACGGAGTATTTTCTCCGGCCTGTGCAACAAAGCGCAACACGGCGGCGTCGGTTCTTACCGCCCGTGCCGCAAGGGGCGAACTGAGGACGATGCCTTCGAGGGTTCGGCATCGGCTGAGTGCCACATACACCTGGCCGTGGGCAAAGGCGGCCTGGGCATCGATGATGGCCCGGTCAAAAGTCAGCCCCTGGCTTTTATGGATGGTGATGGCCCAGGCCAGCTTCAACGGGTACTGAATGAAGGCGCCGATCTTTTTTTCGCTGATTGCAAGAGTCTCTTCGTTGAGGGAATATTCGATATTCTCCCAGGTCGTTGGTTCGACCACTATTTCTTCTGCATCGTCCGAACATTGTATGAAGATTTTTTTACCTTCGATGCGGGTAATTTTGCCGATTTTGCCGTTAAAGAAACGTTTTTCCGGCGAGGGGTCGTTGCGGACAAACATTACCTGAGCCGCTGTTTTCAGTTCGAGAGTCTCGGCCGTTGGATAGGAGTGTTCAGGGAACTCGCCTTCAATTTCAGCGGCGAAGCGGTGGGTTTTTTGTGAAAGACCGGCGAGCCTTGCATGGTTGATGGCGTCGGCGCTGCTGTTATGAGTGCAGAGGGTTATATACCCTTGGTTATCATGATCGATGAAACCTTCGACATGGCGACGGTTCAGCTCCTGCAGGGTGTCGCCCCCGAGTTTGTTGTCTCGCACCCGGTTGAGAAGATCAATGAATTTGTGGTCCGCCTGCCGATAGATATGTTGCAGTTCGATGGCGATCAGTTCGGTCCCTCGCAGAGCATTACTGCTGAAAAAATAGGGAGAATCGTAGTAGGGCTGCAACAGGCGCCACTCGGCGTCTTTGACCACAGGGGAGAGCTGATGCAGATCGCCGATAAGCAGCAGCTGCACCCCACCGAACGGCAGGTTGCTGCGACGGTGGCGGCGAAGAACGCTGTCCACCCCGTCCAGCAGATCGGCCCGCACCATACTTATTTCGTCGATCACCAGCAGGTCGAGGCTTTTAATGAGATTGATCTTATCCCGGCTGAATTTATGGCGGTTTTCGCCCTCGCTGCCAGGCACGAACGGCCCGAAAGGCATTTGGAAAAAAGAGTGGAGCGTGACGCCGCCGGCATTTATCGCCGCCACCCCGGTGGGGGCGGTGACGATCATCCGCTTTGGGCTCTGCTTTTTGATCGTGTGCAGAAAGGTAGTCTTACCGGTCCCGGCCTTTCCTGTCAGGAAAATATTGCAGCCGGTGTCCCGGACAAATTCATCGGCCAGTTGCAGTAGAGGGTTATCATTATTCATAAGCCCCGCTTACGAGTACATTTCCTCCAGGACCGCATTGATTAAGGCAATTTCTTCCTTGCCGAAACGGGCCGGGTCGTATTCTTCATCGAGCCAATCCAGATATTCCTCAAAATCAGGATCTTCCGGGTTGTCGATAACCTCCAAAAGATGAAATAAGCCGGGAATGCCACCGATATCTTCGGGCGGACAGGCGCGTTTTCCGGTAAGCAGCACCGGATAGGGCTTTCCCTCATCCGGGCTGAGGACTTTCTCAACGGATATCCGGTGCTGCCAGTCATCACCATAATCGTAGATATAGAGGAAATTGGGGGCAATTTCATCTTGCAGTTCCTGCAGGGTAAACTTCGCCTCGTTCTTTGGTTTGTTGGTCAGGAACTGGTCGTCCATGTCCGGCAGACTGTAGCAGGTGAGGCCAACGAGGAATTGGTGCAGATGGCTATCCGTCCATCCCATGCACAACTGGATGACCTTGTGCAACCGCTCTAAGGTGGTGTCGCCAGGCACCTGGATGCGTCGCCAGATCGGCGGTTTTGTTTCCAGCAGGGAAACTTTCAGCTGGAATACCTGGGAGGCTGGAACATTGCGCTTTTTCCCGTGCTGAGGAAAATCGACCTTGATGATTTTGGCCTTTTTTTTCGGCGGGGTGGCGGGCGAACCTGAGCATGAGCCGCCGCCGGGGCAGGAGCAACCATCGTCCTGGTCGGTTTTTACCGGGCGAATTGGGATCGGAATGGTTTTTCCTCCGGCTTTTTTTCTGCGCTTTTTATCAACCGACCGAGCATGATCTTGCAAGGTTTCTATGGTCAACGGCAGGGTAGCCAGGAGAAAGACCTGGATCTGCACTTCCCGATCGGGAAATTCTCCAACCACGCCCGGAAAGGCATCGCGGAAGACATCGTCGGGGAGGTTTTCAAACATATCAAGCATCTCTGTTGGATCGACCAAGCCCTGGATGGTCATAATACTGTGGATGAGTTCTTCTTTTTTTCGATCAGCTAGTTTTGGGTATTCCTCCGGATCCCACATCTCCTCGCGCAGGGCAAGGGCTTCTTCGAAACCCGAGACCCAGCCATAAACTGCTTCGAGCATATCGTCACGGAGGGTGTCCAGATCGAAGGGGAAGAGGAGGTTGTTGTCGTAAAAACTGGTTACCAATTGGTTGTAAACCCTGGTCAGGCAATCGGTCATATTCGCCAATTCCTTCTTATCTTTCACTCTCGGTAGATCACCCCCGAAGATTATCGGTACCCATTCGTCCGGGGGAATGTGTTCCGGGGTCATGGCCAAGCCGAACAAGAAGCCGCAAAGTTCATCATAGTTGAAGGCTTCATCCGGTTCCGGGGCGAGGCGAAGGAGTTTTTCGAGGGTCTTTTTATCTTTTGGGGCAAGCATGGTTAGTGTTATCCGGTAAAGGTTCTGAATAATTGGGTGGAGGTCGCTACAGCAATAATGGAAAAGAGGAGCAAATGAAAGAAAAAAAATCTGCTCGTCTTGATCATTTAAGGAGCATTTGCAGAATATCAGCGGCAGGGGGGCGGTCATCCTTGCGAAAAGAACGAAGAACCAATAGTATATGCAGAGGACATTGCCGTGAAAGTGAAAAACTCAGGTTGGAGGGCGATATGATAAGCAAGTCGGGATATTGGGCGGACAATTACCAAAACAGTCGATTGTCGGTTGAAGATGCTATCGCCAAGATTAAATCCGGGCAGCGGATTTTTATCGGCTCCTCCTGCGGTGAACCGCAGTGGTTGGTCAAAGGGCTGGCCGATGCCGGAACCACCTTCACTGATCTTGAAATTGTCAGGATGTTCAGTGGCGAGAGCACCTCATTATTACAGATAGCTGAAAAATCGAAATCACAGAACCTCAATATCCGCTCATTTTATCTGGGGTCGGCGAACTCAAAGAGCTTTAAAGGAGATCTGCGCTTTATCACCCCGATCAACCTCTCGGATGTTCACAAGCTGATAAAGTCGCGACTGCTGCCCCTTCAGGTCGCCCTCATTCAGGTGAGTCCGCCCGATGATTTCGGCTGGATGAGCCTGGGTATTTCCGTCGATGTCACTGCTTCGGCTGCGGCCGCAGCAGATCTGGTCATCGCCCAGGTCAACCGGCATATGCCCCGCGTCCTTGGTCGTAGTTCCATCCATGTCAACGATGTCGATTATTTCGTCGAGCATGATGAAAAACTGATAGAAATCGGCACCTATCCGGACGTGGCAAGTGCCGGAATGATCGCTCGCTATGTTGCCCGTCTGGTTGAAGACGGTTCAACCATGCAGATGTCGCTGGGCGGTACCGCCCAGGCCAATATCGAGGCATTGATGGAGAAGAACGACCTGGGCATTCATACCCAGTACATGACCAACACCATCATGAAACTGATGGCCATGGGCGTGGTCAATAACAAAAGGAAGGGGTTCAATACCGGCAAAGTCATCTGCAGCAATGCCATCGGCAATCAAGAGTTGTACGACATGCTCGAAAACAATACGGCAATCGAGTTTCATCCTTCAAAATATGTCAACGATCCGCGGAAGATATCTAAAAACAAGCGAATGGTGGCAATGAATGTCTGTCGGGAAATCGATCTCACCGGACAGGTGGTGGCCGACGCCCTGCCTTTTAATAATTTTTCCGGGGTGACCGGCATTCTCGATTTTTTCCGCGGCGCCGCCCTGTCCAAGGGTGGAAAGTCGATCCTTATGATGACTTCAACCACCAACAATGACAAGAAAAGCCGGATAGTCCCCATGCTGCAGAATGCCGCCGTCGTTGTGCCACGCAGCGAGGTGCAGTATATTGCAACCGAGTACGGTTCGGTAAACCTCTTCGGCAAATCCATCCAGGAGCGGGCAACCGCCCTGATAAGCATTGCCCATCCCGATTTCCGCGATTGGTTGTTCGATGAGGCAAAAGAACTCGGCCTGCTCGGACCCGAGCGTACACTCAGGGAAGAGATGCACTCGATATACCCTCTCGGGTTGGAAGAAACCAGAGTAGTCGACAAGCATCGCATCACCTTCAGGCCGGTCAAACCGACGGATGAGCGAATCATCCAGGAGCATTATTACGGTTTGGATAAAATCGATGTGGTGTCGCGGTTTTTTCACGAGAAAAAGAGTTTTGTCAGTAAGCAGATCGAACGCACTTTTGTCATTGATTATCTCAAGGATTTGACTATCGTCGCTGTCGAAGGCCCTCCCGGCTTCGAGAAAATTCTGGCGCTTGGCGAATACTATTTGAATCCGGAGAACCAGATGGCCGAGATCGCCTTTTCGGTGGTCAAGGACTGGCAGGGGCGGGGCTTGTCGTCAATCGTTATCATAAAATTGGCGGAGGCTGCCAAAAGAAACGGATTCAAAGGACTTACCGCCTATACCTCGAGAGAAAACAAAAGGATGGTAAAACTCTTCAATACCTTGGACTATGAGGTGAAGACCTCTTCACAAGGGGATATGATCTATCTTGAGGCATCCTTTACCAAGATCAAGGATCCGGTGTAGCAGCAGTTATCGCATATAAAATGGGATACATGGCTATACGGGCAATCTTCAGATCACTTTCTTATAGAAATTACCGGCTGTTTTTTGCCGGTCAAAGTATTTCACTGATCGGCACCTGGATGCAGCGCATAGCCACACCGTGGCTGGTGTACGAGATGACGGGGTCGGTTTTTCTGTTAGGTCTTGTCGGTTTTATCGGGCAGATTCCTATATTTCTTATCGCGCCCTTCGCCGGTGTCTTTACCGACCGATGGAATCGCTATCACATCCTGGTTGCCACGCAGATTTTAGCTATGGGACAGGCTACTGTTCTGACCTGGTTGGTTCTGGCGGGATCGATAGGGGTCTGGCATGTCATCCTCTTGGCCGGGTTTCTGGGTTGCGTAAGTGCCTTCGATATTCCGGCCCGGCAATCCTTTATCATTCAACTGGTCGATAAAAAGGAAGATCTCAGCAACGCCATCGCCCTCAACTCTTCGATAGTCAATGGTGCCAGATTGCTTGGTCCTTCAGTGGCGGGCATGCTCATTGCCGCAACCGGCGTAGGAATATGTTTTTTCCTCAATGCCATAAGTTACATTTTCGTTATCTGGTCTCTTCTTCTTATGAAGGTCAGCGGCAAAGGCAATGGCAAAGAACGAAAATCCGTTCTGGCGGAACTGCAGGAAGGGATTGCCTATACCTTCGGCTTTGCGCCGATCAGATATGTTATCCTTCTGCTGGCATTGGCTAGTCTTATGGGAATGCCCTACACAGTGCTCATGCCGGTTTTTGCTAAAGAGATTCTTGCCGGCGGGGCTAATACCTTCGGCTTTCTGATGGGTGCTTCGGGCGTGGGGGCCTTGACCGGCGCCTTTTATTTGGCTTCCAGGAAGAGTGTGGTAGGACTCGAAAAAATTATACCTTTGGCGGCTGGTTGCTTTGGTATAGGACTTATTTCCCTTTCGCTTTCCCGCTTTTTTGCGCTTTCCTTAGTGCTGATGGTTGTTACCGGTTTTGGCATGATGTTGCTCATGGCTTCATCAAATACCGTCATTCAGAACATCGTTGAAGACAGCATGCGCGGTCGGGTGATGAGCTTCTTCACCATGGCAATCATGGGCACGGCGCCATTTGGCAGTCTTCTAGCCGGGAGTGTTGCACGGCAGATCGGCGCGCCAAAAACCATAATGATAGGGGGCGTCTTTTGTATAATGGCCGCCCTTGTCTTTAGAAGTAAGCTTGGCGAAATTACCCAGGCAATCGCCCGTAAACGACAAGAGAGAGACCTTGCCGGAAAATAGAAAGAGGCGGTCGTTGAATCAACGATCGCCTCTTTGTGTCTCAACCCTCAAGGGGTTGCTGCTCTAATCTGAAGATGTTTACTGAAACTTCAGTTCCATGACTCCATCATGGTACAGATGGTTAATCTGAGAATTGTCAAATACGGCGATGCCGAAGGGATAGCTCTTGCCCTTGTCGGTAAACTGGACGTCCTGGGTATCGGCATTTTCTCCATCGGTTTTCAGAGCGCGCTGTACTTCCAGGGTCCAGGTACCGTTGTCATAGCGGTTACTGGCGAGGATATCGGCACGACCACCGAGCAACGGGGAAATTTCGATACCGGGCATGATTGCACCCTCCTTAAAGGTATCGACAAAGGGCACCTTCTTGCTGGGGAGGACATAATACTGATCATCGGCATCGGGTTTCTGGTTCATGAATGCCGGGCCGGTTTTGTCTGCGTTGTTATTGTCCTTATAGCCACCGCCCTTAGGGGCGGTATCATTCATACGGCCCCAACCGTCATTGACCTTGGGATCCTTGTTGTTGTTGACATACTGGTCATCGAACTTGCCCAGCGGCATAGTTCGGACGAATTTTGCATGCCACATGTCAATGGTCTCGGCAGCGGAGTCGGTATATTTCCGACCGGGGGCTGTATCTCCGGGTTCGTCGAGATGGCAAGCAACCATACAACCATCGGCCTCAAAGCCCTTGGTGCTGATATTCCAGAACATAGCCAGCTTATCTTCGTAGTAGGTGTTGTCATGGCCGGTATTGTCTTTATTGCTCAGTTTCTTCCAAGTACCGTCGGCCTGTTTGACCCACGGAAAACGAGCTAGGCTCTTGGTTGGATCCTTGTAGCTGATGAGGAAATAGACATTCTTGTCATCGTAAAGCGATTTGATGCTCACCTCAGTGCTGGCCATACCGGCATAACCGTTGTTTGGGGTGTAGGGAAGTTGATCAAGGGTCACTACTATCGGTTTGGCGCCATCCCAGGCTTTTTCTGCCACGCCATCGAGAACAATTGGCGCGCCTGCTTTGGTGCTGATCAGCGTTTTATCCGCCGCATATACCGATGTGCCTAAAGCTACTACTCCTGCCAATGCGAGTATTCCGATCCTTTTTTTCATACTGTTCTCCTTGCATACTGTGTTTTGGTGGTTGTGGAACTAAAGACAATTCCCATGCTGACAGTGTATGGAGCAGCAGGGAATTCTTCCAGATAAAGGTTACTGAAAAAAGGCAGCCTTCTGAGAAGAAAAATTCACAACTCCAGTTTAGTATGCTGGACTTATGACGAAAATCTTTTAGCAAGCAGATGCAGGCAATCGAATATTTTTTTGCCCTGCGGGGTCAGGCGGTAGATTTTTTCTCTGTTCTGGGTGACAAGCCTTGCGGCTTTGAGGTTTTTTAGATGAAAATTCACCTTGGTGTGGTCGCTTATCCCCAGGGTGCGGGTAATATCCATAAAGCGCATTTCGCCGTTTTCGGCGAGGGTGGCGAGGATCTGTCTGCGGATCTGATTGGCCAGGCAGGCGAGAGCTTCATCCATGTCGGGATCGACCTGCTGGTGTTCGAATTTCGCCATTTCCAGTGTCCTTCTCACCGCCATAAGGAGATCGTCGCGGCGGAAGGGTTTGGTAAGATAATCGTCGGCGCCGCTTTTCATCGCCGCCACAGCATTGTCGACGGTGGAAAAGGCGGTGATCATGATGATCTTGGTTCCGGGGTAATCCTTTCTCACCAGCGGAATAAGAGCCATTCCACCCATTCCCGGCATCATATTGTCAACGAGGACAAGGCGCGGGACTTTATCGGCCATTTTCAGTAAGCCGGCCTCAGCTGTCTCGCTGGCCATTACCTGGTAGCCGTTAGCTTCGAGAATTTCAACCATGCTGTCGCGCAGGTCCTGGTCATCGTCAATGACCATTATGCTTTCAGTTATCATCAATCGCCACCGGAAAAGTGAGAGTAACAATGGTTCCACTCTGCTCGCTGCTGGTCAGGTCCAGCGTACCGTCGTGCTGTCTGATGATATTATAACACACCGACAACCCAAGTCCTGTACCTTTGCCGATTTCCTTGGTGGTGAAAAAGGGATCAAATATTTTGCCGAGATGCGCTTCCTTGATGCCAAGGCCGGTATCGGTAATGGTTGCAATGACCTTATCGTTCAGGCAGAAGGTTTTGATTTCGATACTGTCCTGTTCACCGCAGGCATCAAGGCTGTTCATCAGTAGATTGATAAATACCTCTTCGAGCTTCCAGGGAATACCCTTGATATTGGGAATATCCTGCAGATTGAGACGAATTATTTTTGACCTGGGCTGCGAGGTGAGGAGGTTTTTGACGCTTGATACTATTCGGTTGAGATCGGTTGGAAGAAGGTCAGTTTCCTTTTCTCTGGAAAAATGCAGGAGTTCCTTTGCTATTCTCGAAGCCCTGTCGATATTACGTTCAATGGCCTCGACTTTTTTAGCAATCTTTGCATCGTTGCCCACCAGATCCTTCAACATCTCCACATTGAGCGAGATATTGGTGAGGGGATTGTTGATCTCGTGCGCTATCCCCGCCGCGAGAATACCCATGGAGGTCAGTTTTTCCGACTGGGAAAATCGCAGCAATTTTTCGTTGATCAACTCCCGCTGTTCGAGATTGAACACCGATAAAGCCCGGATGGTAAAAGTCATAATCAGAAATGCGCTCAAGCCCCGCAAGACGATGACTTTGATGCCGAGAAACGGGAAGACCACATCGGAGGGTATCAGGCCGGTGAGCACGGCGTAGCAGATCATACAACTGCCGGCGAGAATAAAATTGCCGGCGACAGTGCCTGAAAATGTCCGCACGGTCCTTGAATAAAGGACTAGGCCGACCCCCGACAACATACCGCCCGGGAAGGCAACCAACAGGCGGGTGCTGAAACCTCTGGCAGTGCCGAGATCGTGGTATGCGGCAAACAGGACCAGAGAGAGCGCCAAGACACCAACCAGGGCCTTGACGACAGGCGGCGTGGTCTTCAGGGCCTGGTCGCCTCGAAGGGTTATGATGTTGAGAAAGAGGCCGAAATAGAAGAGAAAAAGGAAGGAGAGGCTGACTACCACCAGACGAAAAAGAGTAAAGTTGGAATTGATGATTTCCGGGAAAAGCAACTCCAGCAGTTCCAGCCACTCATGAAAGCCATGGATGATTCCAAACGCCGCCAGGAGCCAGAGGATCTTGGCGATACCCAGCTCGCTGAGGCGAATATCGCGGGAAAGAATGGCCACGCCCAGCGTGAAGAAGGTCAGGCCATACAGCAGGTAGAGGATGAAATTCCAAAGCATGGATTTTAAGAGACCAAAAAATTGGTAAGCAAACTCTTCGGATTATCCAGCATATTTACGGCAAAGTCAAGGTGCCTTGACTTTGAAGGCGAGGAGCTTCACAGGAGATACCCTCATGTTAAAACGGTGCTTTTGAAATTGAAAAATTGTAATGAGTTGATTGTTGCAATTGGTGCTGACGCTTTATTCCCGAAAACGACCGGCATTTTCGCCGGTGCGAGCCAGGATTTTTTGCAGGGCAACCCGTGAAAGACCCGAAACTCGAGCTGCTTCAGAAATGTTTCCTTTGGTCTGGGTAAGGAGAGTTTGGATATATTCACTGGTAAAGACTTTGACGATTTCAGCTTTGGCTTCTTTATAGGAAGAGTAGATCGTCTGCCTGGTATTGCAAAGAGTTGTTTGTGTTACCGGTTGCAACCCTGTACCCTGAACGTGTTGAACCACCCCCATATCAATCTTTGTCCCGGAACAATAGACTGTCAATCGACGCACAAAATTTTGCAACTCCCGAACATTGCCAGGCCAAGTCTCTGCCGCCAGCCACTGGAGTACTTCCTGGTCGATTTCCTTTTCGGCCAGAGACATCTCTCGACAGGCTCCCTGCAGAAAATGCTTTGCCAGCAGAGGTATATCTTCAGGGCGTTCTCGCAGGGGCGCTAGAAAAACAGGGAGGACGTTTAAGCGGTAAAAAAGGTCTTCTCGAAACCGCTTATCCCTCAAGCTGGTCTCAAGGTCCTGATTTGTCGAGGCAATAACGCGGACATCAACCCGTTGGCAATGATTAGAACCAACAGGACGAATCTCACCATCTTGCAGGCAGCGTAGCAATTTCGTTTGAATGGCCGGGCTGATATCGCCGATTTCGTCAAGATGGAGAGTGCCGCCATCGGCCGCTGCCAGGAGTCCCTTATGATCTTTATCGGCCCCGGTAAAGGCACCTTTCACGTACCCGAAGAGTTCACTTTCCAAGAGGTTTTCCGGGATAGCAGGACAATTGACAGCCAGAAAAGGTTTTGCGGCCCGCGCGCCAAGGTGATGCACCAGACGGGCAACCAGCTCTTTGCCTGTTCCCGACTCTCCTCGAATCAGCACCGAATAATCCGACTGGGCAACCGCGGCAATGGTTCGTTTCAGGTGTTGCATGGCGGGACCAATGCCGACCAGATCCGCCTGGGCATCTTGTTGCGCCAGCATTTGCCGGAGACGATTGTTTTCTTCCAGGAGCTTGCAGCGTTCCAAGCCCTTTTCTATGACACGGAAGAGTTGCTCTGGATCGATGGGTTTGGTCAGAAAATCGTAGGCTCCTGCCTGAAGGGCGGCAACGGCAGTTTCGATGGTTCCATAAGCGGTAAGCACCACCATGCATATTTCCGGATGAATTTTCAGTGCCTCGTTCAGTAACTGCATGCCGCTCATCTCGGGCATGCGCAGGTCAGTTATCATCAGGTGAACTGCGCGTTCACGCAAAACTGTTAAGGCCTCTTTGCCGCTAGTCGTGGCGATAACCTCAAGGTCGGCAAAATGGCCTGACACCAGCCGAGCCATCCCTTTTGAAAAATCCTGTTGGTCGTCAACAATGACCAGGCAGTTGTTGCTATTTGTTGCTGCAAACGACACAATAGGCAGGCTCATAGTTCCTCATTTTTCTTTTTTATCACACCCACCCCGGCCAATGCGTCTTTGGCTGCCGGCAAGGACAGAATGAATTGGGCACCACCAAGCTCGGCTGACTTTTTGACATCAATCCATCCACCGACATCGGTGACCATGCCATAGACTATTGTCAACCCCAAGCCTGTACCGGCCCCGATTTCTTTGGTTGAATAAAAAGGGTCAAAGATCAGTGTGCTTTCTTCATCGGTGACTCCCGGGCCATTATCGGCAATAGTGATAACTACCATTCCGTCGTCGGCTTTGATGTTGACATGAATCTCACCGTTGTCGTCGGCAACCGCATCAAGGGCATTTATCATCAGATTACTGATTACTTGTTCCAGCTCACCTATGCCCATTTTAACCGGTAGCGGGCTCTGACCACAATCAAGCCGCAGGCGGATCCTTTTTTTTGCCGCCTGCACGTAAAACACCTCGGCGACGGATGTGACAACGGCACAGGCATCGGCGGTGCCGGAAGCTGCTGTTTTGGGACGGGCAAAATTCAACAATTTCTGGAGAACTCGTTGGGCCCGTCGAGTGTGTCGCTCAATTATCTTCAGGTCAGTAGCCTGCTGGCTATCGGTGATACTTTTGCCTAATAGTCCGGTGTAGCAGAGAATAACGCCAAGGGGATTGTTGATTTCATGGGCGAGACCTGCAGTCAGTTTTCCCACCGTAGCCATTTTTTCGGAATGCCAGGCCTGCAACAGCATTCGTTTTTCCGTTGTCGTTTCTCGCACGTAAATAACAACTTGATCGGTCGAGCCGGCCTGGTTGCTCACCGGATACAAGTACACCGAGAAGGATCGGCCGTTAGGAAGATTGAGTTCCCTTTGATCGGCACAGCCACTGCGTACGGTGGTGAGCATAGCTTGAAAATCCACTGATCCTAGATCACAGAGAATCGGCAGAACATTTCCATCCGCGCGAGAGCCGTCTGTCAGTGCTGTCGAAAGTTTTCGGGCTGCTTCATTCACGGTGAGGATGGAGCCATTTCTGATATCCATCAAGGTCAGGGGCTCGGTAATGCCCTCGACGATGGTTTCAAGGACATTCATCTGGCGTAGCAGGCCGTCAATTGCGGTAAGGTTTTCGGCAACAGTCCCGAGCTGCCGTCCTAAGGCTTGGAGGACGTTGCGGTCGTGTCGTCCAGCTTCGGTTTCATTGTCCCAGTACAGGCAAAGGAGTCCTTCAGCGGTGCCGGAGCTGGACTCGACCGGCACATATACCTGGGTATCGCTGTGAATACAGGTGCCGCCTGTTAACATCTCAACGAAATTCTCGGGAAAATCAGGTAAGGTACCGGTTTCCGGCCAGACAAAAGAATTCCGTACGCCCATGGTGCAAGTATAGGTGATACTCTTAGCCCCATAACGCTTGCAGATTTGTGGCAGTGCCGCCCGCCATAGCTCCGCCCTTGAGGAGCTCTTGCGCATATCCTCAAGAAGCCGGACAAAAAGATGTACATCCGCCCGCCGGGCTTCAACCTCTCGGGACAGGTCCTGGGTGCGCTCATCGACCATCATTCGCAGGTTTTCTGCATAATTCTGCAGCTGACTTCTCGCTTCGAAGAGGTGTTCACTCATCATTTCCATGCCATCAACCAATTCTTCAATTTCGTCGTCCTGTTCAAGTTTTTGCAGCAGGGCCGATCCTTCGGCATCGGTTATATTACGGCGGAACACGTTATTAAGTCTTTTTAAGTTATTAACTACCAGTACTTTAAAAAGCAGATTGGTGGTGAAAAAAAGAAGAAGGGTTAAAAAGGCGAATAGGACAAAGTAGGTGAGAATAGTATTTTTTACCCGACCGACACTGCTATGCACTGAGATACCGACAAAATCGACACCGGCGATGGCCCCCAACTCTTTGCCGAAGCCGCGGTTGCCATAGCGTTCGTTCAGCTCGACCGGGGCATCTTCCGCTTTGCCATGACAATACATACAGCTTTCATCAAAACGAACCGGTCGAATCATGAGATAATATTTTTCTCCATCGATCTCTTTATAACCTTGCCAGAGATCTTTGTTGTTGCCTCTGAAATGGCTGATCAACTCCCGTTCATACTCATTTGCTTCATAATCGGGGTTTCGGGCGTCGATGGCAACTCGCCGGTAGATGGTGCCGTCCTGTGCGTTGTTGACAGGGGCCATGATCTCCCGGGAAATATAGGAAGAAGACATGGCCTGAATGATGAAAGCTGAGGGAAGTCGTTCATACATGGTTGGACGGAGTACATCGCGCACATAATGCTGAATGGAATCAACGTGCATGAAGATGAGCCTCGCTTTGTCGCGAACTTCTTCTTCCAGCAAGGTGCGCATGTGCAGATAAAATCCCCCGGAAAAGAGTATGCCAAGGGTAATTATGGCAAACAAGAGGGCGGAGAAGAATTTGGTTTGAATCTTCGATGGCCTGGGGATGTGCATAAGCTTGTACGTATTGATTTCCTTGCCGGAGCAACCGGCGACCTTGAAACTCTCTGATAATTTATCATCGTTTACCAGAAAGCAAGTGTTCCGTCAGCAGTAAAGGCAAAAGGGCATTCCTTCAAGGCAGGAATAAGCAAACTCGGCAATCAGTCGTCATAAAGCACTGTTTGCAGATATATTTCCGACTCTTTGACCTGTTCGACATCGGTATAATAATACCGACTCGGATCAATGCCGGTTTCATCAAGAGACAGAGACATGCGTTGAAGAATGCTGCAGGATCCGGTCAGCGCCGGGAGCAGAACATAGACAAATGTCAGCATCAGTCCCAAGCTCAAACCGAATCGGAACATGCGGAGCGGCAGACTTTTTAGAGTGGTCATGGCAGGTTCCAGTGAGGCCGGGAGACAGATCTCCCGGCCTTTTAAGAGGATATGTCAAATATCAGATCTTGGCGGTAATTTCGGGAAACACCAGATAAAACATGACATAGGCCATACCCAGGGTCAAGACCAGATTGAAACTCTGGCCGCAGACATACAGGATAAGCGGTTTGCCGCCTTTGAAGTATTTGGCCAGCTCACGGAAATTGGTGGAAAGGCCGATGGCCGCAAAGGACAGGGCAAAAAACCAGTCCCGCAACAGGCGAGTGCCGCCGCGAACAACGCCGTTCTCAATGATTGCATTCCCCATGTCTTTGCCGAAGGCGCTGTCAAGCACTGAGAAAAGAATGGAGGCGGCGAGAAAACCCAGCACGAATTTAGGAAAGCGATTCCAAATCTCTCCGGCGCCAACTTTCCGCCCGGCTTCACGCTCTACCTTCATGGTCCAGTACATGGCAACACAGAAGGCAGTAACACCGATCAGCACGTTCTGAATCATTTTAATGGTTGCCGCCACATACATGGCCTTTTCACCGAGGAATGCCCCGGCAGCAGCTACTGCCCCGGTGGAATCGATGGTGCCGCCCATCCAGGCTCCGCCTAGGACCTCAGGAATGCCGACCGCCTTGATAAAGGCCGGCATGGCGATCATCATGATGGCGGTAAATACCAGCGACAGGCCGATAGACAGGGTCAATTCTTCTTTTTTGGCGCGGCAAGCGGCGGCGGTGGCAATGGCAGCTGAGGTGCCACAAACCGACATGTCTGCGGAGATAACAACATTCAGGGTTTTCGATGGCATCTTCAGCACTTTCTGGCCGAAGATATAGGTGCAGATGAGAACGATGGGGGTAACCACCCAGGCCACAAAAATACCGGGGATGCCGATGGCAATAATTTTATTGAAGAGCACTTCGGCACCCAGCAGCACGAGACCGGTCTTGATGAAAAATTCTACCTGACAGGCCGGAAGCACCCACTTTGGTGTTCCGAGACTATTGGCGATGAGCATACCAAGGATGACCCCCCAGGCCTCGGCACCAAAACCATACTGTTTGGAGATTGCCTGCCCGCCAAGGAGATAGGCGAGAGTAGCCACCAAAAAGACAATGAAAAATCCTTTGGCAAAGGCGAGCATGCTTTTGCCCATGAGGTGGATACCGGCGCCGAAAATCACTATAAGGAAAAGACACAGGCCGATCAGGCTGGGAAGGCGATTATAAGGCTTGTTTTCCGTTTTACTTTTGGCCGCGCCGGAGGTCTTATGCGCCGTGCGCCATTCAGCGATTTTTGTCTTGGCCCCATCATTTAGGGCCTGATCCTGAAAAGAAGCCCCTGCTGCTGCTTTTTCAGCAGTCACGGCGGCGGTCATGGCTGCTTCTGTTTTAGCTTTGGCATCTTCATACTTGGGCATTGCCTTTTCATTGAGAGCCTTTGCCTGTGTTTCGCTCTGGATAAAGGCATCCATCGGGTTGGTTTTCCAGGAACCGGGGGTCTTGGTCCAGTGCGTGACAAATTTACCGAACGGAGAACCGGTGCCCTTCAATTTGCCTTTATCGTCTTGGGCCTTGTACCAGGCAATGGTTTTGAAGGGGGCCTTGGCCGCCTCCGCCACCTGAATCTGGTTCGCAGCCTCAATCTTCTTGGCAAACTCTTCCTTGGGGCCAAAACTGAAATAGGCGACTATGCTGACAATGATGACTGCAAAACCAAGCCATATTGCCAGAAAGTCTTCTTTTTTCCACAGATCCGACCACTGGCTGTGGCCGTGATCGACAACTATGTCGCTCTCATGTGCCATAATTTCTCTCTCCTTCTTGTTGATTGCGAAAATGACTTTCCTTTGTGGATACAGCTGACTAAGAAAGTCAGAGCAAAAATCACGCCATTTCAAATCAAGAGGAAAAAGTACGGAAAAACGGTAGGTAAAATGATATATGGCAGAAACAATAGCCAACTTATATCGATGGGTAGTAACTTGAGTTAGCAGGAAAATGATAACTTAGGTTTGCGGCACCTTCGGCATCCCTGTTGACAGCCATCGTTTGATATGTCGCGACAGCAGCTTGAGATCTTTGTACTGGTGATTGTCACCAGGAATTTCGACAAGCTCCACTCCGGAAACGGTGGCAATCTCTGCTCTCAGGCTGGCGCATGAACCGACAATATCGTGGGCCTGCTGGATAAACAGGCAAGGGATCTTGAGATCCTCCACCAGCTGTTTGAGATCCATATTGTTTTCTCTGAAACCAGTGACCGGGGTGCCGATAAATACCGCTCGTTCCGGGGTGATCATTTTCTTGTTGCAGGCCTGCAGGCCGATCATCACGCCGAGGGATTTGGCGACGAGCAGGTTAATGGCGCATCCCTTCAGACGTTGAACCTCTTCGTTCAGATCCAGGCACTGTTCGGCATCCGCGCAATCCCAGTGTTTATACCTTTGCACCTGCAGTGTCCTGCCGGGAGCTTCCAGCTCCTTCAAGAGATTTGTCGCCCAACGTTCGGTTTTCGGGTTGATCCCAGGTAAAGCCATTATGTTCATTGCAGTCACCCTTCTGTAGTTGTTTGTCTCAATGAGTTGTGATGTCCTTGTATACAGGACCTACTGACCTTTATTCGAAGAATTAAAACTCCGTTTCCTTGTTGTATCGACTTGTCGCGGCCGTCAAAGCGAGAGATAACCACAGAGTAACACATAGTTTTTTGAGTGCTTTTTCAGGAAAATACATAGGCCCGGGAGGGGTTCATGTAATTGTGAAAGTACCACCGACGCTGAGCCAAGACAAGAACCAGAATGCAAAACGTTTGATTTGGCTGGGATGTCTTGCTCGATGGTTTTTTGGCAGGTCAGTGGTTGGAGGAGATCTGGTTGAACCAAGGTGTGGGCATTATTTGAGCTTGTCATTTTACTTTATGCAGTCGGATATAACTCGACCATATCTTGGCACCAATCGGTTGGCTGAGTACCCAACTTTCATCCTCAGTTTTATTTTTCCCCGATATTCTGCCTAGGAAACATGAAATTTACATGTAATTGTCTTGGGCGGATATTTGCTATCAACCGCCTATAGTTTTATTACTCAGGCGCTATTTTTACATGTTTGCAGAGATATGCCAATCCTTCAAAAGGAGTCTTTCAGCCAAATAGTACGCTGGGTATGTACTCTTTCCTCACCAATCAATTCTTTTAGCTATCTATATATCCTTAACAAGATATTTCATCGCATGAAATATATCGCAACTATCCAAAATAAATAGATTTATAATAAAAAATCACCATTTTTTCCGGGAGGGGGAACTAACCATCTCTTTTACGCTTTAAGCTGCCTTCAGCTAAATATTGGCGGTTTGATAGATAATCTATGAACATGCACAATCCGCACATGAAAAATAATTATACCCGCTGAAATGGGTTGAAAAAAGCACAGGTTGACAAGGATTTCTCAAGGGGAATATGCCCAACTGTTGTGCAAACGTCAAAAAACCTATCTTAATTAAGCATTAAAAATGATTTTTATTAAGCTCGTCTGGAGTGATATTTTTAGCGGGTGGTCTGTGGTGAGCTAAGCCGATTGGAAAATTGATCCCAATGATGGGTCATTGGGACCAACTATTTCTTTACATGTAATTAGTTGAAAAAATGATATGTATTTTGTCAGGTGCGTCGACTGATGGATGAATCGTTTGTCTTGACTATGAAATTTCTTTGTGCTATCGAATTGTCTTTTTAGTGATCCTGCTATTGGTAAACATGATAGGCATGTTTCTGGTCGGACAAATGAGTCACTTTTTTCAAATTTGGTAAACCAAGACCTGGAAATTGGGCTGTGTCATGCCAATTTATCATAGGCTCGACAAACGGGATATTCTTAAAAGCTTCATTTCACCGTTTACATATGGTTGTTGCTGGTAGGATTTAGGGACTGCTCTCCAGTGCGCAAAAATTTTGCTATTTCTTTGCATCAAAATTACTGATGTGAATATTTTGCAATAATAAGAAAAATGTAAGAATTCAAATATAGGGTTGTGCGAGAAAAGAAAGGGAGTTTCCTTAAGAAAAAATTCCTATCATAAAAAACCCTGAATTTATAAAAAATACTGTTAGCCCAATTGTAATCGATAAGTGGAAAGAACATCATGCCATGAATTTCGGCCACCAACGATGAGTGGTTATCAACCCTAACAACATTACCCATATATCTGCTATGACAAAAAACGCGCCCAACCTGCAAAGTGGTTTGTTCTGTGTGGCTATTATTTCGAGATTAAATGGCACACCTGTGAGCATGGAACAGATTAAGCACCATTTCAGTACCACAGGAATCACCTTGTTGCCTCTCGAGATTGCCCGTGTTTTCCAGGAAATCGGCATGAAAGTGACCGTGGTGGACAAAAAGATCGCTGAACTTAAATCGGCCTTCTTCCCCGTTGTGGCAGAACTGCAGTCCGGGGAATTCATCGTTCTTGCAAAACAGAGCAAGGAGAACAACACGGTACTCGTCCAGAGGCTAGCTGAAGAGCGGGCCACATGGGTGAAACTGGAAACACTGCAGGCCGATCTGAGTGGAAAAATCCTGCTGCTGAAGAAACATCATGAAAAGGAGGGGGTGCAACAAGAATTCGGAATCCGGTGGTTTATTCAAGCTGCGGCGAAATATCGCAATATTCTTCGAGATTGCCTTCTGGCGTCGATGTTTGTTCAGGTTTTCGCCTTGCTTTCTCCTCTTGTCTTCATGATTGTTATTGACAAAGTTCTGAGCAATAACAGTCTTTCCACTCTTGATGTCCTGGTTTTTGCGCTGGTAGTGGTGTCCCTGTTTGAGATTATCCTGAATGCCTTGCGAGCCTATCTGCTCTCGCATACCGCAAACAGGATTGATCTTATGCTCGGCGTGCAGGTATTCAAGCATCTCATGACCCTGCCGCTCAGCTATTTCGAGAATCGTCAGATCGGGGATACCATCGCGAGAATGCGGGAACTTGAGACTGTGCGGCAGTTTATCACCGGTACCGGCATCATGCTTTTTCTCGACCTGTTTTTTCTTGTCGTGTTTCTCGCGGTCATGTTTTTGTTCAGCCCGTTTTTGTGCACGATTGTTCTGGTGGCCTTACCCTTTCTCTTTTGTGCTTCGTTTTTCATCACCCCGTTCTTGCGTGGAAAACTGGAAGATAAGTATACAAGCAATGCCGGCAACCAGTCATTTCTTGTCGAAACAATCAGTGGCATTGAAACGATTAAGGCAGTTGCCGCTGAGCCGAGAATCCAGGAGAAATGGGAAAATAAGCTTGCCCACCATGTCAAAAACGGTTTTCGCAGCGGTCACCTCGCCAATCTGATCAGTCAGAGCACCTCTCTTATCAGCAAGATGCTGTCAGTGTTGCTGCTCTGGTTCGGGGCTAAAGAGGTCCTGGCGGGAAACCTTACCGTCGGTCAGTTGATTGCTTTTAATATGCTCTCATCGAGAGCGATCGCTCCGATCCTTCGCCTTTCGCAAATCTGGAACGAATTTCAACAAGTCAAAATCTCAATTGCCAGAATTGGCGACATTTTCAATTGTCCTGGAGAGCCAGGTTTTGATCCGAACCGTGTGACCTTGCCGGCTATTGCAGGCAATGTGGTTTTTGACCGGGTCTCATTCAGGTATAAGCCGGAAGGTCTCACGGTGTTGAATGATGTCTCCTTTTCGGTTGCCGCCGGAGAGGTGATCGGCATTGTCGGAAGTACCGGTTCCGGCAAAACCACTTTGGCAAAATTGCTGCAGCGTCTGTATGTGCCTGAGCGGGGGAGGGTGCTTGTCGATGGCGTTGATTTGTCCATGGTCGATGCCTCCTGGTTGCGGCGACAGATTGGTGTCGTCGTTCAGGACGGGGTCCTCTTCAATTCTTCCATCCGCGACAATATTACTCTCAACATTCCCGAGCTTGAGATTGAAGCGGTGATTGAGGCCGCAAAACTTGCCGGGGCGCATCCCTTTATTATGGAACTGCCGCATGGCTATGATACACCGGTGGGGGAGCGGGGAGTTCAGCTCTCAACCGGCCAGCGTCAGCGTCTGGCAATAGCGCGGGCGCTGGTGACCAATCCGCGAATGCTCATCTTCGACGAGGCTACAAGCTCGCTGGATTATGAATCGGAGCTGGTGATACAGCGCAACATGAGGGAGATTTGTAAGGGGCGTACCGTATTTATTATTGCTCACCGGCTCTCCACCATCCGCCACGCCGATCGCATAATCACCCTCGAAAAAGGAATGGTGGTCGAAAACAATACTCCGGAGAATCTGATGGCATCGGGTGGACGCTATGCAACTCTCCATAACATTCAGGAGGGAATCTATGCCTGACATCAAGAGCTCTGATGCAGAACCCAACGGCACTGCAGGGAAAACACCGGATAAACCAAAGGGCAAGGCTTCGCTGTTACGCAGAATGCCTCTTGTAAAGGTAGTCTCGACTTACAGAAAACACAACGAGATGCGTCGAGATGCCGAGTTCATGCCTGCCACCCTGCAGGTATTGGAGCGACCACCCGCCCCCTTTTCTCGGGTAATGCTGATTTTTGTAGTTGTCTTTGCCACCTTTGTCATCGGCTGGGCTTCATTTGCCAGGATGGATATCGTCGTCGGTGCCACGGGTGTAGTTATTCCCAAGGGTAAGGTGAAGATCGTACAACCGCTGGAACCGGGGATGGTTACCGCAATCCATGTGCGCGATGGGCAGATAGTGAAAAAGGGTGATCCTCTCGTGTCGATGGACAATACCGACAGCACTGCCGATATCGGCACATTGCAGAGAGACCTTTCCAAAGCAGAGTTGACCATTCTCCGCCTGGATGCCGAGTTGCAGAACAATCCAGCCCTGTTTGTCCCTGCAACCGAGTCCGATAAACAGACGGTCCTGTTGCAGAGTCGCTTACTCGAACAATCTGTGGCGGCCTATAAGGAGCGGCAGGCGGCCCTGGAAACTGAAATAGAACGATGCCAGGCTGAGCGTGAATCAATTCAGGCAAACCTCAGGAGGTTGACCGAGTCGTTGCCGTTATCTCGTGCGCTGTATGACAAAAAAAGCATCCTTGCTGAACGAAAACTTATCTCGAGCACTGAGCTTCTGCAGGCGCAGATAGAAATGAGTGATGTGCAGCACAATCTGGTTGCCGCGGGGAGCCGTTTGCAGGAAGTAGATGCCCGGCTTTTACGGGCGAAAGAGGAAAAGAGGCTGGTGGCAACAGAGTACCGCCGAGATTTGCTGAGAGCCTTGACAGAAGCCAGAACTGCCAGAGAAAGCCTTGGCCATCAGTTGGCTAAGGCTGAGAATAAACAGATCCATTTTGAACTGAAGTCTCCGGCCGACGGCATAGTTCAGCAGCTGGCTATTCATACTGTCGGTGGAGTGGTAACCGCAGCTCAGCCACTGATGGTGATTGTTCCGACCGACGGCGGCCTGGAGATTGAGGCCAAGGTGTTGAACAAGGATATCGGTTTTATTGCCCAGAAGCAGGATGTGTCGGTGAAGGTAACCGCCTATCCGTTTACTCAATACGGTGATCTGCAGGGGAACATCGAGTGGGTTGCCGGGGATGCGGTTATCGACAAGGAAATGGGGCCGAATTATCCGATTCGGGTTTCGGTAAGCGGCTACCAGCTCCCCAACATTATTAATGGGCGTCAGGGAGTCATTACCCCGGGCATGACAGTGACTGCCGACGTCAAGGTCGGGCAACGAAGGGTGATCGAATATTTTCTTGGACCGATTTTACGGTATAAAGATCAAAGTTTACGGGAGATATGAACATGACAATAAACACAGAGAAACAAAATGATGAGCCCCCCACCATGAAAACAAGCGAGGCGGAGGAGAATGCCGCTTTAAAAGAACACATTCACGATCAGTCTCTGAAGGTTCTGAAACGTCTGCCGGCGATGGGGCCGATCATTATGCTCTACATGCAGTCATCGCACCGCCGTTTTCAGTTTATCAGTGATCTTGAGTGGTTATTGTTGCCACCCCTAGTGTCGGGACAATGCAAGCTCTACATGAAAAAAGAGTACCCTATCTCCTTTATAAGCTGGGCTTTTCTCGATGAAGCTGCAGAAAAGCGCCTGTTTCAGAATGGCGGTAGACTGCGGCCGGACGACTGGAAATCAGGGGATCGCCTGTGGATTATCGATCTTGTCGCGCCCTTCGGCGGGGTGGAAAATATGCTCGGGGATATCCGCAAAAATGAGTTTCCCGATCAGATCATCCGCCTTATCGCACCCGATCTCAAGACCGGCGGGATCACGGCCAGGGAGCTTCCGCCGTACAGCAGCATGCAGCCGGACGTTGTGGAAGACCCCCAAAAACCCGACGCCTGAGAGCATTGTTGTCTGGCATAACACCTTGGAACTCTTTGTTCTTTACCAAATAATATCTGTTAACAACATGATACGATGAAACTTCATTTATTACGATACAGGTGTTGTCTGCTAGCACTCGTTACCCTGGCCGGATTTTCAACTCCGGCTTCGGCCTTGGATCTTCCTGAGGCCATTCGGCTCGCTTTTAAACACGATGTTCAGTTACGAGCCGACACATTTGCCGCTGAAGCGAGGAATTCCGATGGGTGGCAGTCGGTTGCCGGTTATGGCCCGACCCTGATTGCATCCGGCTCTTATATGCGAAGCCGGGACAGCTCTCAGCCGGAAGACAGTGCAAAACTTGCGGATCGGTTGGCAAAATTCAACGAAGGTGAAATAAAAGTAGGGTTAGAACAACCTGTGTTTGATTTGGAAAAAGGCAGCAAAGCCCTGCAGGGTATGGCCGAGATGGATATCGCCGAACTGCTGAAAAAGAAGGCGGGCGAGGATCTCCTCATCAAGGTGCATGAAAGATATTACGCAATACTTTCGGCGCAGCAGGCGCACCGGCTGGCCCGGTCGGAAAGCGCGGCTCTGTTAAAACAGGTTCGGGATGCAGAAGATAAACTCGAACTTGGCTTCGGTACTATTACCAGCCAGTATGATGCCGAGGCCCGTTATCGCCTTTCGGCAGCGGCTGAGATTGCCAGGAAAACCGACCTTGATAATACCAACAAAGCTTTGGAGGAAATCATTGACCAAGAGATAGCCTGCGAACTTGAGGATCTTGCGCCGGATATGTTGTTGCCGGCTGTCCCAAAAGATGTCGCCACCTGGCTTGAGGTCGCCGGTGCAGCTAATATCGATATCAATATCAAGGAATTGCAGCTGAAAACCGCACAGCTCGAGTACCGGGGAATGCAGAGTCGTTTTTTGCCGACCCTGGTCCTTTTTGCCGACTACAGTGAACGGCATCCTGATAATGGTCTCTTGGGTTATGGCGAAGAGCGGAGCGAGGCGGATATTGGTCTCCGCCTTGAGGGAAAAATCCTTTCAGGAGGCCGGGACACTGCCGCCGCCATGGCTGCCGGAAAAAGAGTCAAGGCGGCCGAGGAGCGAGTCACCGCTGCCAAGCGGGCAATGAACCGTTCGGTACGATCGCTCTGGGAGAGTATCCAGCAAACCCGCGAGTTGATTGCAGCAAATAAACAGGCAGTTGCGGCTAATGAAAAGGCACTGGAATCAACCCGGGCCGCCTATGATGAAGGAGCAAAAGTCTTGCTTGATGTTCTCAATGTCCAGCAGGATTATTACCGGTCACAGAGACAATACAAAACTTCCCGTTACGACTACATGATGTTGCTGGAAAAATTTCGGCAGGTTGTGGGTGTTGAAAAATTTTACTAGGAGCTGCAAAAATGAGGAGATGTTTTTTAAATGTATTTGTTCTTTTTTTCATCATTTTTCTCTTTGCTGGGTGTCGCGCTACCAAATACGACCTAACCAAAGCGCACCTCAAAACCAATTTCCAGGGATCAGGCAAGTTGGCAATAGGTGTGCAGGACCTGCGGCCATTTGTTGTTGACCGGAAAAAACTGCCAACGCATATTGGCCCTCATCGTTTAGGCACAGGGATGCCGAGGGATGCCGACACGAAATCAGGCAAAACCCTGGCTGAAGACATTACGACCATTCTTGCGTCTTCCTTTACCGCAAATGGTTTTCAGGTAACACAGTTCCCAATTTCCACAAACGACAATCAGGAAGCGCTCATCAAGCAAAAGGTCGCCTCTTTCTATGACAAAATCATCGTCTTAACCTTAAAACAGTTTCGCTCCGACAGCTGGGCGGAAGTTGAACTGCAATGGGAGATAAAGATGAGTGTCTATGATGGCAAGGGGACGCTTCTCGCAGAGAAGGACAGTGCTGGTTTTGAAGAAGGGCTAAAACGCAATTACATGGGTGCCATCTCGCGTGGACAGGCGGAAAAAGCGATCACAGACAAATTGGGACTAATACTTGTTGAACTGATAGCTTCTCCTGAATGTCAGAGCGCAATTGTTAACTGACCGCGTCTTTCAAAATGTTTAATCCAAACAAATGGTTATGTGGGCGCTCCAAGGGCGAAATTTTATAAACAATGGAGAAAAAATGAAATTAGCAATACTTCTAACTGGGATTCTTCTTCTTGCAGGCTGTTCAGCACACAGTCCGTTTATCGCAAAAAACACCACAGATACTACAGCTGTCTCGCAAAACAAGTATCCCGCGCACTCAAACAAAGTGCTTCTCACACCTCTGACTCTTCCGGAATCGCAAAAATTTGAAGTGCTGGAGCAAATCGAAGTAGGAAAGGTCTGGTACGGTTCCAGCAAAAAAGTCGCACTCTCCTTGGCTGAAAGAGCCAGAGCAATAGGGGCGGATGCGGTTATTGACTATAAGGCATGGACTCAACCTTCAGGGTTTTCCTGGTTTGCGCCGCATGGCTCAGGCAGTGCCATTAAGATTCTCGACAAGGCATCTGTTGACCTTTCTTCAATGCAGGGAGAGTGGCAATAGACCATTTGCAATCATAATCTGACAATCGGGTTCAGCTGGCGTCTCACCGAGAGGGTGCCGCGGCTGACCTGAATTTTTGCTGATCCAACCCTAAAAGGAAATGTCCATGCGCCCAATTTCTAAATCGGTCTTGACCCTATTGTTTTTCTGTTCGTTTGTCATAACGGCTATTGGGGAAGACACTCCTGCACCAATCAAACCTTTGACTGTTACTGAGGCTCGCAATGCAGCAGTAGGTTTTGCTCTCACGCAAGCAACATTCACGGATAATATGATTGCGGCCTGCAGCCAACTTTCCTCGAAAGGCAAACAAGATCCTGAAATCGTTCTCTCAGGCTGGCGTCAGCGAAATGGCCCGTACGTCGAGGCGGCGCATGGTTGGATTCTTTACGTCACAGGAATTATTCGTGGCAGCCAGGGGCAGGAAGCCGCCGAAACATTTCAGTCAAATACACTCAATGAATTCAAAACTATGGCAAGAGCCACAGCAGATGATATGTTCTCGCGAGGTGACGCAAAATCAGTTGTATGTGAAAAATGGATGCTCTTTTTGTCCGACCCTCGGATCGACCTGGTCGCATCAACAGAGTTTGGTGCGGATCTTCGTGACATTCTTACCTTTCACAGGGCAGTTCTGGAAGCAGCACGTGGACATGTATCGCCAAACACCGATCCATTGCATGACGTGGCGGCGGCAGGCAATCGTGGTGATTTCAAGACTGAGTTGGCAATTCTTACGCCTTTGGCGGAATTAGGAAATCCTGATGCATTGGGAAATATTGGAAATATCTACGTCTTTGGCAAGGGGGTAGAAATAAACCTTGCTACTGCATATAGCTATTGGCTCCGAGCAGCCGAGAAACATCTTGGCACTGCAATGTTTAATATCGCTTCGCTTTACACATCAGGCCAAGGTGGTTTGGCTAATGACCAGATGCAGGCGGCACTTTGGTATAAAAAGGCGGCAGAGCATCGGCACGAAAAGGCAATGATCAATCTCAGTTCAATATACGCTTCTGGGCGGGGTCTCGAAAAGAACAGGCAGCTTGCCGTTGCATGGGCATCTCTTGCTGCCACAAACGCAAAATCCGAGCAAGCAAAGATCCTCTATCAAAATCAACTTCGAGAACTTGTCAAAGGTATGAGCAAAGAAGAGGTGGCTGAAACTCAGAAAGTAATGGGCGAACTTGCAAAGATTATTGATGCAAACGTTGCTATGTACATGAACTGGTGAGTTCATGCTGGAAAACAATTATTTCGGTGAGGAATGGGTGCCGGTTTGATGGGAGAAGATAAGACAATCGAAATGGGGATTGCTGTAAGAAAAATGCAGGATCAATTTGGTATTGTAAAAAATTTGAAACAAAAAAACCCCAGAAAAAAGACCAGTTGGAGATACTTATGAAGAAATCGAAGGCCCTTCTCTTGATACTATTGCTTTTTACGCTCCCCTTGCTTGGATGCGCGAGTCCAAAAAACAAAGAGGTTCCCCAACTCCCGGCCTTCATCTCGTTTTCCGGTCAGACTGAGAATGCCAAAGTCACTGTCGATGGCGTCGAATTTGTTTTGGATGAATCTTTTCTCAGAACAAACCGTTACCCGCTGCCGGCAGGCAAACATTCCGTCACTGTGCGACATGGAGAAACAGTCATCGTCAAACGATTTTTTTATCTTCCGGGTGGGGTAGTTAAAGACATAAAGATACCGGTAATGGATCTTTAATTAGCTGTAAAAACTCCTAAATATGAGAAAAAACATCCGGTCGGTTTGCCAAAACTATACAAAGGCGATCATATGAACATCAGGCACAGACAACAATTCATAGGGTTGACAGCCCTGCTCCTGTTAATACTGCCACTGGGCCTGGCCCACGGTTCCTGCGATAGATTGACCTACGCGGAGCGTCAAGATTCTAGGTTTCAAAGGTTTTGCGGCTATGGCAGCACTATCACAACTGATAACCACGCATGGGTGGTAAGCGAATATGCGCAAAAGCGTTTTGCTCTGCCCAAGGAGTGGCGCGATAAAGAGCTGCGTGGTGCGGAGATTGCGGCTTTTCGCGTTGAGCCTTCCGGGCGTAAACGCTGTCACGGCGAGGGGGACAGTAAAAAATGTGTCTGGTCCTTTGATTGTGTTCTCGATCTGTGGATCGACAGTGGTACGGAGCTCGGCATACAAAAGAACCATGATGTCGAGTTCAAGCCGTGGAAAAGTTCTTTATATATACTTGGAGAGCGTAACCCTGAGCTGAAGGCCAAGTGGCAGAATGGTTTTGGTCTTCAGGGTGTTACCCTGGAGGTTGACGGACAGACTGCGACCCAGCCCTATACCATTGAGGCGATAGGCTATAACAAAGGGGCGCTCAGGAAAGGCTTGACCTTGGTCACCCTCCTGATCGACGGCAGGGCCACCTTGCTGCCGGCGGATATCCCCCGCGCAGTGCGCTTTCCCGGTTCGCAAACGGAGTCGCATCTGGTGCAGTTGCCGCCGTCATTCTGGCAAAGGGTTCTGGAACTTCATGCGACTACTGCCACTGTAACTGAAACCAATTGGCGGGGCGGCAGGGAGGAAGATACCGGCCTCTGGGCGTATAGTCAGGCGTTTGCCGACCGTTATAATATGCCGACTTCCAGGGTGAGCGAAGAGCTGCATGGAGCCCAGGCGGTTGCCTATCGCATGGTCCCGAGCGGACAAAGCACTTGTGGGTATTTTGGTGACTCTAATAGCTGCACTCCGGGAGGGCTGGGACGATGGGATGAGGTGTTTGATTTTTACGTAGATAAACAAGCCGATCTCTCCCTCACCATTGAAGATACTTTTTACGCCAAAGGCGGTGGCCTTTCTCGTAATTCGGCAATGTTTTTGGGTGAATATTTTCAAGAAAATGATCTTCCTCGCTATCCATGGCTTTATTCATATAAGCCTTTTAAGTTGGTCGAATTCACCTATCGGGCTCGAGAGAAATCTGGGGAGATGGATCCGAAGTGGTATGGGGGTGGCGCATATGGTCGATATATGCTTCACGGCAGTGCATGGGACTTGGGGTTCTCCATCGCTTCCGTCGATGAACATATATCAGGGCCATATAGAGGAAGTCAGGTGGAAGACAATTTTTTCCTCTTTATAGATTCAACGCGTTGGGTTAATTGGCATCCCGGCGGATTTGCAAAAAGCAGTCATGAAATAAGTCTGCCATCACCATTTATTGCAGAAATTCAGGAATATAACCGGTTGCATAATGAGCAGATGGGATCTTTTCTCGATCTGGTCGAAGAACGCTTAGGTGCTAAAAAGAAGAAATGACGAGTTTGGTCGGGCGTCTGCTAAAAGTTAACCAGCTTTCATAGAAATCATTTGGAGATCCTAAAATGGCTCGCATAACCCACGCTGAACGTGTTGAGTTGGCTGATAACGCCTACCTTAAAGGGCGAACTGAAATTGAAGCTCCTCTCGGTTGGGTGATCGCAGAACAACAGGAATTTAAATCCGGCCTAGAAATCTATGCACTGAGAAAAGAAAACACCAATGAGGTGGTCTTTGCTGTCCGTGGCTCAGATGCTGATGGGAAGGACTGGGCAATAGGTGGGCCCAATCTTTCCCATATCGCAGGTAAGCTCCACGAACAGGACAAAGAGGCTCTGTCGTTTGTTGATAAATTCAAGGAAGATAATAAACTCCCCGATGGGAGTGATAAATTTTATTATAGTGTCACAGGTGATTCCAAAGGTGGCGCAATTAGTCAGATAATTGCCCATACATTTGGCATGAGAGGCACCACTACCGATCCTGCGGCCGGTGGTGGTGTAGTAAAAGATCCCGCCTATCTTGAGTTTGTCAGAAACAACCTGAAAACTGTTTCTGAACCACTAGGGGTTCCAAAGGGACAATTTCTGAATATCAGAGAAGAAGGGAGCCCTGTTCCTATCGGCAGTGAAATCTTTCCCGGCACTGAACATCTTGGCGAAACTGTCACTTTTGATTATGTCTTAGCCAATAAATTCGATGCACTCTTTAACCCCTTTGACACCTTTGAAGGGCAGCACACTAACCGGACAGAGCGTATAACTGCTTTAAACAATACCCATCCTCCGGGGGAAGTAGATCCAATTTTTGTTCTTTTCAACGACAAAATTTCCAGTCTCACATCTGAAATCAATAAATTGGAGGAAAAGCTCGCCGTTTTAGCCAATTATCAGAATCTTGAACGGGAGGATATAAAAGAGATCGAAAACATTGAACGTAACCTTCGTTCATTGCAGGATAAAAAGAATGAAGATCAGGTTACCAGAGGAAGCCTGATAACGGGTGAGTATGGCGATGCCAATGGATTTGTTGATCAGTGGGCCAAAAGCTATTTAGAAAATGTGACATCAACGAATAATCCGTGGGTGACAAATAACATAGTACTTCCCGCCGGTAAGGTCGTCACTCAAGAAGACGCAGACCCGCTAGCCGACAATTTCATTCCCCCTGAACTCCATTCCTCACAACTGTTTTTCCTCCCTAACGATCGGGATATTTATATTCTCACCAGTGTTGGAAAAATTATCAAAAGCTTGGCACTCTCGTCAAGTGATGGTGGAGGCGAAAGTGTGGTTGTTAACGGCGACAACCTTCCCACAACAAGAGAAGAACTTCTTGCTCAACTTGAGGAATTAGGGGTTCCCTCTGATGAAGCGAAGGCTATCGCCGACGGTAACAAGACATTTTCTGAAAGCAACAACCCGCCGGAACCCTCCACCACCTTCCTAGGCCTCGACGCCGACCTCTGGACAGCGATGTCGGCTGTTGCCGCAGCCGTGCAAACAATAGAACAAGTCGGCGACGACGTCACGGGCCTCATCCAGGCCTTCAAGTACGGCAGCGACTGGGAGGCCTTCGAAGCGACGGTAAATCTTCTCAAATCTCTGGATACGGTTGCCGGTCTCAGCGAAGGCTACAAGGTGCTGTCGGACGAGCAGTCTGCAGCCATCCAGGGAACCTCAAGCCTGGTGGGTGCCATCGGCGATATCATCCGCCTGCAGCAGGCCCTGGAGACAGGCGACGATTGGGCGATAGCCTCGTCTACTACCTCGATGATCGACAACGGAATCAAGGCGTTTAACCATTTCAATGAAACACCTGGAACCCATCCAACAACAACGCCTGGAGCCATTGGCGCCGCATACTCTGGAGCAGCCGCTTCCATAGTCGGTCTGGGGCTCAGCGTGAGGCAGATGACCGATGCCTTCGACAGCGGCGACGCCATTGCCAAGATGCAGGCGACTTTGAGTGTTGTACAAAGCGGCCTCAGCACCTACGTGGCGGTGTCGCATGCGACTGCGGCCATGACGACCGGATCGACGGCCTTAACCGGTACGACCCAAGCGCTTGGCAATGCCATGCCGGCGATCGGCTGCGCTATCGGTGTCGTCCAGGGCCTGCTGTCCATTGCCGATGGCGATGTGCAGGGGGGAAGCGAACAGATTGCCTTGGCGATTGTTTCATATGCTCTATGCGCCATTCCTGTTTTCGGTGTGTTTATCGCCCTGGCGCTTCAACTCGCCAGTGCCACCCGTAACTGCGACGGCCAGATAATCGACACCGAAAACATCGAAGAATTCACCGACAACATCGCTCCGGCCGGAGCCGAGGCGGCCCATGCGGCCATAAATATCATTGAGGAACCCGCCGAAGTGGCAAACGATGTTTATGAGAAGAGCATCTATTATTCCGGTTACAACGTCGACATGCTGGCCAAGCAGGGGGTGGATATCCCGAATGATCTGCAGGGCTCATTCGGCTTTGCCCAGATGAATGCCGAATTTTTCAGCCCCTTACGCTATGCCCATTATTTTGAGGACCTCGACGAGATGAGCGTGGCGGATATCTGGGACAGCCTCTATATCTCCCAGTCAATCGCCAAAACTATTGCCGTTTTCTATGTAAAAAAAGTACCGCCACAGGCCACCGTCGGTTTTACTCTGAACGAAAATGGCCAGGTGGCGACCAGTCTCAGCGGCGATGCACGTATGCGGGAAACCGCAATCTCCTGCGCTGCATCTGCTGCCGGTGTGATGGGATACTACCAGGCAAACGGCGGGCGGCTGCTGATCGACGGCAAGCTGCCCAGCCTGACACTTGTTCGGGGCGAGGACTCAACCATCAGCTACCGCAGCGGAACTGGCGGTAAAGTAACCGTGATTGTGGGCGATATGGCCAATATCCAGGAACAGATGCTGGGCGTTCTCTACGCCAGGGATCGCGGCGAACGCATCGACTCGGCAATCAAGACAGCAAGCGATGTCGATGGTTATATAGATGTCAACAAGGTAGATGCAATCCTCGCCAGGTACGGCTTTGGCAAAACCGGCATAACCTACACCTACGGCGAGACCGGCTCGCGCACCGCCAAATCCTGGGGCAGCGGCATCTTCCACGGCGGCGGCAATGTCGGCCTGGAGGGGCAGCTGTTTACCGCCAAGGCCAGCGATTTCACCTCCCTGCCGCTTCGCCCGGAGCAAATGCCGAAGCAGCAGCTGGGCGAGATTCTCCGAATTGTCAGCTTAAACAACCTCTTCTCCGGGCCGGGCGCAGAACTCATGGCCATGGCCCTCGGGCTCTCCGGCGGTTTGCTCGGTCTTGCCAGAGTTGCCGGGGCAGAGAACAATACGCTTTTCGCCAACAGCGACTATGCAAAACCATTGGCCGGGGCTGCAAAGGACAAGTATGTGCAAACGCCGAACGAATCCGCCCAACCGGAAAAAGCAGTAACTGCTCTTTCCTCCCGGCTGCCAATTCCGGATTTTTCAGACCCCGAAGCAATGCAGCAGTTTTTGTCGCAACACTGGCCGGAACTCCTGGCCGACGCCTGGCCCCCACCGGAGACGGCCGCATCCGGGGCCTATTACTACCGCGATACCATCGGCTACGACGGCCTGCTCGCCGACGGCAGCCGCGCCCCGTGGTGGAAACATGAACAGACCCAGGACTTTTACCAACAACAGGTGCAAAAAGGGGTGATCGACAGCGGCTTTATGGAGGAAGCTGACACCAGTTTTTCCGGGCATCTCATTGCCCCGGAAGATGCCGTCTTACCCCAGCCTCTGCCGGGAATAGAACAGGGAGCCATCTTCACCATGGCCGAAGATTCGATCCTGCGCTTTCTACCCTCGCAACTGGCGGAAAACACCCTGTCCGGCGGCTATGGCAAGACGGCCGAGACCTTTACCTTTGTCTCCTTTGGTGCCGTGCAAAACGGTCGGGTGTGGCTTGATACTAACGGCGATATCCGTTTTGCCCCGACTCCGGGCTTTGTCGGCACCGGTTCCTTTATTTATACGGTGATCAGTCCGACAGGTGAGCTTGTCGAGCGGATTGCCACGGTGCTGGTGCAAAACGTCAACGACCTGCCGCAGTTGCAGGACGACACCTTTTCCCTGGCCGAGGGGGAGATCTTCTATCTCGACCGCCTCCTGGCAAATGACTCCGATCCCGAGGGCGATTCGCTCCTGCTCGATCATTTCCGGGGTGTCGAACACGGTAAGGTGGCGATGGTAGGCGGCCGCCTGGCCTTTATCCCCGATGAGGGCTACCATGGCGATATAGAATTTACCTACTGGGTCCGTGACCACGCCGATGCCTATCCGGTCATGGCGAGGGTGACCCTTGCCTATAACGATGTCAATACCGGCGCAACACCTGCCGACGACCGGTTCATCATAATGGAGGATACGCCTCTTATCGTCAGCACGAGTAAACTCCTGGCCAATGATGTCGAGCATGACGGCGAGGCTATCACCTTCGCAGGGCTCGGTGCGGCCACACACGGCACGGTAGAGATGCAGCCGGACGGTTCGATCCTCTTTACACCGGAGCAGGATTATGCCGGTACCGGAGCCGGCTTTTTATACCGCGTCCAGGATGCCTCGGGCAATATCTCAACAGGCTGGGTAGCGGTCGAAGTGCTTGATAAACGCGAAGCGCCGATTGTGCTGAGCAATACCCGCGAGCCGCTACTGGAAGATCATGTCCTCACCTTCTCCCCGGATGAGGTCGCTAAATTTATCCACGACGCCGATGGCGACGCCGTGCACCTTGAACGTATCACCAATGTGATCGGCGGCAGCATTGCCGTCCGCAACGGCTATTATGCCTTTATCCCGAATGCCGATTACTTCGGACCTGCCTCATTCGATTACCTGGCCAACGACAATCATCGCGGTACGGTGGAGGGCCATCTGCAGTTTGAGATCGCACCGGTAAACGATGCCATCAATACCGGGACGGATATTCTGACGACCAAGGAAGAACAGCCGGTAAGCACCACCGTCGCGGCACTGCTTGCCGGTGACAGCGATGTCGATGGAACCGTCTTCACCTTTGCAGGGCTTGGCGCATCTTTGCACGGCACGGTAACTGTCGACGGCGGCACCATTACCTTTACACCGGATGCCGATTATTTCGGCAGTGCCGCAGGCTTTGAGTATCTGGTCGAAGATAGTGAAGGCCTTGCCTCGGTCGGCTGGGTCCAGGTCCTGGTGGCCGGGGTAAACGATGCGCCGCAAAGCACCGGCAGCACCCTGACCCTCCTGGAAGACCAGCCGCTCATCTTTGATACGGCGACCATCGCCGGGTTTATAAATGATGCCGACGGCGACGTCATAACCATTACCGACATTGGTTCTGCGGTAGGCGGGGTAGTGAGCGAAAGCGGCGGCATCTTCACCTTTACCCCGGATGCCGACTATCACGGGCCGGGCTCGGTTCTGGTGACAGCCATCGATGGCAAGGGTGCGACGCTGACCACAACCCTGACCTTGGATATTCTTCCCGCCGACGATCCGACCCTGTTTACTGCAAACCTTTTTACCACCGGCGAAGAACAACCGCTGACGGTCACCGCTGCGGCCCTCTTGGCCGGTGCCACCGATGTCGATGGGGCGCTTACCTTTGTCGGTCTGGGAAGTGCCTCGCACGGCACTGTCGCCATGAGCGGCGGCACCATCACCTTTACGCCGGATATCGATTATTTTGGCAGTGGAGCCGGATTTGAGTATCTGGTCCGCGACCCGGAGGGCAATGCAGCAACCGGCTGGGCGGCTGTCCAGGTGGAAAATGTCAACGATCCCCCGACAATCATCGCCACTACCCTGCAAAGTCCGGAAGACCAGCAAATAGTCTTTGATGCGGCGACCATCTCCCGGTTCATCAGTGACCTCGACGGCGACACCATTACCCTTACCGAAATTACCGCGGCATCCGGCGGGACGATTTCCGAAGATGCCGGGGTTTATACCTTTACCCCGGGTGCCAACTTCCACGGCCCGGCCTCTGTCGCCTACAGCGCCACCGATGGCCATGGTACAGGCCTTTCCGGGGTGCTGAATCTTGACATTCTCTCGCAAAACGATCCGACCGACTTTGGCGTCGACAGCTTTGTCATAGAGGAGGAACAGCCCCTTGTTACAAGCGTTGCCGAACTCATGGCAAACGACAGCGATGCGGACGGCCTGCTTGAATTTGTCGGGCTCGGCGCCGCAAGCCATGGACAGGTGCGGATGACCGCTGCCGGCATTATCGAGTTTATGCCGGAGAACAACTATTTCGGTGAGGAGGCGGGCTTTGCCTACATCGTCCGCGATGGTGAGGCCAGAGATGCCACCGGCTGGGTCACGATCAAGGTTGAAAATGTCAACGATGTGCCGCAGATCATCGGCAACCGTGTGCATATACTTGAAGACCAGGCACTCAGTTTTACCTTAGAGGAAGTGGCAAAGTTTATCACTGACGCCGATGGCGACCTCCTTCATCTGGATATGGTTAAAGAGGTAACAGGCGGCAGGATGGAACTGAACGGCGGTATCTATACCTTCATCCCCGATGCGGATTTTTACGGCGAGGCATCCTTTGCCTATCTGGCTAAAAACAGCCAGGGTGAAGAGGTGAGCGGAAACCTGTCTCTTGGCATTGCACCGGTAAACGATCTGCCGAAAACCACCTTTTTTGCAACCACCGGCATTGAGGACCATGAAATAAGCCTGAGTGTGGCAACGCTCATGGCCGGTGCCACCGACATCGAAGATGGCGGGGACCTGCGCTTTGGCGGCATAGACAGCTCCCTGCACGGCGATGTCTATGTTGACCCGCAGGGGATGATTCATTTCCTGCCGGACAAAGATTTTTCCGGCAGCGCCTTTTTCCGTTACTATGTGTTGGACAGCGAGGGCGGCGTCGGCATCGGCTATGTGGGTGCCGAGATCGAAGGCGAAAATGATCCGCCCGTTGCCATGAATGACGAGAAGATCCTCGCCTGGTCAAATAACTCCTATGAAAACATCTATATGGCGGCCACCTTTTTGGCCAACGATTACGATGTCGACTTTGATCCTCTGCGGATTGTCTCGGTAGGTGCCGCCGAGTTCGGAACTGTTTCTGTGGATGGGGCCGGCAATATTCACTACCTTGCCGCGGCAGATGAATGGGTTGGCATCGACACCTTCACCTATAAGATTTCCGACGACAGCGGCAGTTTTTCCGAGGCCACGGCGACAATCGATGTGAAGATCAATACCTCGCCGGATGTCTATTCGGAACTCCTTTATACCCGAGAGGATATCATCTCCATTCTCGCTCAGCAGGATCTGCTGGCCAACGATTCGGATATTGATGGCGACATTATGCGGATTGTCGCTGTTGATCAGGCCGAACATTGCCAGGTCGATATTCTGGCTGATGGCGCGATACGCTTTATTCCGGAATTGAATTACAACAACCTCTATCCGGGCCAGGCGAGTTTCCGCTACACCGTCTCTGACGGCATCAGTGATCCGGTAACTGCGGTAGCCTTTTTTGACATTGAGCCGGTGAACGACGCACCGATCCTGCAGGGCGAACGTATTGTCGGTGCGGTGGAAGATAACAGTTTCGCCTTCGCTATGGTTAATCTGCTGGCCAATGACAGCGATGTTGAGATGGCCTCGCCGTATGAGGAAGACAGCATTGCCTTTGCCGGGGTATGGGGTGCAGGGCACGGCAGTATCGCCTACGATCCGGGCTCCGGAACCATCTACTATGTTCCCGATGCCAATTTCTGTGGAGTCGAGACCTTCAGCTATAGCGTGGTCGACTCGCATGGCGCGGAGTCGGTTGTCCAGTCGGAGATCTATGTCGAGCCGGTCAATGATTATCCGGTGGTGCAGTATGATTACGGTGAAGCTGAGGACAGTGTCTGGAATTACTACAGCATCGGTAATCTGGTCGGTAATGACGTTGATGTTGACGGTGACAGCTTGACTATACTCAACCCGAGAATCCTTGAAGGCGGGGCCGATGTGCAGATCTCGGGTGGCGATTTGATGGTCAAACCGGTATTCCGCGAAGACCGGGTAGTGGTTGGCTATACAGTTTCCGACGGTCATGGCGGAGAGGTGGACAGCGAGTTGCACATTGAAAGTATTCGGGAGCATAATTTTGCCCCGGAATTTTCCGGTATTTATCAGATTGCCTGGAAAAACGCTTATACCGTCTGGTTCAATTTCCACGCGGAGGATCGCAACGGCGGCAACACCTGGGGCGATTCAGGCGATATCGTGTCTATTTCCGCCTCGGCCCCTACTGTCGGTACGATCACGGACGAGGGCTATACCTTTAAATTCAAGGGCGATGTGGAGAAGGCCTCCGTGGTCCTGACCGCTGTCGATCAAGCGGGAGCAACCGGTTCCATATATATAAATCTTGCCAATTTGGCCGAAGGTGACGGCGATTATATCTATTCACCGGTGGTCCTCGATCTTGACGGAGACGGCGTGGAGTTGCTGGATCTTTCTGCCGGTGTGGGCTTTGACTGGAACCTCGACGGTAACACCGAAGGTACCGGCTGGGCGGGGAAGGATGACGGGTTTCTGGTCTACGATTACGACCATGACCGGGTTGTCCGCTATGCCAATGAACTTGCCTTGAAAGAGTACGAACCACAGGCCAATACCGATCTTGAAGGGTTACTGGCCTTTGATACAAACAAAAACGGCATTTTTGACGCAGCTGATGATGAGTGGCAGGCGTTTGGGGTTTGGCAGGATAAAAACAGCAATGGCAAGACCGATGACCAGGAATTTGCGACTCTGGGCGAGCGGGGAATCACTGCCATTACTCTTGCGAGCGACAAGAACTTTCAGGAAGTCGAAGGCAATATTGTTTTTGGGCAGACCACCTTTCAGTGGGCAAATGGCACAACCGGCGTGGCGGCTGACGTTGGGATTATCGGGGGACCTGTGGTGATGGTTGAGATGTCAGGGGCCATGCCGGTTGGTTTTGCCGGAGATAAAGAGGTTGCCGGCGTTTCATCCGAAAATATCACGGATGACGTGGCAGGGGTATCTGAGGCTGCAGTAACGCCTGCTCAGGCTGGTGCTGTCGAGCTAAGTGACAAGACGAACGGCGCTCCGGATACTATCAATGGCGTGGATGTGCCGGGGGCTCCAGTCGAACCAGCGGGAGGTCAAGCAACCGCAGCAGATGTGGAAATCCAGTTTGATGATGCTGAAATCAACCGCCTCTCAAATCAACTCCATTCGGATATTGCAGCCTATTCCGCAGATGATATCGTGATATCGATTCCTCCGGTTGTTGAACCGATTTGTGGCATGGATCTTCTAGATCCCATGATCGTAGTGGGGCAGGAAGTTCAGGCGATAAGCTGATTTCAGTGAGTTTTCAGCAAAAATGATATGAAAAAATCTGAGCACAAAGGGGAGATACAGTTTCTGCATCTCCCCTTAAAAAAAGATAACACACCTCTCGAAAAGCCAGCGGCATTTTGAAGGCTGGATAATACAGGAATAATTCTTATCTTGTTCCTGGAACACAATGGCCAATCGACAACATGCAGGGAGTGCACGTTGGACTTGTCCGGCGACAAATGAGGATGATCAATCAGGCCTTGGTGTCACCCGCGCCAAATTTCGGAGGTGACTATGACTTTGCACAGTTTTTTTCTCTGCCTTCTGCTGGCACTTTGCTGTTCCTTTGTTCAAACCCGCCAGGCTCTTGCCGACCAGACATCCCTAGGCAATCCCGTTGAAATCGGCCTTGTACGTTGGCAGCGCGATTTCCCGGCGGCGCTCACCGAGGCAGACCGTACAGGCAAACCGGTCTTCCTCCTTTTTCAGGAGGTACCCGGCTGCATCGGTTGCCAGACCTTCGGACGAGAAGTGCTTTCTCATCCCCTTCTGGTTGAGGCCATCGAGGATTATTTTATTCCGGTCCTGGTATACAACAACCGCAGCAGCGGGATGGATGCGGAACTTCTTGCCCGCTTTAATGAACCGGCCTGGAATTTTCAGGTCATCCGCTTTCTCGACCGGGAGGGCGAGGATATCATTCCTCGCCTTGATCGGGTCTGGACGGTTAGCGAGACAGCAGAAAGAATGGCCGCAACCCTCGAAAAGAAGGCCCGGCCGGTGCCGCATTTTCTCGCCAATCTGATCCTTGAGGAGGATAGCAAAAATATCCGCCAAATTGCCTTTGCCATGTTTTGTTTCTGGACCGGCGAATACACCCTGGGGAAAATCGACGGGGTTGTGAACACCGAGGCTGGGTTTTATCAAGAAAGCGAGGTGACTCTTGTGAGCTATAACGAGAAAAGAGTGAGCAGGGAGGTGGTGATCGGTCTGGCGGCAGAACAGAACTGCGCCAAAAAAGTGTATTTGGATCCGGACGAAAACCTTGACCCCCATGGGCTTGCAACAGGCGTATGGCAGGAGACCCACTATCGTGCCGCTCCGGCCGACGACCAGAAAAAACAGCTGCAAGGCTCTCCCCAGCTGGCCAAGTTGGCAAAGCTGACACCGATGCAACGGACCAAACTGAATGCTCTGCTACCGGATGACCGCCAAGCTGCCATGCAGTTTCTCAGCCCACGGCAGAAAAAGAAACTGGGGATAACCGACGAGTAGTCACAAAAGGGAGTGTGGCTCGATGTCTGTTCCCTACCACCAGGGCGACCGGATCGGTAAAATGAACAAAATAGTGGAAGGTAATTTGCAGTTTAGTCTTTTCTTGTATCGCCTGGGTCTTCTCACTTCTCAACACCCGGAAACAGTTCGCCACCACCTTGTAGGTGAACAGAAACTACCCTTAGGTTGCCATAGTATGATGACCAGTTTTCTCAAAATGCTGTTGAGTTCTGGCCGGCCATTTTTTTAGTTTCTGGCAATATCCCTTTCCGTTTCGAAAATTCCCCAAATTGCTTCATCGCAACAGATTAATAATAAAAAGGAAAACTCATTTCTTCTTGTTATTATGCACTTAGTGCCAACGCGGCATAACAAGCGATTTTTCCCAAAAAGCCGTATAAAATAGCGTCGAATCGCGTTAGGTTGATCTTCGTTTGCCCATTGTTACAAACAAAATAGCCCTGATAGGCCAACGCGGCATAACGAATAAGGATAGATTGTGATCGCGTAGCGATCCACGATCTTATCCATGGTTGAAACGAATAAGGATAGATTGTGATCGCGTAGCGATCCACGAT
>JAHJLI010000124.1 GCA_018821785.1 Pseudomonadota bacterium
CATTATTTGACCGCTATGAAATCGATGTTTCAAACCTGGTAGTAGTGGCCGGGGGACGCAGACGACAGGACTCAGTCCGGGCAGGCCTTAAGGCTCTTGACGACAACACAACTATTGTCCTGGTGCATGATGCTGCCAGGCCGCTTGTCAGTAATGAAATCATCGACAGATGCTATCTTGCCGCTCTTCACCACGGTGCCTGCATTGCGGCAGTGCCGGTAAAAGACACCCTAAAAAGGGGAGACGATACCGGCAGAGTCGAGGCCACTATCGACCGGACATCCCTCTGGCAGGCTCAAACGCCCCAGGCCTTCAGGAAAGAGTTGCTTGAAAAAGCCTACAGACTCAATGGCGACGCTGATGTCACTGACGAATCGTCTCTTCTCGAAAAAGCAGCAATTACGGTAGCTCTTGTTGAAGGGGCTGAAACCAATATAAAAATAACCCGTCCGGAGGATCTTCTCTTGGCTGAAAAAATCATTCACCATGACCTCACACCAAAGTTACGTATCGGTCACGGCTATGATGCCCACCGTTTTGCTGAAAACAGGAAACTTGTGCTCGGCGGCATCACTGTCCCCCACAGTCATGGCCTGGCCGGACACTCCGATGCCGATGTGCTGACCCATGCTCTGTGTGATGCCCTGCTCGGCGCCCTTGGCTTAGGTGATTTAGGAAAACATTTTCCTGATACCGATGAAAAGTTTTTAGGTATTTATTCTATTTCGCTGCTTGAGCATGTCATTGCCCTGGCTCATGAGCAGGGATATTGCGTTTCCAATGCTGACATCACCCTGGTCTGCCAGGCTCCTCGACTTGCGCCCTATCTGGACGGCATGAGAGAACTGCTTGGACGTACCTGTAAAATTGACCCGACCGCTCTTAACATTAAAGCAACCACCACCGAAAAAATGGGTTTTACTGGGAGAGAAGAGGGCATTAGCTGTCACGCTGTCGTTCTCCTTCAGTCAAACCCCAATGAGGCTTAAAAATGACAATTGCAATAAACCGTGAGCGGCTGGCCGCCACCTTTACAGAACTGTGCGAAATTAGTAGTCCTTCAAGAAAAGAGGGCGCAATCGCCGCCTGTCTAAGAGAAAAATTCACAGCCCTTGGAGCTGATTCCATCTTCGAAGACAGTTCCGCCGCCAAAACCGGTTCTGAATCCGGCAACCTCATCGTCCGCTTTAACGGCAATCTGCCGGACCGGGAAGGACTGTTCCTTTCTTGCCACATGGATACAGTTGAACCAGCCAACGGAGTCGAGGTCCTGCGAACCGGTGATATCTTCACCAGTAAGGGCGAAACAGTGCTTGGAGGAGACGACAAAAGTGGCATTGCCGCCATTCTTGAGCTCCTTGAGCTTTTGAAGGAAAACCAAAGCCCGCATCCAATGATTGAAGTTGTTATCACCACCTGTGAGGAAATCGGACTTCTCGGCGCCAAGCACCTCGAATACAAACAGCTTAAGACAAAATACGGCTACGCACTGGACTCCTCCGGCATCGATCATGTAGTCGTAGGTGCACCGGCGGCGAATAAAATAACCGTTGTGGTAAAGGGGTTGGCAGCTCACGCCGGTCTCTGCCCGGAAGCAGGAATAAACGCACTGGCCTTGGCAGCAAGAGCCCTGAACAGCCTCCGGCTTGGTCGACTTGACGAAGAATCAAGCCGCAACTTCGGTATCATACAGGGCGGGGTTGCCACCAATATCGTACCGGAACAGATCACACTCAAAGGTGAAGTCCGCAGCCATTCCATCGACAAACTGAGTCTCTATACTAAAGAAATTCTCGAAACCTTTGAAAGAACTGTTGCAAATTGGCAGGGTAATCCAGCTACTGGAGACAAACGCCCTTCCATTAAATTCGATATCATCGATGACTATCCGGCATTGACAATTACAGACGATACCCCGGTGATAAAAAGGATAAAAAAGGCAACTCAACACTTGGAGAAAACGATGCAATACATCGTCGCTGGTGGCGGTAGTGACGCCAATATCTTCTGCGGTTACGGTTTGCCAACGGCTATCATTGCCACCGGCATGAACAAAGTACATACCGTTGATGAGCAACTCGACCTTAACGACTTGGTCAGCCTGACGGAACTTCTCCAC